>JANNPN010000136.1:0-10693 GCA_031400185.1 Polyangiaceae bacterium
GGAGCGGCTCCGGCAAGACCACCCTCGTGAAGTGCCTCGCGGGCCTCCTCGAGCCGACCGAGGGGACCATCTTCTTCGTCGGCGTCGACCTCCGAAGCCTCTACTACCGCGTCCTCCGTCGGCACATCGGCTTCGTGCTGCAGGACACCTATCTCTTCGACGACACCATCGCGCGCAACATCGCCTTCGGCGAGGCCGAGCCCGACGGCGATCGCGTGATCGCCGCGGCGCGCGCCGCGAACGCCCACGACTTCATCGAGCGCCTGCCGCTCGGCTACGAGACGAGGATCGGCGAGTCGGGGCTCGCCCTCTCGGGCGGCCAGCGCCAACGCATCGCGATCGCGCGCGCCATCTACACGCGGCCCGCCGTCCTGGTGTTCGACGAGGCGACGGCCGCCCTCGACAGCGAATCGGAGCGGGCGGTGAAGGAGAGCCTGGACGAGCTCCTCGTCGAACGGACCGCGTTCGTGATCGCGCATCGGCTCTCCACGATCCGCGACGCCCATCAGATCCTCGTGCTCGACCAGGGTCGCCTCGTCGAGGTCGGGGATCACGACGAGCTGATGAAGCGCCAGGGCCTCTACTACTATCTGTGCGCGCAGCAGCTCGGACTCTGACGGATCATGGACGACCCACGCTCCGCCGCGCCCGACGCCGCGCCGCCGTTTCTGCCGAGCCGGCCGCCGCCCTGGATCGTGCGCGGGCTCGCGGCGTTCGTAATCGCCGTCTTCGTGCTCGCGCTGGTGTTCGCGGTGGCGATCCGCGTCCCCGAGACGGTGGCGAGCCCCTTTCGGCTGATCCCGCGCAGCGGCACCGATCCCGTGCGCGCGCCGCGCGGCGGGGTGGTGACGCGCGTCGACTTTCGTGACACGAGCCCGGTCGAGAAAGGCGCGATCCTCTTCGTGGTCCGGTCCTCACTCGTCGGCGACCGGTCCTCCGAGCTCGCCGCGCTCGACCGTGAGCTGGCGGGTGCGCGCGAGAAGCTCGCGAACGCCCGCCACGCGTACGAGGATGGGCGGCGGGCCGACGAGGCGGAGCGCGAGCGCTTGACCGCACGCGCGACCGGGCTCGCGCAGGTCCTGGCGCTTCGCCACAAGCAGCAGGCCCTGGTCGGCGATCTCGTCGCGCGCTACCGGACCCTCACCGAGCAGGGCCTCTCGAGCTCGGCCGACGCGCTCGTGCGCGAGCTCGAGGCCAGTCGCGTCGAGACCGACCTCCGCGAGTCGGAGCTCGCCCTCGTAGAAACGCGGGTCGCGATCACCAAGCTCGGACACGAGATGGCCATGCGGGCCACGCAGTATGCGGAGACCGAGCGCCGCGAGGCCGAGACCGCTGCCAAGGCGGAGATCCGCGCCGCCACGCTCCGCGACGAGGTCGCGGGCGGTACGCGGAACGACCTCGAGGTCACCGCCCCATGTGCCGGCGTCGGGCTTCGCGCTCGCGTTCGCGCCCCCGGTGCGGTGGTGGCGGAGGGGGACGTCCTCTGCGAGCTCGCGTGCGACGGCGAGGATCTGCAGGCCGAGCTCGACGTACCGTCCGCGGGGGCGGGCCGTCTCGACGCCGGCCAGGTGGTGAAGCTCCTCTTCGACGGCTTCCCCTACCAGCGCTACGGCGTGCGCTACGGAACGCTCCGCTGGGTGAGCCCGGCGACGCTCGCGGGCGCCGAGAACACCACCTTCCGCGCGCTCGTCGATCTCGGCGACGACGGCGTCCAGGTCGACGGCAAGCACCGCCCCTATCTCGCGGGCATGGCGGGCACCGCCCGCATCGTGATCGGCCGCCGCTCCCTCTTGAGCCACGCCTTCACGCCGATCCGCCATCTCCGGGAGAGCCTCGGCGCGGGGCCGCGGAACGGACGCTGAGCATGGCGGCCGACCTCGCGGCGCTCGGCGAGCAGATGGTGCGGCTCGCCCGCGCTGGAGCGCCCGCCGCGGAAGAGGCGGCAGGCGCGCTCGTGTCGCCGGAGGAATGCTTCGGCTGGCTCGTCGCCGCGGCCGAGCTGGTCGTCGCGGATGCGTCCGCCGAGACCCGGACGATGCTCCGTGGTCTGCGCCGCAGGCGCGCTCCTCGCCGCGTCGACGCGGCGGCGGCGACGACCCTGACGTTCCTGCCCTACGTCGGCGACGGGCAGCCGACCTACTACGAGCACTACCTGCCGCGGGCGTCCGACCGCGACTTCGACGCGTACGTCGCGCGCGTCGGCGCGAAAACCGCGCCCTTCGCCTTCGGCTTCCAGGTCCCGAATCTGCAGGTCGCGGACTGGGACGCGTACGCGCGTCTGCTGCAGGTCGTGAGCCCGCTGCTGCGGATGCTCGGACCGCGGCCAGCGCGCTTCACCTGCTTCTTCGGCACTCATCCCGATACCCCGTTCGGCGCGCACGTCGACGCCCATCATCTGCATGCGTTCCAGTACGTCGTGCGGGGGCGGAAGCGCCTGCACGCCTGGGACTCGAGCGCCCTGGTCCGCCGAT
Organism: Polyangiaceae bacterium; assembly: GCA_031400185.1. Taxonomy (GTDB): domain Bacteria; phylum Desulfobacterota; class Binatia; order UTPRO1; family UTPRO1; genus UTPRO1. The sequence goes on from JANNPN010000136.1 coordinate 2,472, forward strand.
TCGGCGAAGCCGCGCTGGTCGATTTCTACCGGACCGCGCCGGTGGCGCGCCGGACCTTGCCGTCGACCGCGCCGATCACGGCCGGTCCGGGTGGGCTCCTCTACTGGCCCGGCGGTCATACCCATCGTCTCGCGTCCGACGGCCCGTCGATCGGCCTCAGCATCGTGGTCGAGGCCGAGCCCGTACGGCTGTGGGACCTCGCGGCGTCGCACGTCCGGCCGCTCGTCGATCCCCCGCGACCGGCGGCGCGCTCGCTTCGCCCGAACGCGGGCACGCCGCGACGGCCGGTGCCCGGGCTCGCGCGCGCCGGCGTGACGCGACGACTCGCCCGCCTCGCGCGGCAGATCGGGCGCCGGTCCACCGCGACGGCGGTCCTGCACGAGCTCGTGCTCGACCGTTCCGGACGGGCCGTCGCCGCGCCGCCGGCGCGCATGCGCGGCCGGCGCGTCGCCGTGACGGACGTCCTCGAGTCGCGGTTGACGCCGCCGTTTCGGATCATGCACGCCACGGACGGCGGGCGCGTCGTGATCGCGGTCCACGGCCACGGCTCGGAGTGGACGGATGCGGGCTCGGCGCGCGACGTGGTCGCGCTGCTCGCCTTCCTGAACCGGGTGCGGCGCGTTCGCGTGTGCGACGTCGTCGCGCGCTGCGTGCGCCCGGGGCGATTCGCGCGCGCGGACGTGCTCGCGCTGCTCCGGTTCTGCACGTCCGCCGGCGCGTTCGCCGTCGCTCGCGACGCGAGGCCAGACCGATCGACGGCGAGATGCGACCGCGCCGCGGTGGCCCTCACCGCGGCGATCGCTCCCGAGCGCGCGCGCATGGCGGCGCGCGACCGCCGCCGCCTCGACGAGCTCCTGGCCGGTCTCCACGCGCCCTCACCACGGGGCGAACGGTTGCCTCCCGCGCGGCGGCTCGCCCGCCGGCTCGTGCGCCACGTCGGACGGGATCCGCGCCGTCACGCTCTCGCGCTGCACGTGCTCGGCCGAGGGGCGCATCGTCTCGCGCCCGGCCCCGATGCCGCCGGCGCCGGGCGCGGCGACGCCACCGATGCCGGGTACGTGGATGCCACGGGCGCGGGACGCGGCGATGCCACCGGCGCGGCACGCGCCGATGCCTGGACCGCGCTGCTCCTCGCGGCCGCGGCGCTCTCGCCGTCCGGCGCGCGCCGGCTCGGCAGGCTGCCGTTCGTGGACGAGCGCCTGCTCGCGGCGCTCTGCCAGGAAGTCGGCCGGCGACTTGCCGGCGGTCGGCCACCGCGCGTCCGGATGGCGCTTTCGCCGGGCCCGGTGCTCAGCCGCTTCGCGGCCGACCCGCGGCTTCGGCGCGTCGCCGAGCGCGCCCTCGGGTGCACGCTCGCTCCCGCCGGCCTCGCCGTCTATCTGCACGAGCCGCCGCGCTCCGTGCTCGGGCCGCATCTCGACGCGAGCCGGTACGAGGTCATCGTGCACCTCGTCCTCACGCACGCGGTGCCGCGCGGCCGGTCGCGCGGCTCGGCGCTCGTCGTGCACCGTCCAAGCGGCGTGCCGGCCCGGATCAGCCTCGCCCCAGGGGAGGCGGTCGCCCTCGGCGGCCGCGGCAGCGTCCATGGATGGCAGCCGCTCGCCGCCCGCGAGCGGCGCACGATGATCGCGATCGGATTCCGCCGCCGCGACTTGAGGGCGGAGCGCGCGCCGCAGTAGGACAACCTCGACTGAGAAAGGAGCGATTCGATGCCCAACCCGACGAAGCCCACGAAGAAGACCACCAGCACCCGCTGTAAGGAGGCGGCGGCGAGCGCGATCCACGACGCGCGCGAACGCTCGCTGCATGCATTGACCAACCCGGACGTGCGGCAAAGCGAGGCGGAGGGACTCGATATGCATGGTGCAAGACGAAGCGTGCGGCTCGGTCGCCGGCTGGCCCTCGCCGCCGTCGGTGCGCTTGCGTCGACCGTCGCGACTCCTGCGTTTGCGGCCAACAAGCTCTTCGCGACCGGACTCATGATCTACAGCGCCAACGTGAGCGTCGTGACGAGTTGCAAGATCACCAACTACGGCAAGAAGGCCGCCACCATCGTGACGGTCTCGATCGCCAACGGCGGAGGCCCGATCGCCGCAACGTCGGACACGTGTACGACGGCTCCGCTCCAGCCCGGCACGGCGTGCACATTCGGCGGGCCGGGCAACAGCGTTCAAGGCGGCGGCGCGGCGTCGGTGAAGGGCAGCCTCAAGGAGCTCCGAGGCAATTGCACGCTGATCGACACGCTGGGCCACGCCGTCCAGTTCGATCAGATGCGATAGCGGCACGGCGCGCGGAGACCGCACCGCCGGGGGGAGCCGCGTCGCTGGGCGTGAGCGAAAGCTGCGGCGACGCGCGTCCGTGAAGGAGGGGCGGCCGCGTGGTATCAGTCGAAGATCTCGCCGAGCACGATCCCGAGCGGTCCCCCATTGGCGACTGCGAACGCCGCCGAGAAGCCACCCACCTCGGAGCGGACGCGATGTTGCGGGCTCCCGTCGCATCATTCGACGACGCCCGCTCACCGAGCGACGAACGGCGGCGAAACGGCCCGATGTGGCTACGGCTCGTAGCGAAACGCGCCGACCGTGCTCGAGTGAAAGGCGCGATAGAACGTCCGGCGATCCGCGCTCACCGCCACGTGGTTGTCGCTCCCGGCCGTAATGGTGCTGCCGGAATCCGCCGTGCCGAGGAATGTGAGCAACCCTGTCGTCGCGTTGCGCGAAGCTCGCGAGGATTCCCGATTCTGATGCCACCAGGACGCGTTGCCCGCCCGTGGCGAGAAATGGCATGACAGTGTGACAGGCCGCCGCCACCGTTGAGTCCGGTACCTTCGTGCGACCCGAGCGCGGCTTGATCCGCTTCTCTCACGCTGGGACACTCGCCGTCGTGACGACGCGCGGGAGGCGGTAGCCCTGAACGACGCCCTCGTGCCGGTGCTGGCCGCGACGACGGTGATGTCCGTCGTGTTCGTCGCCGTCTGGATCTTCCCTGCCGCGGTGATTCGCTTCCGCGCCCTCGTCGTGGCGGCGATCGGCGCGATCACGGTCGCAGCGCTCTTCGCGATGGCGCACCCCGCGGCGCCGGGCGGCGGCATGCGCCTCGATCCCTCGGAGGAGCCGCTCCTCCCGGCGGAGGATCCGGCCCGCGACGTGTACGCCGAGGCGATCGCCAACTTCGGCGACGACGACCTCATGGTGATCGGCATGGAGACCGCCGACGTCTTCACGTCCGCGCACCTCGAAGCGCTCACGCGCATCACCGAGGCCATCCGGCGCCTTCCCGGCGTGCGCTCGACCGACAGCCTCGTCGACGCGACCTCGTTTCGCTACTCCCCCGCCGACGACGTGGTGAACGTGGAACGCCTGGTCGACCCGATTCCGACCGACCCCGCCGCGCTCGCCGACCTCCGTGCCCGGGTGCTCGCGGATCGCATCCATCCGAAGACGATCGTCTCGCGCGACGGCGAGGTCGCCGCCATCAACGTCTCCTTCCGGACGATGACCGACGGCGAGTTCGTGGCGGCCGGAATCGACGAGTCGGTCGCGGCGATCCTCGCCGCCGAGTCCGGCCCGGACCGCCGCTTCTTCGTGACCGGACGCCAGCACATCAAGGCGCGCGCGGCCGACGTCATGCTGCACGACGTCGTCCGGCTGATCCCGCTCGCGGTGCTGGTGGGCACGGTGGTCGGATGGATCGTGAGCGGCTCGCTCCGGGCCGCGCTCATGCCGGTCGGCGTGAGCGTCACGGCGACGCTCTGGACGTTCGGCTTGCTTGCCGTCCTCGGCAAGCCGCTCAACCTCATCACCATCGTGCTCGGGCCGATGCTGATCTGCATGGGCGCGGTCTACGGCGTCCACGTCGTCGCCCGCTACGACCTCCTCGCCGCCGAGCTGCGCAATGCGCGGCGCGCCGCGGAGGAATGCCTCCGCGACGTCATCCTCCCGGAGGCGATCTCGGGCGTGACCACGATGATCGGCTTCGCGGCGTTGCTCGTCGCCCCGCAGCCGGCGATCCAGGAGTTCGCGCTCTTCTCGCTCTTCGGCGTGACCGCCATGGGGCTCGTTTCGGTCGCCGGCCTGCCGGCGCTCTTCGCCATGCTGCCGCTCCCGGCCGTCGCCACCGGCGGCTCGCCCGCTTCCCCGGCGATGCGCGCGGTGAGCGGGGCGCTCGAGGCATTCCTCGCGCGCATCGCGACCCTCGCGACCACGCGTCCGACGCCGATCCTCGTCGTCTGGTGCCTGCTGGTCGTCGGCGCCGCCGCGTGCATTCCCTTCACCGTCGTCGACACCGACTATTTGAGCTTCTTCGACCGCCGCTCCGACGTGCGCCTCGATTTCGCCCGCGCCAGCGAGCGCCTGGTCGGCGCCGCGCCGGTCTACGTCATGCTGAGCGGCGCCGGGGAGGGCGCCTTTCGCGAGCCCGCGAACGTGCAGGCGCTCGCCCGCCTCCAGCGGCTCGTCGACGACGTCCCCGGGGTCAGCGCGACGCTGTCGATCGTCGATGTGCTCGCGGTCCTGAACCGCGCCGTCGAGCGCGACGATCCCGCAGCCGAGCGGGTTCCCGCGACCCGCCGCGAGATCTCCGACCTTCTCTTCCTGATCCCCAAGGCGAAGCTCCGCCGTTTCGCCAACAGCAACCACAGCCGCGCGAACCTTCTCGTGCGGACGGCGGAGAGCGGCTCGGCCGCCGTCACCGAGCTCCGCCGCAGGATCGAAGCCGCGATCATCGCGGCCGAGCTTCCCGCCGGCCTCACGGTGGTCGTCACCGGCAACACGGTCGTCTTCGCGGAAGCCTCCGACGGCATCGCCGGCAACCAGCTCATGTCGATGACGCTCTCCGCCGCCGCGATCCTCGTCCTGATGGTGGTCTCGCTGCGCTCATTCGGCGTCGGGTTCGTCGCCATGGTGCCGAACGTGGGACCGGTCGTGATGTTCTTCGGGCTGCTCGGGGTCGGGCTCGCCGATCTTTCCCTGCCGACGAGCCTGATCGGATCGGTGGCGCTCGGCATCGCGATCGACGACACCGCGCATTTCATCGTCAACTACCAGCGCATGCGGGTCACCGGCCGCGCCCCCGCCGAGGCGGCCGCCGCCTGCCTTCGCGAGCTCGGCGCGCCGATCATCACGACCTCGGTGATGCTGACGGCAGGCTATCTCGTGCTGATGCTCTCCGGCTTCGCGACGATCCGCCAGTTCGGTTGGCTCTCGGCGCTCACGATGCAGATCTGCTTGTGGGGCGACCTGCTGATGCTCCCTGCCATGCTGGCGCGCGCCCGGGTCTGACGGCGCGCCGGCGCGCCGGTGACGGCGCGCCAAATCGAGCCACGTGCTCACCTTGAGCGTCCGCGTTGCGACCGAACACGCAATAAGTGAAGGGCTAACCTTCGCACTATCGCGACTAGGTCCTGCGTTCGTTGGCGACGGACGCTCGGCGGGAGGCTCATCGTCATAGCCTCATCGTTGCCCGTGTCGCGATGGCGTAGACACGTAGAACCAAGCGCGTAGTTATGCGTTCTTATCGGGGTTGTAGTTCGTCCAGTAAGACTTGAGGATCGCAAGCGCCGCGCGGTTCCTCCGCATGTCCGCACCGGTGTTGCGCTACGCTAGCGGCGTGAGGGGAGAAGAGATTCCATGGATGACGTCCTGCTCACGGTCCTTGAGCGCGGCGTAGCCGCGACCGCCGAAGGCATCACCATCTCGGACGCGCGAGTGCCCGATCGGCCGCTTGTCTACGTGAATGACGGCTTCTCCCGCATGACCGGCTATGGGGCGGCCGAATCGATCGGTCGCAACTGCCGCTTCCTCCAAGGGCACGACACGGACCCCGCCGCCGCCGTCGCCATCCGGGCGAGCCTCGATGCGGGCACGCCGAGCATCGTGGAGCTGCTGAACTATCGCCGCGACGGCTCCACGTTCCTGAACCGCCTGTCGATCGTGCCGGTCGCGGACGCGACGGGAGCAGTCGCGTACTTCGTCGGCATCCAGTCCGACATCACCGCCCTTCGTCAGGCGGAGATCGACCGCGAGCGTTACCATGCGTTGCGCACCACCATGAACACGGTCAACGATCTGGTCCTGAACCACCTGAACATGCTGCAGCTCTTTCGGATGCAGTTCGAGGAGGCCGGCGGAGCAGCGGAGCATCTGGTGCACTTCGATGCGGCCTTCGCGCAAACCGACTCGACGATCCGCGCCATCAATGGGATGGTGAGCTACGCGGAGCAGCCCCTCACCGGCGACCTGCTCGGACTGGATACGCAGCCGCCGCCGGGGTAACCGTTACGCGCGCGGGGTCGCACTGCAGATCGCACAGGGTGTGTCCCAAAAAGATTCGCGCGTTATTTGCGAGCGTCACGGGCGGGCGCTTCGTCTCGGACGTTCGTACCCGCTACCCTCGACAGCGATGGCTAGACAGAGCGTCGAACGAAAGACCGCCGTCAGCTTGCTCGTCGGCATGATCGTATTCGCCGCCGTGAGCGGCAACGCATACCGCTCCATCGGCCGCATGGTGGATACGGGACAGTGGATCAGCCATACGTTCGCGGTCGCCAAGGAGCTCGCATCACTTTCTGCGGACGTGGAGAGCATTGAGAGCGGAGTTCGCGGCTACCTCCTTACCGGCGATCGCAACCACTTGGAGCACTACGACGCGGATGTGGCGCATACGCGGGAACGCTATCGAATCCTGCAGCATCTCACCGCGGACGACGCGGAGCAGCGGCGGCGACTCCAGGCCGTCGCACCCCTGCTGGCGCGGCGCCTCGAGCTTCTGGAGCAAGGCAAGGTCCTCCGCGAGCGCGATGACCACGAGGGCGTCGCGCGGTTCGTGCAGGGCATGCCTGAGGGGCTGGCCGTAATGACGGATCTCCGGCGGACCATCGACAGCATGGTGCACGCGGAGCAAGTCCTGCTCGAGCAACGGGCTGCGATAGCCGCGGACTACTCGCGGACGGCCATGCAGTTGTTGCCGATCGGAAGCGCGGTCGCGCTGGCAATGTTCGCGTTCGGCGCCATCGTCATGCGGAACGACGCGCGCAAGCGCCGGCGCGCGGAGGACAGATTCCGCGGCATGATGGAATCCGCGCCGGATGGGGTGGTCATCGCCGACGAGGCGCGCGCGATCGTCCTCGTGAACTCGCGGGCGGAGAATATGTTCGGCTACGTACGGGCGGACCTGCTTGGAAAAACCCTCGAGTCGCTCTGCCCTCCGGAGCTCGCCGCGGCCGGACAGGAGCCCCGTGCGTTGCGGCGGGACGGCAGCACGTTTCCGGTCGAGATCACCCTGAGCGCGCTCGCGTCGGATGAAGGGCCCCTCGTGTTTTGCGCCCTGCGCGACGTCACTGAGCGGAAGCGCGTGCAGGACGCCCTCCGTGAACGCGACCAGCAGTTTCGCACGTTGACCGAAGTGGTCCCGCAGCTCGTGTGGATGGCGCGCGCCGACGGGATGGCCGACTACTTCAATCAACGGTGGGTCACGTACACGGGCCTCAGCCGCGAAGCGATCTCCGGCGATGGCTGGAAGGACGTCGTCCATCCGGAGGATCGGCAGCGCACGGCGGAGGCGTGGGCGCACGCGGCGGCCTCGGGCGAGGACTACGCGATCGAGTATCGCCTGCGCGGCCACGACGGCACGTATCGCTGGATGCTCGCCGGAGGATTGCCCCTTCGCGACGACGCCGGGCGCATCGTGCGGTGGTTCGGTACCTGCACCGACATCGACGACCAGAAGCGCGTCCAGGAGCGCGCCACGGCGAACGCGACGACGGCGCGAGCCGCGAACGAGGCCAAGAGCAGCTTTCTCGCCACCATGAGCCACGAAATCCGTACGCCCATGAACGGCATCATCGGCATGACCGATTTGGTGCTCGACATGGACATCGCCGACGAAGCCCGCGAGCACCTCGGCATGGTCAAGACCTCGGCGGACGCGCTGCTCGGCATCATCAACGACATTCTCGATTTCTCGAAGATCGAAGCGGGAAAGCTCGAGCTCGAGCCGGTGGCCTTCGATCTCCGGGACAGCGTCGGAGCGACGTTGAAGGCGTTGGCGTTCCGCGCGCACAGCAAAGGTCTCGAGCTCGTGTGCCGCGTCGACCCGTCGGTGCCGCAGATCGTCGTGGGCGATGACGGCCGGTTGCGCCAGATCCTCATCAACCTCGTCGGCAACGCGATCAAGTTCACCGAGCACGGCGACATCAGCGTCCAGGCCGTGTGCGAGTCGCAGAG
>JANNPN010000168.1:0-44071 GCA_031400185.1 Polyangiaceae bacterium
CGACCTTGCCCTTCAAGTCGGCGGTGAGGCAGTCGGTGGCGCCCGTCGTCGGTGGCTTCCCCTTGTCCTTCGACGTCTGACACTTTTGCTGCTGCTGCATGCGCGTCTGCTGAACGCGAACGAGCTGCTTGGCGATCGCGCCCTGGCAGCCGAGCGCGACGCTCGCGGCATCGAGGATCGGCGGGTCCGGGAACGTGCCGTAGGTCGTCGCGCCCGCGATCGCGAGCTGGGCGCGAGCCTGACAGACGAGACACGCGCTCACACTCTGGGGGCCGCTGAAGTCGAGGATGTCGATCGTGTCGCACGGTGCCGTGCAGGTCACGTACCCGAGGTCGGCGGGTGCATAGCCGAACGCGGCGCATCTCGCCTCAGCGAAGGTCGCGAGCTTCGCCTCGGCCTTCGCGATTTTAGCGAGCGATCTCTCGGGCAACTCGGCGACGTTGTTGCAGTCGACGGTCGCGGGGACTGCCGGGTCGCCGATGATGCGGGCGCGGTGACACTTGGTCGATTCCTTGAGGATCGTGGCGGTAAGCTTCAGGACGTTCGTGGCGAGCGATCTTCGGCAGGCCGCTGCCGCCGGCGTGACTGCCTCCGCCGAGCGGGGTGCCGTCGCAAGCGCGAGGGAGAATACGAGCAGGAGTCGGCCGATCGTCATGGAAGCGGAAACACGAGCCATCGACACCGAGAGGAAGACAGGTGGCCATAGTGTGACCGTACGGCGAACGTCAAGGAAATAGTGGAGGCCTTCCGGCCGCCCGGCACGGCGAATCAGCTCGACCGCGCTGCTATGCAGGCAGCCGCGACCTGACACGCGGGGAAGAACGGGACATGGCCCCGTTCTTCCCCCGCACGGCTCGGATCGTACTCAGGGCGCCTTGGCTTTGGCCTTGATCGCCGTCCCGCTGTTGAGCTGAATCTGGGCGCCGCTGTAGGTGCCCTCGAAACATGCGCCCAGCGGGCTGTTGTTGACCAACTGGACCGTCACCGTACCCTGCAGCGGAGACGGCGGGAGGTCGGGCAGCGTGGTCCCTGCGCCTTTCACCTGCATCTTCGACTTCGGTGCGGCGCTGGCTCCCTTGAGGCTCATCGCGACGATACCGCCATTCGCGCCCGTCTTGTCCTTGAACTTGTAGCCGGCAGCTTTGTCCTTCACCCACGACCGCTTGGCGGGTGTCCCGGTGGTCACGGCGGCGGGGACGACTGACTCGAGGACGAGGCCATTCCCGTCGAAGACGCACAGCGCCGTCTCGGTGTTCTCGGTCGGGTCACCGAACTCGCCCTGCGTCGTCGCCGCACCGTTCACCCACTTCCAAGCCAACTTGTCCTTGGACGGGGTGCTGGGATTGTGGAGGATGTTGAGTTGGCTGTTGGCCGCAGCCCGGCAGCCGATGCGCGGGGTCGTGCCGCACGAGGACGACGGCGTGCCAGGCGCGGCCGCGAAGGGACGACGTGGTCACGTTGCTGCCGGCGGGCGTGGGCACGACCAGAAAGCCGTTCATGGCGGAGACCCCCTCGACGTGCGCATACCCGGGCCCAAGCGTGGGACAACCGGGTATGGGTGACGCGCCAGCGTCAAACGTCGTCGGTCCTTCCGTTCCATCGAAAGAATAGGTCACGGAGGTTCCCGCAGGCAGGTTCGAGAGGATCAGATCTTGGAGCGACCCGCTCGGATTCGAAGCGGCGTTGACGTTCGCATAGTGGGAACATTCGGGAGGATCGATGCAGAAGTGGGTACCCGCTTCCGCACTCGCAGGCACGACGTCCATACTGAAGAGACCAGGGGTGAGGGATTCGCAATGGAGGAGCCCTTCGACGCCACCGACCGTTTGCTTCAGGCAGAAGACTTGCCCTGGGCTCACGGTCGTGCCGAATATGTTGTAGGAGCTCGCGAGCGGCGTCGTGAGTATGCAAACATTGTTGTCGGACGCAGTCCCCGACGCATCTTGCACGTGGGTGAAGGTTCCCAAGATCCCCCCTTCCGCCCGCCCTGCCAGCGAAGTCGCCGCGATCACCAACATGACGAGCGAAACGGTCAAAGATTTCATGGCACGGGGCGAGGCACCATTTTTCGATCGGGTGCGAATCTCGCTCACGAAGTGCGTGGATACTGCGCTGAGGGTGCTCTCGGTCATGGTCTTCTCCTCTCCGATTTTGGGAAACATCTTCGCCACATTCGCGACGAATCGGGTCAGTTGAATCCTCGCCGGCAATCGTGTGATTGCGCTGGATTGGCGCACGGTTTCTGCGAGCTGGGCCGCTGGTGTGCGGAGAAAAGGAACTGCGCTCGTGGCTCGTCCTCCTTGGTCGGGGGGATCGTCCGCCACCCGATGTCCGAGCGGCACCTGCCATGCGGGATCAGCGTTGCGGCCGTTCGCCCCCTCCGATACCGTCCGCGCGGGCTCGCAAGAGACACGATGGAGGTGCACACGATGCGGATCGGCCGGCTCGCAGCAGTAGCGCTCGTGATGGGAACGATGCTCGGCAGTCCGCACCGTGTCGCGGCGGACGCCTGGGATCGCAGTCTGCCGGGCGATGGATCGACCGCGACACGCAGCGAGCTGGTGCACGGCACCGACGAGCTGCATGACCTCGTGAAGAAGGGCGCCCTGCCCGATCAGGACTGGTACCGTCTCACGCAGCAGCCGTACGGCTCCTACGAGATTCTCATCGACGCGACAGCCGGGGAGATCGCGCCTCCGGTGCTCGAGCGCCTCGCCGCCGACGGTACGACCGTCCTCCAGGCGGCGGTGCCGATCGGGACGATCGGCTTCTCGCGCAGCCTGCGTTGGCAAAACGGCGCGACGGCCGTGGAGGATCAGTTCATCCGCGTCCGTAGCGGCGCGTGCGTCAAGTGCAAGAAGGACGCGGTCTACCGCATTCGCGCCTCCGAGACGACCTATCGACTCCCGCGCTTCAACAACAGCGGGACGCAGGTGACCGTCCTCGCGATCCAGAATCCGAGCGATGCAACGATCAACGGAAACGTGTTGTTCTGGTCCACGACGGGCACGCTGGTCGGGACGCAGCCGTTCACCCTCCAGGCGAAGGGCTCGTTGGTGTTGAACACCCAGACCGTGGTGCCCGATGCCTCCGGCAGCGCCACCCTCACACACGACGGGCGCTACGGCGACCTCGCCGGCAAGGCCGTGGCGCTCGAGCCCGCGACCGGCTTCGCGTTCGACACCAACCTCGAACCTCGGCCGCGGTGAAGGCGCCGCGGCGATCGCCAGGATCGCCGCGAGGTCGCTGCGATTCACCAACTAGCGGCGGTGCAGCGCCTCTGCGAAGACACTGTGGAACCCGGTCGTGACTGCGTGGATCCGAACTCGCGCCATGTCTCCGCGCGCGCATCGCCACCGCCGGCTGCAGGAGCACGACGATCGTGCGAGCGATCCATCGCATGTCGAATCTGGCGCGCTCGCTCAGAGCACGCGCCATGCCGCGCAGAAAGGAAATGGTCACCGGAGCGGGATTCGACGAGGCCGGGAGTCGATATCGATCCATTCTGGAACGGCGAAACGTCCACTCGCGTCGAGCTTCCGCTGACGCGAGCAGCGCAAGCATGCGCGCCTCGTAGGTAGCGATCGGTCCGGTGGTTGTGCTTGCAAAAACAATGACCTACTTGTGGATAGATGTTTCACATGATAGCCGAGATTCATGCGTACGAAGGTCACCACTCGCGGACAGGTCTCGATCCCGTCGGAGGTGCGAAAACAGCTCCGGATCAAGCCTGAGACGCAGCTCGAATGGATCGTCGAGGGCAGCACGGTTCGGGTGATCCCGATTCCCGACGACCCCATCGCCTCGTTGCGCGGTTCCGGCAGGAAGGGCGAGGTGCGGCGGCTGCTCGCCGACCGCCGACGCGACCGCCATCGCGATGCCTGAGGCGTTCGTCCTCGACACCTCGGCCTTGCTCGCGCTGCGCAGCGACGAAGCGGGCGCCGAGCGGGTGGCGCAGATCCTCCAGCTTGGTCGTCGCGGCAAGACGAGAAACTACGTCTCGTTCATGACCCGCATGGAGCTCCTCTATCGCGTCACGGCGACCGAGGGAGACGAGTCCGCCCGAACCGCGATCCGCTTGATCGATGCCGCCGGAGTGCACTGGGTCTCCTGTGACCCGGAAATCCTGGACCTCGCGGCCCGCTTCAAGGCCCGCGGCGCCCTTTCTGTCGCCGACGCCTGGATTGCGGCGACGGCCGCCACCAAGCGTGCCGTGCTGGTGCACAAAGACCCTGAATTCGCAACGGTCCGCGAGATCGACCAGGAGCGGTTGCCGACCTGAGTCGACCGGTTTGTGTAACGGCGAGTGGCGGATCAGTCGGCACGTTGTCTGCTCCCGAGTCGCCGCGGCCGAAGGTCGCTCGCGGACGCGTCGCCGGACAACGCCGGCGGCAGGTGCAAGAGCCAGACCGACTGCGGAGGAACCAAGAGGCAGTGTCGCGCGGGCGAAGTTTGCCGCGCAGCCGGGTCGGAACGTCGTCAGCGACCTCGATACCGGCAGGGTCGATGTCGTCAAGGGGGACGTGCTCTGCCTGCCGGCGCTGCGCGCGCCCTGAGACGGGACGGACGCACTCGGCGTCTCGAGTGACCGCTATCGGCGCCGTCTGTTCGGCGACGCCTCGGTGCCCGCGGAGCGCCGACATTGACCGAGGTGGATCGATCTGTGATTCACGAGGCCGTGAGCCCTGTCGTCACGCGCGTCTCACGCGGGTTGCGCGCTGCCGTGCTCGCCGGGGCCTGTGCCCTGTCGCTCGCTGCCTGCGGCTCCGACGGCGGCTTTGCTGTGTTCGTGAACTTCGGGAGCATCGCCGGCGATGCCACATGCGACGGGCCGAACGGGCAATTTCCCTTTGAGGAGTCCGGAGGACTGGTCGTGATCGTGGTCGTGAGCGACGAGACCGACATCCTGCTGGCGAGCGGAGCCTCCGGCGCATGCGGGGATCTCAAGGCGGGACTGACGGCCGAGGTGCGGGGGAACGAGGGAAAGGGTCGCGTGCAAGCTCGTCAGGTCGCCATTCAAGATCGTTAGGTCGTCCTTCCGGGGACGGCCATCATTCTTTGGCGCTCGCCGACCTCGCGGAGACTCAGTGCCGGCGACGGGGCGATGGCTGGTGCTCGTCGAAGTATTCCCATGGAAACTCGGGGCGCAGGATGGGGCGGAACCCTGCCGGCGCGGGAATCGGCGCCGTCACGAACTCGTACACACCTACAAGGGTCCTCGGCACCAAGAGACCGAGCCCCTTCGCGAAACCAAGCGCCACACCCCCTGCTCCGTGCTCTTGCCCATCGCGATACATGTTGCCCGGAACTTCGAGGAACCCCGTGGTCATGGCCGCGAGACCACGACCCCCCTTGCGGAGCGCCGTCTGGGCGCACGCATCCTCCCGTGCGACGAGGACGAGGGCGATGGCGGCGAGGACGGCGCTGACGGTTCGGACCGACGACGGACGTGTCGTGTGCATCTCACTCGCCTGTCACGACGGGCGGTGTTGGGCAATCGCGCGGCCTCGGTCGCAGCGACGCCGGCGCTTCAGCGCGCTCCTCGCGCGGCTTCCGCGTGGACGCATCGGGGACGCGTGACGGGGCTGCGCCGGACCGTTGTTTGGTTTCTCTGTGGCAAACGGCAGTACCAACGCGACCGTCTGATACGAGAAGTTCTGTCAACCGAGGCGGGCGCAAACGCAGCTGAAGTTTCCTCTCACCCCCGTTCCCAGACGTTCGGTCCGAGCGGCCGTTCGCCACAGCTCTTTTCCGCCGTGGCCGAAGTAGCCGCTGGACAGCACTGGGGGTCTCCGACACGCTGACGGGGACCATGCTGGCCTGCGCGCAGACCAACCTCCAGCTCTTCGCCCAGCTGCGGGCAGCCGCGTGGCCCGCGGCCGACCTCGCTCGCATCCGCGCCGCGTACGATCTCGGCGGCCATCTGGTGAGCGGCGTCTTCACCCCCTGCGGCAAACCCTTGCTCGAGCACCTGGTCGGCACGGCCAGCCTCGCGGCGGCTTTCGGCCGGCCGGTCGAGGCGGTCGTCGCGATGCTGCTGCATGCCGTGTACACGCACGGCGATTTCGGGGTCCGTGGCTGGTCGACCCCGTCCCGCCGAACCGAAGTGCGGCGCGTCGTGGGGCGCGAGGCCGAGTCGCAGCTCTGGGCGTACACGTTGCTGCGCTGGAACGGCGACACGCGCCCCGCGCTGCGAGGCCGGCTCGATGCGCTCGGCGGCCCCGAGCGCGAGGCGGTCGTCTTGCGTCTCGTGAACACGCTCGAGCTGCAGATGGATCTGGGAGGACTCTACTGCACGAGCGCCGACGGCCGCCGCAGGGCGATCGAGCGGCAAGGGGAACTCATGATCGACATGGCGGAGCGTCTTGGCGTCGGCGCCCTGGCCGCGGCGCTGACCGACGCGTTTCGCGAGGTGCGGGCCGCGAGTGTCCCCACCGAGCTTCAGAACCCTGCCGGTGGCCCGCGGCACCGTTTCGTCCGACCACTCTCCTACCGCCGCACCGTCCCGGGGCTCGTCGCGGCGCGGCTGCACCGCTTCCTCGCGCGCGGCCGAGATGCCCATGACTGACGCGGCGGTCGCCGCGACGTACGCACAAACGATCGTGCAACTCTACCGGCAGTTGCGGGCGCGCGAGTACGCGCTCGCCGACCTTTGCCGCGTCCGGGATGCGTACGCCCTCGCGACGGTGCTCTTCACGACCCGCCAGCAGAGCTCCGGCAAGTCCTTTCTGGCCCACCTCGTCGGGACCGCCAGCATCCTCGCCAACGTCGGTGCGCCCGCCGAGCTAGTGGCTGCCGCACTCCTCCACAACGCGTACCGCAACGGCGACTTCGGCGACGGCGGCCGTGGGCCATCGGGGGCGCGCAGGACCGTGGTGCGGCGCGCCGTCGGGGAAGGGAGTGAGCGCTACGTGCTGCGGTTCGCGACCTTGCCCTGGAGGCACGCGTTCGCCGACTACCACACGCGGCTCGCGGATCTCCCCCCGGTCGACGTGGACGTGCTGCGCTTGCGCGTCGCCGACCTGCTCGAGCACCTCCTCGATCTCGGCCCGACGCTCGGCGACGAGCAGGAGCAGCATTTCGTCGAGCGTGCCCCCGCCGTGGCGACATTGGCGCTCGCGCTCGGGCACGCATCCCTGACCGACGAGATTACTCGCCAGATGGTGGCGATCACGAGCGCACCCGTCAGGACGGGGATCGAGCGGGCCTATCCGCGCATCTGCACGCCGCGCTCCTTTCGCCGCCGCCGGCTCCTCGCGCTGGCAGAGGCGCCTGGCTTCCACTGGCTGCTTCCCTGGCTGCAGCGACCCGCGACGGGCAACGGGTGATCGGCACAGCGTTCGCGACCGATCGCCCGCGCGTTCTGCGGCGTCACCACCGGCACTTGAAAGCGCGACCGGAGTCGTCGATCTGCCGGAAACCGAGGAGACGCATCGCGAGGTCGCGCCCCTCGAGGCGCCACGGGTTGTTACGCACGACATCGTCGGTTTCGTAGCGCCGTCCACTGTACTCGAAGACGCCGGCCATGGCGGTCAGTCCCTCGCGCTCCCAGCGAAGCAGGCGCTTCTTGAACTCGACCACCGGGAGGAGAAAGCCCGGGAGGACGTGGCGGGGCGAGCGGGCGTGGCGAGGATCGAGTGCCAGGATCCGCACCGTGTCTTCCTGATAGGACCAGATCTTGAGAGGGTTCGATCGCAGGAGCAGATGGTTCGAGGTGGCGCCTTCCGTCATGAGGTTGCTGAACATCGTGAAAGTGCCGGTCGTGCGGAGACCGAGGTACGGACAGAGGGCCCATGCGACCAGGAGTACCGGGAGCGCCACGGACCACGACGGCGGGCGCGCCCCCCAGATCGGGACACCCGCCCAACCGATGCCGCGGGAGATCATCGGCGCGACCACGACGAGGAAGGACGCGTTGAGAGCAAGGCCCTGCCACTTGTGGAACACCTTGTCGTACCCGTGAAACCAGAAGAACACTCCGGCCGCGACACCCGCGAGGACGTTCGCGCCGACGTAGAGGTCGAGGCGGCGCACGTGGAGCGCTCCGAGTCGTACGGCGGGCCGGGCTGCGAGCAGCGACCAGTGCACGGAGGGGACGAACGCCAGCATCAAGGCGAACGCCATCGAGGAGAAGTCGAAGAACACCTTCATCGCCAAGACCGAGTGCATGACCCAGCAGAGCAGCAGCACGCCGCCTTGGAAGCGGGGAACCCACAGGAGGATACCGCCGCCGAGCTCCCATGCGAGGACGAAGATCGGCACGAGCACGGAGACGAGACTCGGGAGTCGGAAGCCCCCGAGGCCGACGGCCGACCGCGAGCCCTCGAAGAAGCCGACGGCGCAGCTCGTCGCAGGATCGAGGAAGTCGGCGTTGAGCTTGTGGAAGCCCGCGCAGATGTAGGTCAACGAGAGGGCGACGCGGAGCACGGGGAAGAGCCTCTCGACGAGGCGCTCGTCGTCCGAGGCGCCATCGGAGCGGTGCGTCGGCGCCAGTAGCGCAGAGACGATGAAAGGGCTGCACAAGAGATAGAGATTGCTGTGGTTCGAGGCGTCCGGGAACGTGACGAGCGCGACGTGACCCGCTGACACCACGATGAAGGCGAGAAAACCGAAACGTGTGACCCCGGTCGCAAGGACCGCGATCAGGGCGGCGAGGAAGAGCGCGTTGGTGAGCGGGTCTTCCCAGCGCTCCATGAGATCGACCACGAACGCGGTCATGTACAACACCGCGAACATCTCGAAGGCGGACGCGGTCGGCGCACCGCGATCGTGCTCGGTCCGCACCCCGGCGGCCGCCTCGGCGATCAATCGAACACCCCCGCCTCGAGCGCCACGTCGGCCGAGAGCAGCCCGTTCAACATCTTGTAGGCGCCGGGTTCCCCGCGCTCGAAGCGCCGGAGTACGTGCGTCACGAACGCCGGCGCGAACACGGCGCGCCCCGCGAGTCGGCTGAGCAACGCCTCGACCATGCGCCGAACGCTCGGGTTGTTGGCGTAGCCGGCATACCAGCAGAAGGGCGTCGATCGATTGCGCGGGAGGACCCGGGCGTGCGGATCGACGGTCGCCAAACCGCCGCGACCATCGGTGCCGAGGATCATCCGGTCCCGTTGCTGCAGCAGCAGCGACCGAAGCGTCTCGGATACGAGGGGCAGATCGAAGAACTCCTCGGCTTCGAGCCCGCGCAGGAAGCGAATGTAGAGCGCCTGGTCGCCGATCTCGCCGGGATTGCGGGCGAGCCAGAACCCGACCCAGCGACGATCCTCGTACGGGAGCACGTACGTGACGCCCCGGACCTCGCTCGGCCGGATGCGCTGAGTCTGTCGGAAGCCGAGGTCGAGCTGTCGGTCGTAGGACAACGACGTCGGGGCGAGAAAGGGCTCGGCGGGGAGGAGCGCCCGCACGCGCTCGGCGGACATCAGCCGCTGCCAATCGAAGGGGTCGTTGCGCTTGCAGAAGGCGCGCAGCGCCTCCGGCCAGCCGGCGCTCGGGATGCGCGGGATCGTATTCCCCGTGATGGCGCCGCCGAGATAGCCCGTCGCCAGCAGGCGGTCGCCTCCGAGCCTGTAGGCGTCGTAGCGGATCGCCCGATTGTGGGAGAGCGGCCGCGCGCGCGCGCGTCGGTCGATCTCGTCGAGGCTCCACTCCATCGCGTTCGTGTCGATGAACACGTGGTCGAGCGAGAGCCGGGTCGCGAGCATCTCGATCACCGCGAAGTCGAGGCCGCCGGCCTGGCCGAACGTAAACGTGCGCGGCAGCGTTCCGAGCCGCCGAAAGCCGTACAACAGCAGACGCGAGTCGAACCCCGACGAGACGCCCAAGGTGAGCGGGAGGTTCCGATCGAGTCCGGCGAGGACGTCGCGCAGGATCGTCAGCAAGAGCTCGGTGACGAGCGCCGTCTGCTCGGGAGGGCGCAGCCGTTCCCAGTGTGCCGGTTCGCCCGACTGCAGCCACGCCCGACGGCATCCGTCGAACCCTTCGAGCGCCCGGGCGGCGGCCGCGTGGGTGAACACAGTGCCGAACGCACAGAACTGCGCGAACTGCTCATGGTCTGCCAGATGGCGATCCGTGATGAAGCCGGGCGATCGTCGCGTGATCAGGTGGAGCCTCTCGAGGAGCTGCCGCGGTCGCGAGAGGAAACGCATCACGACGCTCGACGCGAGCGGGCCCGTGCGTGGAAATAGCCCACGGCGTTCGCGACCTGCGCCACGAAGAGCAGACTCGCCGTACGCCACCCGCGCTCGCGCGACCACGGGTAGGCCAGCAGATCGCGATAGAACGCGAGCGGTTCGAGCCGCACCGGTCGGTCGGTCCAGACCGCCCGGCGCACCCGGTATTG
This sequence comes from Polyangiaceae bacterium, assembly GCA_031400185.1. Lineage (GTDB taxonomy): Bacteria > Desulfobacterota > Binatia > UTPRO1 > UTPRO1 > UTPRO1. The sequence goes on from JANNPN010000168.1 coordinate 10,337, forward strand.
CCACGCACCTCGTCCGTAGGTGAAGTGCTGCCGCCAGAAGCTCGCGAGCGTGAGGACGTGGGCGTGGTGGACGACGGCGTCGCGAACGTACTGCAGCTGCCAGCCGCGGTGGCGCCAGCGACCGCAGATCTCGCGATCCTCGGCGCCGGCGTGCGGGATCGTCTCGTCGAAGCCGCCCATAGCGAGGAGCTCGGGGCGCGGCATCATCAAGTTGTTCGAGGCGAAGAAGGCCCCGTCGCGGTGCTCGTAGTACTGGTAGAGGTAGTCGATCAGGATCTGGGTCGCGTCCGCGCAGGCGTTGTTCTCCACGACGTTCAGGGTCCGCCCTCCGAGCACGCGCCCGGGTGCGATGGCGCGCGCGAGCTGGGCCAACCAGCTTGGCGCGGGCATGCAATCGTCGTCGGTGAACGCGACGTAGTCGCCGCGCGCGACGCGGGCACCGTGATTGCGCGCGGCCGCCGGCCCGCGATTCGTCTGGCGCACCAGCTGGGCTCCGTGGGCGGCGGCCGCCTCGGCATTGGCGTCCGCGTGCGCGGGCAGGCTCCCGTCGTCGACGACGACGACCTCATAGAGGTCGCCCGGATACTCCTGCCGTACGAGCGCTTCGAGGCAGGCGCGGAGCGCTGGCGCGCGATTGAACGTGGGCACGACGACCGAGATGAACGGAGTCACGACCGGCTCTGCAGGCGCTCGCACAGGACCCCGACGTGATACGCGAGCTGCGCCGCGCCGATCACCGTGCCGCTGCCCCATGGCAGGGCCGACTGCCAGACGCCGACGGCCAGCGCTCGATAGAACCCGCGGTCGAACGAGCGATCAGGGGTCCCATCGCGGTGCGTTTCCAGACGCTGCAGATGATAGCCCCCGCGTCCGTAGCGGAACTGCTGGCGCACGTGCCCCCAGGCGCTCAGCCGATGACAGTGCCAGACGCGCGCGGACGGCCACGAACGCTGACGATGGCCGAGCTGGATCATGCGGCGACCCAATTCCAGATCCTCGGCGGCCGCCGCCGGGAAACGCTCGTCGAAGCCGCCTGCGGCCTCGAAGACCGTGCGGCGATAGGCGGCATTGTTCGACACGAGCAGCACGGGGTCGCCGGCCGCGGTGCGCTGATGAGCGACCAGGACGTCGACGACGAGCTGCGATGCGCGCATCCCGAGCCATGCGGCGTCGGGCACGAGCGTGCCTCCCGCGAGGGCATCCGCTTCCGTCGCGGCGAATCCCTGCGCGAACGCGCGCAACCAGTTCGGATCCACGAGGCAATCGTCGTCGGTGAACGCCAGGTAGTCCCCGACCGCGGCGCGCGCCCCGGCGTTGCGCGCGCTGGCCGGACCGCCGTGCGGGAGGTCGAGCACGCGGAGCGGCAGTGCCCCGGCAACGCGCGCGTCGAGGCCAGCGTTCGGTCGGCCGCCGTCGTTGGCGACGATCAGCTCCCACCGATCCGCCGGATAGCAAAGCGCGGCAAGGCTCGCCAGGCACGCTGCCAGCTCGCCCGGACGGTCCCGCGTGGGGATGATCACCGAGAATCGGGGAGTCCCGTCCATCCGGATACCGTGTCGAGGAACTTGCGACGATGCAGCTCGTACATGTGGGCGTAGGTCCCCTGCTGGGCGAGAAGCGCGGCATGCGTGCCGGACTCTACGATGCGCCCGTGCTCGATGACCAAGATGCGATCGGCCAAGCTCACGGTCGAGAAGCGATGCGAGATCAGGATGGTGGTGCGGCCGGCGGCGAGCTCGCGGAAGCGCGCGAAGATGCGGTACTCGGTGATCGGGTCGAGGTTGGAGGTGGGCTCGTCGAGGATCAGCAGCGCGGCCGGTCGAGCGAAGGCCCTTGCGATCGCGATCTTCTGCCACTGGCCACCCGAGAGCGTGAACTGCCCGAACGTGCGGCCGAGCGGCGTGTCCATCCCGAGGGGCATCGCCGCGATCAGCTCATCGGCGCCCGCACGGCGGGCGATGCGCGCGATCTCGGCGTGGTCTCCGAGGAGACGCTCCCAGTCGCCGTAGGCGATGTTCTCGCCGGCCGTCGCTTCGTACCGCCCGAACTGCTGGAACACGAACGCGATCTGCCGGCTGAGCGTCGCCGAGGAGAGCCGCGACAAGGGCACTCCGTCAAAGAGGATCTCTCCGCTGTCGGGCCGATAAAGCTTGGCGAGGAGCTTCACCAGGGTGGTTTTGCCGGCGCCGTTCACGCCGACGATCGCAAGAGTCTCGCCCGGCTGCACCGTGAAAGACAGGCCCTGCAGGGTCGGTGCGGAACCGCCGGCGTAGGTGAAGACGACGTCGCGCACCTCGACGCTGCCGCGCGGATGCGTCAGCACGCCGTCGTCCGGGGGCTCCGGACGGGGGCGGAGCGCGAGGAACTCCCGCAGGGCTGCGAGGTGCAGCGTGTGCTCGAGTACTTCGGTGAGCGCGCGAATCGTCTGGTCGAGGGCGACACGTAGTCGCCCGGTGGCGCCGCCGTAGATGGCGAGCTGACCGATCGTCACCTCGCCGGCCGCGGCGCGCAGTGCCACTCGGACGAAGGTGGCGAAGAACGCGACGGTCGTGAGGCCTGCGAAGAGCGAGCCGATGCCGAGAATGCGCGCGTTGATGCGGCGATTCTCGTCGCGTATCCCGCTCATCAGCTCGCGGAACCGGCGCAGGAAGAGCGGGGCCAAGCCGAGCAGCTTGGTCTCCGGCACGATCTCGTGGCGGGTCAGCTGCCCGACGAAGTAGCTCGTCCACCGGACCCGGCGCGTCCGGCGCATCTCCTCCGCAAAGCGCGAGCGGATGAGCCGCCATTGCAGCACGAGATACGGGAGCGCGACGATGGCGAGCACCACCAAGATCGTCCGCTCGATCAGCGCCAGGAGCACGACGAGCGAGACCATCTGCAGCACGTGGCCTGTCAGGTCGAAGAGGCGGAACACGAACGCCGCGAAGTGCCGCGCGACTCCGCCCTGGAGTCGGCTCATGGCGTCCTGGAAGGCCGGATCCTCGAAGTACTGGAGTTCGAGCGTAGCGGCATGCTCGAGCACTTCGGTCGTGACGTCGAGGTTGAGGTCGTCGATCCAGCGTTGCTCGAGATAGCGGCTCCCCGCGCCCGCCGTCACTTCGGTGAGCGTCACCAAAAGGGCGAGCGCGATCCAAAAGACGATTGGGCCCGCGGCCGCCGGCGGATGAGCCAGCGCGGTAGTGACGCCGTCGACGAGGCCTTGAACGGTGAGCGCGATCCCGACCGGGATCACACCGTGGGCGAGGGTCACGGCAACTTGAGCGGCCAGGAGCCGCGGGTGACTGGCTCGGATCCGCTCGATCGCCCACACGGCGTGCCGGAGCAGGTCGCGGGTCTCTCGAAACAGACCCTGGGAGGTCTCGGATGGCCCGGCGGCAGACGGGGGCTCCCGTGGGAGCGCCGTGCCCTGGTTCGTGCCGTTCGTGATCGTCACCGCGGGGATCCGGGTCCGCATTAGGCCCGCCCCCGCGCCGGATCGTCAACCGCCTTTCAGCGTGCGGCTGCAATGACGCCTTGAAGATTCGACCCTCGCCGTGTCACGCTCGGGCAGCCTTCTTCCTGGTGCGCGCCGTATGTCCGTTCTCCCTCGCCACCTGGCCCTCGTCGCGCTCGATCCCACCGACGGCGGGCCGATCCGCGATTGGGCCGGAGCCGGGCAGCGCCCGACCTTCCTGCGACTGCCGAGTGAGGCTGCGCCTGCGATCCGCGAGCGTTCCCGTGGGCTCCCCGTCGGCGCCGTGGAGCCGAGGCCCGCGACCCCCGCGTCGTACGCGCCGCATGCTCGCGACCGTTTTTGTCAGCTCGCCCCTGGCACCCACGCGGCCCAAATCCTCGCGCGCTACGGTGCCGACCCGGTCGTGAGCGCGGCCGCGCGTGCCGGCAGCCGGGGGGGGCAGTGAGCCGCGGCCCCGAGGGCGCGGTGTCGGATACGCCGCTGGTCAGTGTCATCATCCCCACCTTCAACAACGGGCGCTACATTCTGGCGGCGCTCGAGAGCGTCTGGGCGCAGCAGTTCCCGGACGTCGAGACGATCGTCGTGGATGACGGCTCGACCGACGATACCGCGCACGTGCTCGGCCCCCACACGAGCCGTCTGCGCTACGTGCGCCAGGACAACGCCGGGTCGGCGGTCGCGCGCAACCACGGCCTCAGGCTCGCGCGCGGCTCCTACGTGGTCTTCCTCGATGCCGACGACTTCCTGCTCCCCGGCAAGCTCGCGGCCCAAGTGCCGTGGCTGGACGCGCACCCGGAGCTCGGCGCCATCCACAGCGGCTGGCGCGTGGTCGACGACGATGGCCGCACGATCACGGAGATCGAACCGTGGCACACGGCACCCCGCCTCGACCTCGAGGCCTGGGTCGTGTGGAAACCGGTCAAGCTCGGGGCGATGGTGTTTCGCCGCCAGTGGCTGGAACGGGTCGGGGGGTTCGATCGGCACTTCCGCCAGTCGCAGGACGTGGATCTGATGCTGCAACTCGCGCTCGCCGGGTGCCGCATGGAGTGGCTGCGGCGTCCGACGCTCTGCTATCGCCGCCACGCCGAGAGCACGATCAGTCGCGGCGCCGCGCAGCAGGGGACGTACATCAACCTCGTCCTCGACAAATTCTACGCCCATCCGAACGTGCCGCCCGCGCTACGACGCCGCGAGCGGGAAATCCGCTACTACAGCCGGCTCTGGGCCGCCTGGCACGCGCAGCGGTACGGGTTGGCGCACGAAGCAGCCTCTCGGTTGCGCGAGGCGGCGCAGCTGAGCGAGCGCGACGCTCGGACGACGGCGCTCGAGTGGGTCGTACATTTCGAGCGGTGGGCGGCACGCGATGCCGTCGCCACGCTCGACCTGGCCGCACTCGCGACGCTGATCTCGAGCGTGCTGGCGGACCCGGGTGTCGCGCCGACGCTCGCCAGGTGGGTCGACATGTGGCGCCACTATGAGAGGGGTGCTCCCACGGAGGGACGTGCGGGCCTCGCCCGGCACGACGCGACCCCGCTCTCCGAGATGCTGGCCGACGTCGAGCGTTGCCTCGCCGTCGCCGCCGCGCCGTCTCCACGGCTCGTCGAGCAGTGGTGGCGCGACGTCTGTTCCTTGCGTACCGACGCGGCCTCGGCCCCCCATTTACTGACCGGCGTCCTTCTGGGTTTCTGTCTCCCGAGCGGCCGCCCTGGGGTATGGCATCGCGTGCGCGCGGCCTTGCCGCCAGCCCTTCGCGCCGGGGCGACGTGGCGTGCAACGCCAATCTGGCTGGCGTTTCTGCGCCGGCTCGCGGGTCAGGCGTGGGCGCGGGTGACCGGGCCGTAGCGCGGGCTCCCCAGATTGCGGATTCTCGTTTCGGTGCTCCTCCGCTATGGTCACCGAGCCATGGCCGATACCATCCTCACCACGCTCGGAAATGCGCTTCGCCCGCTATTCGGACGTTCGCGGCCGAAGCCTCTCGCTCCCGGAGCCAAGCCTCGCGTGCTCTACTTCATCGCGAAGTATCCGCAGTTCTCCGAGACCTACATGCACGAGGAGATCGCGGCGGTGTCGGCGGATTTCGAGGTCAAGATCCTCACCTACAACGTCAGCAAGTTCCCACGTGCGCGCGCTTTTCCGTACGAGGTCATCGAGTACACCGATCCCTGTCTGGTGTACGCGCCGTTCCACAAGATCGACCCGACGTTTCGGAGCCCGAGCCAGCGCGCGTTCTTGCGGCAGGTCGATGCCGTCATCGAGGACTTTCAGCCGACGGTCCTGCACGCGCACTACTTCGGACTGGCGCTTCTCCTGCGGGACTTGGCGCGTCGTCACCGGGTGCCCTTCACGCTGCGCACGCATTCCATGGACATGCTGTCGGAGCCGGAGGAGAAGCTGCGCGCGCTGTGCGACGCCGTACGCGACCCGCAGTGCCTCTCCGTCCTCACCTTTCCCCCGTTCCGCGCGACCCTGACGAGCCGCGGCGTGCCGTCCGAGAAGGTGACGAGCTGCTGGCCGGTCGTGAACTTCGCGCGCTTTCACCGGCCCGAGCGCCGACCGCCGACGGGCCGTGTGCTGTGCGCCGGACCGGCGACCCCGAAGAAGGCGCACACGACGTTCGTCGATCTGGCGGCGCTGATGCGGGAGTCGGGGTTGAGCTTCGACCTCTTCGCGCGCGGGGTCTCGCTCGGGGCGACCTCCCGCTACAACGAGGAGCGCGGCAACGTCGTCACCATCTCCTACGCCGACCCCGACGAGATGGGGGACGTCTATCCGCGATACGATTGGCTGATCTACCCGGGGAATCCCCGCATCAACAAGGTCGGCTTGCCGGTCGGCATCGCCGAGGCACAGGCGAGCGGGCTCGGAGTGTGCTGGCAAGAGCTTCCGGGCCGGCGCGAGCAGCAGCTCGAGTTCCTCGGCGGCGGCGGCTTCCTCTTCGGCGAGATCGAAGAGCTACCCGAGATCCTGCTGCGCCCCTACCCCGAAGAGATGCGTCTCCGCGGCCTCGAGAATGCGCGGCGCTGCGACATCCAAGGCCACAAGTCGTTGCTCACCGACGTGTGGCATCGGGTGGCGCAGGCTGCAGCCTGACCGCGGCCGAAGCTCGCGCGCGACGTTTCGGGACGTCTCGCGGCACGGGGGACTTCGCCCTCACACTGTCGACGTGAAGTGCCCTGCCTGGGTTCTTCGGACGCATCGACTACTGAGCGCGGTCTTCACGCTCCACCTATTGGATACGTGTGAGGCAGAATCTCGAGTTCGCGAGCTGTGACGAACGGCAGTTCAGGATGCCCGTCCGACAAGGGGCAATACGTCAGCTGGCTCCAGCGAAAACACTGCTAAAGATGACCGGCGCGGAAGCGGGGTTCGCGTAGGGACGATTGCAGTCTTTTGCGAACGGACGACGGCCGACCGGTCGATGTTGTCTACAAAGGGCTGGCAGTATTTGCGGGCCGCACGGCGGTGCGCGTCTCGATTGTCTCCACACGACGCCGAGGAGCGCTCTACTTTCACGCGGCCGTCACGCTCGGCTCGCGGCCGACGTCGGCGTCGGCCGGGCCGTCGCGCCCGACCCTTTCGCGTACCCTTCCGCTGCGCGGGCGCTCGACGAGCGGCGCGTTGCTGGGTCACGCGCCATCGCTCCAGGAGACGGGGTTGCGCGTGACCACCCCGCCGACCGAGGGCTTACCCGGTGCCCCGATGGGCCTCGCGCTTCCGCACGACGATGAGCTCGTCGATCCAGCGCTCGACGGCCTCGGCCTCGTGCTCGTCGAGCGTCCTGCTCTCGGACTCGACTCCGCCGCGCGCGCGGCCGCCGCTCGCGTCCACCATCCGCTCCACCACTTGCGACCAGTTCCCGTTCTGCATCACGCGTCCGACCGTGCGCATGGCCATCCGGTCGAACACGTTCGACGCGCGGGCGTGGATCTCGACGACGAAGCGGACGAAGCCCGGGGACGGCTCGGCGCGAAACGTGACGATGCCCGCGAGCGGGTGGCCTTCGACGGTCGCGAGGGTCACGGTGTCCTCGGTGCACTGCTCGACGCGCACCTGGATGTTGCCGCGCATGGGGATGTTCGCCGTGAGCGTGGCCCCCTGCTCGATCCGCGTCGGTACGTCGGGCTCCGCGGCGAACTCCATGGGCATGACGTCGTTCACCCGCTCCTTGAAGAGCGCCATCAGGTCCGTGGAGGTGAGCGCCGGCACTTCGATGTCGGCCCAGAACCGTTTCCGGTCCATGCCGCCGACGCCGTCGGCGGAGAGCATCTCGGGAAGCTCGTCGGCGAGGCGGCGCAAACCCTCGTCGAGCGCGGTCGGCGCGATGGCGAAGCGCCCCGTCAGCGCGTTGGTCTCGGGCGCACGAATCACGTTCTCCTCGAGCAGCATCTCCAACGTGGCCTCGGCGAGCGGCAGCGGCACTCCCGACCTCCACGAGAACGCGCGCGGGAACCGGCCGAGGAAGCTTGCGAGGCGCGTCGCGAGGGCGGCAAGGAACGACGGAATCGGCACCTGCACGGGCGCGCGTGCGGTCACCGTGCCGATGCGATCGATGATGTCGCGCGCGCTCGTGACCTCGTTTCCCGCCAGCACGAGCGTCCCACGGCGGCGAAGTCCGTACGGGACACACGGTGCGGCGTCTCGACGAGCTGCCGCCGTCGCGCGTGGTCCTCTTCGACTTGCCACCCCGGACGCTCGCGGCCATCGCCGGGGAGGCGCTGCCGCAACGGTATCGCCGGCAGCTCGAGCGCTATCGGATGGGCGCCGGCATCTTCAAGGTCGACTACGCGCTCGACGGGCCGATCCCGTGGCGGGCGGCCGGATGTCACCGCGCCGCGACCGTGCACGTCGCGGGCACGGTCGAGGAGGTCGTCCGCTCCGAGCGCAACGTGGCGGACGGGCGCGTGCCGGAGCGGCCGTTCGTGCTGGTCGCGCAGCAGTCGCTGATCGACGCGACGCGCGCGCCCGCCGGCCGCCATACCGGCTGGGCGTACTGTCACGTGCCCGCGGGGTGCACGGTCGACATGACCGACGCGATCGAGCGCCAGATCGAGCGCTTCGCTCCAGGGTTTCGCGATCGCATTCTCGCCCGCCACACGATCTCCCCGGCGAGCCTCGAGCAGTACAACCCCAACATGATCGGCGGTGACATCGGCGGGGGGGCGAACGACCTGATGCAGGTTCTCTTCCGACCCGTGCCCCGCATCGATCCCTATGCGACGCCGAACGCGCGGCTGTTTCTCTGCTCCAGCTCGACGCCGCCCGGGGGCGGGGTGCATGGCATGTGCGGATGGTTGGCGGCGCGATCGGCGCTGCGCCGCCGTTTCGGGATCGCGTCCGCGTCGTAGATGCACGCGGCGACGCACCCTCGGATGTCTAGGCCGGGGCCCTGCGCCCCTACGCGCCGAGGCAACGCGAAAACGCGCCGTCGCGCTTCCGGCGGGCGAGCAGGCCGCGGCGTGGAACCGAGTAGACGGCTTCCTCGCGAACCCTTCGCGGCAGACGATGGCGTTTCCCGCCTGGAGTCCCGCCATCGTCGCCGCCTTCATCAGCAGGCCGGGCACTCCAGGGCGACCCAGTCCCCCGCCAGCACGAGGCGGGGATGCCCGGTTTCGACTCCGGGTCGACGCGCCCGCATGCCCGTGTGGAAGGCGGTGAAGCGGCTGCCTCAGAAGACGTATTCGACGCCGCCGACCGGGACGACGTCGGCGCGAAGCCCATCGTCGTTCATCGGAATCTGCACGGCGAACGAGAGCAGCGACCCTTCCCACAAACTCAGTTTGAAGCCGGGCGCGAAGTCGACGATGTTCTCCTGCCGGTTCGTCCCGAAGAACGAGCCGCGATTCCGGTGTTCGGGGGGCGCCAGGTCCACGCGGCCGAGGAAGTCGAGCGTCAACGACACCCGGGGGGCCAGCCAATCCTGCGAGCGCAGCAGCTGCATCGTGGCACCCGCGGCGTAGGACAAGCGCGAGTCGCGAAACTCCGCGAGGTTCGTCTCGACGCCGAGGTTCACGTGAGGCTCGATCCAGTCGCCGAACGTTCGCGACACGTAGACCGCGGGCGTCAGGAGGGTGTCGCCTTGACTGAGCCCCCGATCATAGTCACCGGAAGGCACCTTGAGGGAGAGACCGAGCGCGCCGTTGGCATAGTCGCTGCGGGTCGCAAGCCATTTGCCGCGCAGCACGAGGTCACCCACGCCGAAATGATCCCGTCGGACCACGGTACTCGGAGCGAGGACGGGGGGCTCCACGATGAATTGGCCCGCGAAGTAAATCCGCTCGATGGGGATCGTGAGGGAGAGCTCCGCGTCGTTCGCGATTCCGACGGTCGCGCCGACATTGACCAGCTGCACCTCGGCGTCGCGGATGCGATACGTGAACAGCACGCCGTTCGGGTCGCGCTTGGTGAGATCGCTGTAGAGGCTCCGACCGTTGATCGCGTTGTACTTCACGTATCCGTAGCTGACGTTGACGCTCACGTAGCCCTTGCCGATGGTCTCGGCGCGCTCGAGAAAGATGGACCCCGTAGTGGTGGCGCTGCGTTCCCACACGTCGCTGTCCGAGTTCCACGTGAACGCAAAGCTGGCGCTCGACGCTGTGAGCGGGACGTTGTCCTGCACCCGTGGAGCGATGTGTTGCCGGAAGAGCGTCCTCGCGACCGCGCGGGCTTGATCGTCGAGCGCATCGCCATGCGCGGGGCCGGCGGACGTCAGCGCCGTCAGGGCGCCGAGCATCACCAAAGCACGCATGCGTCGATCTCCGCGCTGTGATTTCAAAGCGCCCGTTCGATAGTCCACGCGCTTGACCCCTGCAATGGCTACAGGCGCAAAGCTCGCACCGGAATGGCACACTCCGTCGGGGCGTCGCGCGTGACGGCGTGCCAATCACGGTCAAGGTCATCGCAGACCCACTTGAGCTTCGCCGAGCAGGCGCGGCACTACTTCAATCGACCCCACGACGCGCCGGTGGCGTCTTTTGCGACCGCTGAGCACGGTCTACGACAACGTGAGCCCATCCCAGGTCGCCGAACAGGGCTCCATGGTGCCTCCTTGCGGACACCCAAAACCGGCCAACGGTCGCGCGCCATAAGTCGCTGACCAATCCGCGGAGGGGGTGAGATTCGAACCCACGAACGCCGCGTTGCCGGTGTTCAAGTGCGACGGTTGCCGTCCGGTGTGTCCGCTCTCGTCCCGTCGAGTGTGTTTCTGCTGGGGCTTGACGTCTCCGACCTCCCGTCGAGTCCTGCTTTCGCCCCTGCCCGTCCTCGGGCGTTGATGGGGAATTGGATGAATGGGGAGGGGACCCCAGGAAATCGGGCGGGTTTCATCGGCGACGGCCACGGCGCCTAGCTGGTCGTCGCGCGCGCATCCCGGGCATGGCCAACAAATTCGTTGACTCGAGGGGCCGTCCGTTCACAGCCTGAAGCTGCGACCATCGCCGTCGCGTTCACAGTGGACGGATGTGGCGCACGGCTCTGTATGCCGTCGGTCCGGCATGTTCGGTGCTTCAGGATCAGTAACCGGGTCACGATGCCCGTCGTCTGGGACAAGGAGGCGTCCATGCGTACGATTGCCGCCGCGGTGTTGCTCTTCGCGGCCCTCGCCACGGAGAGCACGGCGCAGATCGCCAACGACAGCTGCGCCACGGCTACCAGCGTCACGTCGCTGCCGTTCACCGCATCGGTGGACGTGACGGATGCGGCCGACGACCCGGCGCCGCCGGATTCGGTTTGCGGCGCATCGAGCCAAAATGCCTGGTTCGCCGTTCATTCGAGCGCGGCGACGACGATCCTCGTCGAGACCCCGGATACGGCAACATCCACGTCCGTGAACGTGTACCGCGGGGCGTGCGGCAGCCTCGTCGACGTGGGTTGCGACGGTCAGTCGGATGGCGGCACGAAGGTCCTCGTGCCCCTCGGTCCGGGCGAAACGCTGTACGTCGCCGTGAGCGGGTCTCCCGGCGCCTTCCCGGTCAGCATTACGACCGCCCGGATCGACGCGACGCCGCCATCGCTTTCCGCGGCGGTCCTCAGCGGCGATCCGAGCCCGCTCGGTGGCGCGTTCAGCGGATTCGGCCCCGCGGTCATGGTGACGCCGGATGTCGTTGCGTTCACCGGCACCACGGAGGGCGTGTTTGCCGATCTCGGCAGCGGCGTCGCGGCGGTCGCGATGTCCGGCGATCCGGCGCCCGGCGGCGGGACGTTTTCCGCCATGGGGCCGCCGGCGATCGACGGCGCCGGCAACGTCTACTTCGTCGCCAACGTCGACGGCGGGCCGGCATCTGCCGGCATATTTCGGCGGTCCGGAGCGACGACGACCGCGCTCTTGCGGACCGGGGACCCTGGCCCGACCGGCGCTCCGTTCGCGCGCATCTCGCGCTGGATCGGGGTCAACGACGCCGGCGACCTCGTGTTCGTCGCCGCCGGAACCTCGTCGCGCAGCGACGCGCTCTACGTCATGACGGGCGGCGTGGTGAGCGGTCCGCTCGTCTCGGAATTCGATAGCACCCCATGTGGAACGGTCAGCCGCCTGGGAACGTCCCGCTCGCTCGCGATCAATTCGGCGGGAGAGGTCGCCGTGTTCATGCAGACGTTCCCACCCTCCCGGCGCGGGATCATGCGGATCGTCGGCGGCTGGGTCGAGGCCGCGGTGTGCGAAGACGACCCTGCCCCGGGCGGCGGAGCGTACCGTACGCTCAGTCCCTCCTTCGCCCTGGGCGACTCCCCTACCAGTACGATCGTCTTCCGTGCGTCGACGACATCGGCGTCGGCGCGGATCTTCCGCCATGACCTTCTCGCTGGGGCGTCTGTGGCAGTGGCCCCGGGCGCCGTCGCGAGCGGGGGCGAGATCATCAGCTCGCTGCCGAACGCGGCGGTGACGGTCGACGCGAGCGATACCGTCGGTTTCGTGGGACGGATCGGCACGCACAATGCCGCGATCGTTCAGCCGGCCGGCCCGGTGCCGCCGACGGTGGTGACGCAGTTCGGATCGCCGTGCCCGGCCGGGGGCACCGTGCGCGTGGTCGACACGGACCTCGCCGGCGACGAGCTCGGTACCTTGGTCGTGGATGCGCGCTGCGCAGACAGCGCGGGGGTCTTCGCCGTCAGCGCTGGCTCGCATCTCGCCGCCGTCGCGACCGACGGTACGACGACGCCGATCGGTCCAGGGCTGAGGTTCGGTGACGCGTCGAGGCGTGCCGCGCGGACGGCCATGCGCGGCTCCCGCACCGCCGTCTATCAGCGGAGCTGCAAGAACGGCGCCTGCGGCAGCATCGAGGCGGTAGCGGCGCAGAACGATCCCGTGCCTGGGCTCGCCGGCGAACGCATCTGGGACATCGACGAGGACACCTTCATCGGTCGGCGGAAGCAAGCGGTCTTTACCGCCGGAACGATCGGCGGACGCGAGCTGGTGCTCGCAGCGCGACACCGGACGGTACGGACGGTCGCGATCGGCGACACCGTGCTCCCCGGCACGACCTTTACCCCGACGAGGCTACGTGACGGCGGCGTCAGCACGGACGGCCGCAGTATCGCGTTCGTTGCGACCGGTACGGACACGGCCGACGGCTTGGAGCATACGGCGGTGGTGCTGGCACGGCACGGTCGCTTCGAGCAGATGGCTCGCGAGGACGATCCGGTCGTCGTCGGCACCGAGGCGACCGAGTATCTGAGCTTCACCGCGACGGTCGTGAAGGGCGGCACCGTCACGGTATACGCGTCGACCGGCATCGCCGACTGCTGGATGGAGCTTCGCGGTACGAGCGCTCGGCCGCTCGTGTGCGACGGGTTTCCGATGCCCGAAGGGTCGATCGAAGGTCCCGTCGCGCTCCGGATCGACGTCGGCGCGCTCTCGAGCCGCGGCCTCGTCGTGCCCGTCCGTGGCGACAGCATCTTCGACGAGTGTCTGTTGTCCGCGCGTCGTGGTGACGTGCGGTCCGTCGCGTGCAGCGGTGATGCTCTTCCGGGGGGTGGAGCGGCGGACGCCTTCAGCAGCACGCTGCGCATCGCCGCCGCCGGCTCGCGCATCGTTACCGCCGTCGACGGCACGGTCCGTTCGGGCTTGTTCGCGTTCGGAAAGAACCGCCTCGCCCTCGTTGCAGGGGACGGCGCGGCAGGTCCCTTCGGGAGCGGCGGGACGTGGGATCTCTCTACGGCGCGGCCGTCGATCGCGGGGGCCGTGGTCGCGTTCGACGCCACGATCATCGGTGGGACACACTCGCGCCTCATTGCGTTGGCGCGGCTGGCCCGGTGAGCCGTCCACGGCGGCGAGCACCGGCGATCGTTGGTCGAACGACTTGCGGCTGTGCGCCCGTTACGGGAGCGGCACGCCGGCGCGGCCCAGCAGCTCGCGGAGTCGCGGGGTCGTCGCCTCGACCAGCGTCGCGGCGCCGCAAGCGTGCTCGCGCGAGAGACAGGTTGCGAGCGCGGCCGCGCTGTCGATTGCCACCACCCCGAGCGCGCGGCAGCGGACTGCGGCGGTGCCGAAGCGAAGGCCCTTCGCGGCGAGCAGCGCGGCGACGTCGAGCTCGCCGCAGGCTTTGGTCACGGCGGCGCGCAGTTTGACGTCGGCGGCCCCGGTCACGGTCGGAAGCTTCGCCACGGCCTTCGCGCACGTGGCCGACGCCTTGCCGAGACACGCGGTCGGGTCGTCCAACTGCACGCAGGTTCGCACGGCGGCGGCGCACGCGCCGTAACCCTTGGTGAGCCGCGCGGGGAGCTTGGCGGCGGCTGCGATCGCCTTCTGGCACTTGCCGAGCGGTTTTCCGACGGTCTTCGGATCACCGAGCGCGCCGACCTCCTCGGTAGCCGCGGGGAGACATGGCGGTACGCTCGCGGCGAGGCCGCCAATGCCGAGCAGCTCGGACACACGCGGCACGCGGGTCGCGAAGAGAGCGCTCGCGCGGCACACGGTCGCGCGGTCGATACAGGCAATCACGTCGTCGACGGTGGCGAGCGGCGTTGCCAGCGCCGCGCACCGTGCGACCTCCGCGTCGAAGCCGAGCCCGCTCGCGGCGACCAGCGTCGCGAACGACACCGCCGGCGGCGCACCGGGGCTCTTGGAGCCGCAGGTCTTGGCGATCGCGAGCCGCGCCTTCTGGCGAACCTTGCCACCCTGGGCGAGCGCCGTGGCCGCCTTCCCGCACGTCGTTCTCGCCTTCGTCAGGCAACCCGCGTCGCCCGGCTTCGTCTGCAGGCACGCGAGCACGGCATCGGTGCAGCTCTGGAGCTGCTTCGCGACTAGAGCCGATAGCTTCGCGCCGACGGTTGCTGCGGCCGCCGCGCATTTGCCGAGCGTCTTCCGCGCGGCAGCGTCGCCGCCACTCCCCGCGCCGGTTCCGTCGGCGGCGGGGGCGCAGTCCGGATCGGCGCGATCAACGAGACCATCACCGTCGTCGTCGACGCAATCGTCGCAGCGCTCGCAGTCGGCGAGCCCGTCGTCATCGGCGTCGGGGCCGCTGCACGCTTTGGCGTCGGCGAGCGTGGTGAGGGTGAGCACGCCGTTCGCGACGCCAGCCGTAAACGGCAACCGCTCGCCCACGCCGCGGACGACGACGCGCTCGAAGCCGCCGCGCACGGCGCCCTCGACTTCCAGCACATCGAACGCGGCGCCGGCGGCCGGCAGGAAGCCCTCGACGAAGCGGAGCTCGAGCGTGCCGGCGAGCGTCGCGGCGCCGGTCACGCGCAAGATGCCGAAGCTCCCGGGGCCCGCGACCGAGATGCGAAGCACGGCGGAAGCGCCGAGCGTCAGATTGCCGTCGATCACGAGCGGCGCCGGCCCGAGCAACGCGGCGGCGGCGCGGCGGCCGTCGAGGCGCGCCTCGGGCGGGTCCTCTACGGCGATGGCCGGGCTGATCGTCCCGAGCTGGGTGACCGCGAACGGCAGGGACGACGCTGGCATGAAAATGGTGCCATGGCCGGCAAGTGTTCCGACGGAGTCCACGAAGAGCTCCCCCGTCGTGACGGAGATGCTGCCGCCGTCCAGCGTCACCGTACCGGGTCCTCCGGTGCCGCCAATGCGAAGTGTGTCCGTTGTCCACGCCGCGAGCGCGCCGCTCACCACCACGTTCGCCGCCGGCCCCGCAACGACGGCGCGGGTGCTCTTCATCAAGGCGATGTTCTGACTGCCGTCGAGCCGCAGCGTGCCGCGCCGGACGGAGAGCGTGCCGGCATCGAA
Organism: Polyangiaceae bacterium; assembly: GCA_031400185.1. Lineage (GTDB taxonomy): Bacteria > Desulfobacterota > Binatia > UTPRO1 > UTPRO1 > UTPRO1. Next base: position 25,960 of record JANNPN010000168.1, read on the forward strand.
CGTGTCGTCCAAGCTGCTGCCGCTGTCCACGGTGACGTCGCCGTCACCGTCGCCGGCGCCGAGCGTGGTGTCGAGTGCAATGACGCGCCCGCCCCCGGTGATATTGAGGCTGCCGCCGAGCGGGCCGGCGCCGACGACGAGCCGTACGGCATCGAGCGATGAGGGATTCTTCGCAACGGTGACACCGCCGAAGGACTGGCTTCCGACCTCCGCGAGAACGCCGGCGCTGACGTTGCCGCCGTCGTCGATCGTGAGCGTGCCCACACCGCCGGCGCCGACGCGGAGCGTGTCGAGCTGCCACTTGCTCGCACGCCCGCCGGCACTCGCTCCGAGCACCTCGACGAACCCGAACCCGGCGAGGGTGAGTCCAAGCCGACCTTCGCCGCTGGTCACCAGCCCGCCGTCCGTGATGCTGAGCGTCCCTGGGCCGAAGTTGCCGACCCCAACGTTACCCGTCGTCCACGACGTGTCCTCGCCCTCGACCGTGGCCTGGCCCTCGGCGTTCTCGCCGATGCGCGACTCGGCGCTCTCCAGCGTGCCGCCGTTCGCGACGAGCAGCTCGCCGAACGAAGCGTCGCCGACCGTGAAGCGGGCGCTGCTCCGCCAGCGGGTGCCCGTTCCCGATACGCTGGCACCCGAGCCCGTGCTGCCGCCCGCGCCGACCGACACGTGCGACGACCGCACCTCGCTGCCAGCCAGCAGGTTCAAGCGGCCGCCGTCTTGCAGCGTCGCCGATGGCAGCGCGAGCGACTGCTCGAGGAGCTCGAGCGGTCCGCCCGTCAACGCCACCGTGCCGTTCCGGACGAGCGCGCGTCGGACGCGGGCGGCGGCGTTCTGCACCTGGTAGTTCCCGGAGAGCTGGAACCGGGCCGTCTGCGTCTCGCCCGGCACGTCCGCTGGATCCCAGTTCGCATCGACGCCGAAGCCGCCTCCGAAGCCGTTGATCCAGTCGACGACATCCTCGGGGACGGCGCAGATGCCGGGCGTGCTGCACGCGCTGCCGACGCCCTGGAACTGCCCCTGCGCCTGGCAGTCGGCGAGCGCGAGCTCGACGCAGGTCCCGCCTGTGAGACAGCAGGCCCCACTCCCGAGGGATTGGCCGACCACGAGCGTGAAGTCGAATTTCGCGAGTGCTGCGAACGGCTCCATCCCGATGTCCGCCGTGCACGCGAGCGTGAGCTGGTACGAGCCGACGGGGAGTGGGCCGGTCGCGTCGACGTCTTCCTGCTCGCCCTGATCCGGGAGCGCGACTGCAACGATCGGCGGACCGGGGACGGTCGCGGACGTCAACCGGACCGACGACTCCGCGAGGTCATCGCTGTCCGACGCCTCCAGCCTTCCAGTCAGCGAGAAGAACGTCGGCACGGTGGTCGTGAACTCGACGACGAGATCCGCGTCCGCGACCGAGCCCGAGCTCGCGCCAGCCTGACAGGACCCGGAGCTGGTGAGCGTGATGCCGCCCCCCGAGCTCATGGGAGTAGCCTTCAGCGTCCCGGACCCGCCGCCGTCGGTGGCGGTCGCGTTGAAAATTCGGGGCGACGGATCGAAGTCCGGCGGCAGCGAAACGAAGTCTCCCTCGCCATCACTCGCGAAGACGCGCGGAGCGAACAGGTCGATCGTCACGTCGGCGGCGGTGGCGGGTCGGGCGATCAGCGACACGCCGGCGAGCAGCGCCAGCGCAGACAGCCGGCTTCGCGCCCGTCCTCGAAACCGGCTCGAGGAACCTGCGAGCTCGGCGAGCGGTCCGAAATGGCGGCCCTCGCGCGTCACCCGGTGCGCCACCTCTCCGCGCAGCGGCGGCCGGCGCGTCGGACCGCGCGTCTCGGGTTGGACGACGAAAGGCCGCTCGGACGATGAGCGTGCCACTGCGGGGGCGAAGGCCAGCGGGCGACGGGCACCAGGCATGGCGTCACCATCACGCACGGCCGGGGAGTCCGGCAACGCGCGCTCGGTGGAATTTCGGTGGAATCGCGGGTCGCGGCGTGGTGCCACGGATAGTGGCGAGGCTGCGTCGGTCACCTCCCCCGGCCTTCCTCCTATGCGCGGTGCGGGCAGACGCCGGCAGACGCGACAGGGGGAACAGATGGCGGCGCTAACGCCGCATCATTCGAAGATCGGGTACGGAAGCTTCGGCGCCTTCGGGATCACCGGATTCCGCGGGTCGCCCGCACCGGGAATCATCGTCGGGTCGCGGTCCTGCAAGGGGCGTTCGGGGAGCTCCGTGGGACCGTTCGGGCGGACGTCGTCGTCGACGCCTTCCTCCGGCCGGTACGTCTTCGGGTCGTTCGGAATCGTCTTCGGCTCGTCGTCGATGATCGTCTTGCCGTCGTCGCAGGCGCCGCCGTCGGGCGTGGTGTCGGGCGGCGCGCCGCCCTCCTCGCTGCCCTCGTCGTCGTGGGTGGCGTCGGCGTTCTCCTCGATCGTTTGCTGCAGGTTGTCGGCGAGGTTCGGGACGGCTTCCGTGATCGCGTAGATACCGCCGGCGATGAACAGCCCGCCGGCGAGGGCGGCGCCGCCGACCGCGAGCGCACCGCCGAGCGCGGCGGCGCCACCCACGCTCCCGCCTCCGAGCGCCGGGGCGAGCGCGAGGCCCACCGAGCGCCCGTTCGGGTCGAGCAAGTTCAGCGGATCGTTCTCGGCGTAGACGTAGAAGTTGACGCCACCCTCGAAGCCTTTCGGATCCTTGGCGGTCCAGCGGCCGCTCTCGGCGTCGTAGTCGCGGGCGCCGAACCGCACGAGGCCCGTTGCGGCGTCGTAGAGTCCGCCCGCGAAGCCGAAGGGCTGGAAGCCGGGGTTGGTGTCGGCGGTCACGCGCCCGAACTGGTCGTAGTCCATGCGTTGCATGACGACACCGTCCGTCGTCCGCACCACGAGCCGAGGGCTGCCGAGGTGGTCGGCGAGGATCCGGTACGCGACGCCCGACTTGACGAAGTAGTCGGGGACATTCGGACGCGTGCCGTACACGAAGACGCTCACGACCGCGTTCGCGCCGTCGAGCTCCGCGATCGGATGGAGCCCGTCGCGATAGAGGAACCCTTGCACGAGGGTGCCGTTCACGCGCTTTCCGATACGGCGTCCGGCGCCGTCGATCACGTACGCGACGGTCGCCCCCGGGCTCGCGACCGAGCGCAGCCGGCCGAGCGCGTCGTAATCGTACGTCGTCGTCGAGCCGCCGACGATCTTGCTCGCGAGCTCGCCGTTCGGCGTGTAGGCATATGTGGTCGCGCCGCGCGTCAGGAGCCGCTCCTGGGCGTCGTAGGTGTAGGACGTGCCCGCGCTCGGACCGCTCAGGCGATTGCCGACGACGTCGTAGTCGTAGGTGGCCGTGGTGGAGCCGTTGCGTACCACCTCCTCGAGGCGGCCGAGCGGGTCGTAGACGTACTCGTAGACGTGCGTGACGCCCGCGATCGTCTCGCTGGTCGCGACGATGCGTCCATCGTCGTCGACCGTGTGCGCGAACGCCATGAGCGGCGTGCCGTCGAAGCTCGCAGCGTACGATACCGGCTCGCCGACCGTGTTGCGTCCGACCACGTCGACGACGTCGCCGAGGGTCGTGCCGGTGACGAGGCCGTTCGCGGCGTCGCGGGCGATCACCAGCGCGCCCACCTGCGCAAGCAAGCCGTCCGCGTCGTACGTGCTGGTGATCGTCGTGCCGCCGTTCACGCTGCGCGTGCTGGTGCGGAAGTCGGCGTCGTAGGTCCGGCCGACGTGGCCGGTGACGGGGCCGGTCCACGTCGTGTCGAGGAGCAGCCCACCGTCGTAGGTGTACGTGGTACCGACACCGGCTCCGGTCGCGAGCGATGCGACGCGTCCGGCGGCGTCGTACGCGGCGTCGATCGAGCCACCCGGGAACGTGATGGTGTCCACCAGTCCGAGCGCGTCGTAGTCGATCGCGACCGGCGCGCCGGGTGCGGCGATGGCGACGAGGCGCCCGTCGAGGTCGTACGTGTAGTCCGTCCGCTCCTCGCCGGGGCCGAGATCCGGCGGCGTGTGGCGCACCAGCCGCCCGGCGTCGTCGTACGCGAAGGAATGCGGGGGGCGTCCGGGTGGCGTCAGCGACGTCACGTTGCCGCCGGCGTCGCGCGTGAAGCCGACGACCGTATCGTCCGGACGCGTGAGCGCCGTGAGGCGGCCCGCGCCGTCCCAGGCAAAACCGACCGACGCGCCGAGGGGGCTCGTGATGCCGGCGAGCTGCCCGTCGACGCCATAGGCGAACGCCTGCGTGCGCGGACCGAGCGTGAACGACGCGAGCCGGTTGCGGCCGTCGCGCGCGAACGACAGCGCGGCGAGGCCCGGAAGCTGCAGCTCGGCGAACGCGCCCTGCGCGTCGAGCGTCGCCTGCCGCACTCGCCCGCTCGGCGTCGTCAGCGTGAGCCGGCGAAGCGCGGCGTCGTAGGCACGGGTCCAAGTCTTGCCGTTCACGACCAACGTGTCGGTGAGCGCGGTGAAGCTCAGCGGATCCTCGGGGTCGGCGAGCTGCGTCGTGCGGGTGAGCGTCGCGTTTCGCACCTTGCCGCCCGGCGTCGACACCTGGCGGGCCACCGTGACCGGTGCTTGCATGCCGAAGCGCGGGTCCGGACCGAGCTCCTCGACGACGACCGTGCCGTTCGCGAGCGTCGTCGTCTCGCGGAAATCCGGCGCGGTCAGGAGCTCGCGCTGCGGCCCGCCCGGCGCGCCGGTCGTCAGGCGCTCGACGCCGTTCGGCAGGTTCTCGACGCCGTAGACCGTCGTGATGCCCTCGGCGGTCGTGACGGCGACGCTGTACTCGCCTTCGCCGGACTTGGTTTGCGTCAGCGTCGAAGAGTCGCCCGCCGGACCGTCGTCGTGGACGAGGCGTCCCGCCGCGTCGTAGGTGAACGCGTGCTGCTTGCCGCGCGGATCGGTCGTGGTCGCGAGCAGGCCGGCTGAACCGCCGGCGAAGTACGTGAGCTCGATCGCCTGGCCGACGGGATTCTCGACGCGCGCGAGGTCGCCGTCGGCGCCGATCACGAGCGTCGTGCGCTGCCCGTCGGGGGCCACGATCGCGGTCGCGTCGCCGGCGGCGTTGCGCTCGATCACGGTCGTGTTGCCGCCGGGCTCGGTGATCGACGCGAGGCGGCCCGCGCCGTCGTAGGCGAACTGGCGGAGTACGCCGTTCGTGAGCGCGTTTGCGGTGCGAAGATGCCGTCCGCGCTCCGTGAAGACGTACGTCTCACCGCCGTCCGGCGAGGGCACGAGGATCTCCTGGCCTTCAGCGGGCGGCCCTTCCGGGTCGGCCGACGAGAGCGTCGGCGTCACCGAGCTGTCGGCGTAGACGAGGCGGCCGCCCGGCGCGAGCGCCATGGAGGTGACGATGTTCAGGCGCGCCGCGCGCGACGGATTCCCGAGATCGCACGCCGCTCCTCCGCCTGGACACGGCTCGCCGTTCCCGACGGCGGTCGTGAAGAGCCCGTCGAGCCCGATGCGATTGATGCGGTTCGCGCCGACGAGGTACAGCACGCCGTTGCGCGCCGCCACGAGCCCGAAGTTCGAGAAGAGCGGCGCGACCTGCGACGCCGGTACGCCGTCGGCAGCGCTCACGGGGGTGAACCCGGCGCCGGTCACCACCGAGATCAGCCCGTCCGGGCCGACGCGGAGGATCTGGCCGCAGCCGCCCGCTTGCACGTAGACCGTGCCGTCCGGCGTCACCGCGACGTTCCCCGGCGCGTGGACCTTCGCCGCGGTCGCGAACCCGTCGTCGGCGTCGCAGCCGCTGCCGAACGGCGTGATCGTCCCGTCGCCCGCCACCGTGGTGACGATCCCGTCCGGCGCGATTCGCCGCACGCGATTGGTATTCTGGTCGGCGACGAAGAGGCTCCCGTCCGGTCCGATGGCGAGGCCGCGCGGGGTGTGGAATCGGGCGCCCGCCGCCGGTCCGCCGTCGCCGCACGCGTCGGTCGGCGTGGTGCAGAGCTCGGACGGCGACCCCGCGTAGGTCGTGATGATGCCGTTCCGCACGACGCGAACGCGCCCGGCGGTCGTGATGAACACGCTGCCGTCGTCCGCGACCGCGAGACCACGGACGCTCCCCACCGACGCCGTGCTGGCGGGAATCCCCTCCGCGCTCGATCCGGTGCCGAAGACGCCCGTGCCCGCGAACGGCTCGACCGCACCGGTCGGGCGCACGCGATAGACCGTCTGCGTGAGATCGTCGCCGAAGTACACGTCGCCGTCCGCCGTGGCGACGATCGCCGACGTGCTCCTGAGGCCCGGCGCGAAGGCGCGGCGCACGTCGCTGACGGCCTCCGCGCGCCGGACGCGGCCGTCGCCGAGGAAGAGATCGCGGCTCTCGGGGTGGTAGCTGTGGTGAACGTCGAGCGTCCAGCCGCCAAGGCCCTGCCCACGGGCGTCGTAGCGTTCGACGGACGTATAGTAGTCGCGCCAGAGCGTGATCGTCGGCGACGTCACGCGCGACGGGACCGGATCGAACGCGACGCCACCGCCCCCGCCCCCGCCACCGCCACCGCCGCCCGCGCGCACGAACGTGATCGGCGCCGAGCCGAAGCGGTTGAAGCTCGCCGAGAAGTCCGCCTGCGTGGCGTAGTACTGGGCCGCGTACACGTAGCCGATGCGGACCTTCGCCGATTGCCGGCCCTCGATCGCGCGGCCGTAGGCGTCCTGGCCGTCCCATTCGAAGGCGTGGACGAGGCTCGCGGCCGGGGTGAACGAGAAGTCGAACTCGCGGCCCGCGATGGCGACCTTGAGGAGGATCTTTTCGAGCGACGGATGCGGCGTGGCATCGGTCAGCCGGATGTTCAGCGGACCCCCGCGGCCACGCGCCCGCGCGCTCCGGTAGACGAGGCGATGGCGGGTGCCGCCGACGCTGATCGACTCGCCGAGCGTCTGGGTCTGGCACTCGATGACCGAGCCGCCGCGTCCACAGGGGTTCTTGCGCTTCGGAGGCGGAGCGTCGCCCGGACCGTCGCCGCCGGGGCCGTTGCCATCGCCGCCGTCCCCGTCGCCGTCGGGGCCGGGACACTCGTCGCCGCTGCAGTCGCCGCCGGGCGGATCCGCGTCGGGCGGCGGACCATAAGGCCAGTTCAGGTCCCAGGGCGTGAAGTGCGGGATCGGCACGCGCCAGAGCTGCTGACCGGGCGCGTACAGCGTCGCGAGCCGCTGGCGCTCGACGTCGGTGATCCCTTCCTCCGCACGTGCCGCCGCATCGTCCGCGAGGCCGTCGCCGTCGAGATCGAGATCGGCGAGGCCGGCGGTCACCCCGACGATCGCGATGACGCGGCCGTTCTCGGACGGCACCCACAGGCCACGGACACGGTCGTAGTAACCCGTCGGCACGAACGAGCCGACCGGAAACCCGACGAAGTTCTCGACGTAGAACGGCAGCGGTTGATTGAAGCGGACGCTCGCCGCGCCCGCGCCGATCGCCTCGTCGGCGCTGAGCTCGACCGCGTACGTGAAGCCGCTCGTCGCCGGGAGGTCGCCGGGCATTGCCATCGGCCCGTCGGGGCCGACCGTGAACTCGGTGGCGCGGAAGCTCATCGTCGCGAGCGGCTGCGTGCTGCCGTCCGGCATCACGAGCTCCGCGGCAGTGCCCTGCGGCACGAAGATGGTCGCCTGCCGCGCGCCGTCCGCGTCGGCTGTCATGGTGCCGCGCGCGACTTGCATCGGGTCGTTCGAGGCGAGGTCGATCGCCGTCATCGCGGCGTCGAGCGCGATCAGCATGACGTCGGGCGCGACCACCCAGTCGACGACCGGCACGTCGAGCTGGCGCTGCGCAGGCAGCAGGCCGGCTTTCTCGTACCGGACGACGAGTCGGCCGCCGCCGTTCACGACCAGGTCGAACCTGCCGTCGGCGCGCGTCTTCGTCTGTCCGAGCTCCGGGTGGCCGAGGATCGTGATCGTGACGCCGGGAAGCGGGTCGTGATCGGCGTCGACGGCGGCGCCGCGGATGACGGCGACGCGCGCCGGTTCGATCGTGCCCGGCGCGACGCCGGTCTGGATCGGGTTCGCCCCGGTATAAAGGAAGGCCGTCGCGTCGAAGGTGTTGGTAGCGATGCCGGGCTCGGGCGACGGCGCGACCGCGGCGGGATCGGGCGGCAGGCCGGACGACCCGCTCGGCGACGGCGACGGGGTCGGACCGCCGCCGGGGGTCGCGGTCGCGCCGGTGCCTCCGGTCGACGTCGCCTGCACGCTGGGCGTCGGCATGCCGGCCGCGACCGCCGGCACGCAGAGCGCGCTTTCGCCGGTCGTGTCGCGCATCAGCGTGCCGAGCTCGTTCGCGATACCGACGGCGCTACGCTTGACGTGCTTCGGCTGCCCTTTGGCCGGCTTCGCCTTGTAGCAGAGCAGATGGACGTCCGGGTTCTTCACCGCCTCCCCGTTCTTCACGGCGGGCGTGCAGAGGTGCGTGAGGGCACCGATCGCCAAAGCCTTGGCGGGCGCAGTGAACTGGTCGGCGAGGAGCGGCCGCATACCGCTCGGCACCCCGGCGCTGCCCTTCGCGAGCTTCGCCTTGTAGCACTTGAAGTGATCGCGTGAGTGCGAGGCGGGATCGGGTGGACCGGGCGGGGTGCCGTTGGGGTTCTTGAGCGACGGCACCAGCAGCGTGTCGGGCTTGCCGACGTCGACGGCGTGCGCGCCGAAGGCATCGACCATGAGCTCGCCGGCGTGCTTGGCGTGCGCTGGCTTCTTGCACTTCACGCCGGGATCGCAGTCCGCGGCCTTGGCGCACGCCGTGCGGTCGTCGAGGCAGATCTTCCGGACTTTGATGCCGTACGCGTGGAGATGCGTGACCGGGTCCCCGGGACCCGTGCCGTCGAGCTGCCCAGGCACGACGAGCTCGCGCGGCTTGGTGGCGGCGAACGGGAGCGCGCTCTCGAAGCGGTCGGCGATCACGAGGGACGAGGGCGGGACGAACGCCGGGGATCCCTTCGTCGCCTTCGTCTTGTAGGCGAGGAACGCGTCAGCCGACGATTGCGCGGGGTCCGACGCAGCGACGGCGGCGAGCACGAGCGCCCCCACGGCGGCGATGCTGCAGGCGGTCACGAGACGGGTCACGGACGGCTCCTTCGCAAAGGCAGAAAGCGATCGGCAAGCGCGATCGAGGTAGCACGCAGACAGCGCCGATGAACAGACGTACCGCACGACACCGGCGGGAAGGCGATCGGCATGGGCCTGCCGCTCCTCGCCGCAACCCAGCAGAGGCGCGGTGACCTCAGTGCGGCGCGGGCGGCGGCGGAACGCGGCATCGAGCCGCTCGCGTGATGGGATACCGTCATGGTGAAGCGACCCATGGGATAGCCCTGTCGAACGTCGAGGTCGCTGCTGGCGACCTCACCGCCGCGGACGGCACGCTCGTCCAACCGCGACGATTCATCTTGACCCTAGCGCCCGCACTCCGCTAGCGCCCTGACGGCACTTCAAGGAGGCCCCTATGCCCATACACTCCCGTTGTCTGACGCGTTTCTTCGCCGTCCTGCTCGCCGTCGCCGCGCCGGCCGCGGTCGCGCACGCGGCCTGCGACACCGCCGCCAATGCGTCCGCCCTCGCCGGCGCGCGGGACGCGATCGACGCCGCCTGTCCATGCGCCGCGGCGACGAAGCGCGGCGACTACGTGAAGTGCGCCAAGCCGGTGCTCGCCGCCCGCATCGCCGGCGGCATGCTCACCAAGACCTGCAAGAGCGAGGCGTTGAAGCACGCGACCAAGTCGGTCTGCGGGCGCCCGGGGGCGGTCGTCTGCTGCCGGGTGAAGACCAACGGCAAGACGTCGCACAAGATCGCGAAGGAGCCGGCGACGTGCGTGAGCACGCCGGCGCTCACGGCATGCACCAGCGTCTACCCGAGCGTCCCGACCGGCTGCGACGCGACGGGCTGCTTGAGTCCCGAGTGCGGCAACGGAGTTCTCGAGCAGGGCGAGGGCTGCGAACCGCCGAACACGCTGGAGTGCAATGCCAGCTGCCACCCGATCCCGTGCGATCCGCCGCTCACGAGCTGCGGCAACGGCGTCGTCGACGGTGGTGAAGCGTGCGAGCCGCCGGGTGCCGGCGCGTGCGATTGGAGCTGCCAGTCCACCGGATGCGCCGCCGGCGGTCCCGTCGAGCTCCACGTCGCGTGCGCCGCCGCCGGCGCGACCGTCGGCGCCGGCGCGCGCGGCGCCGAGTACCTGCTCGCGTGGAGTGACGTCGCCCACAAGCCGGTGCCCGACATCGTCGCGCGCCGCTTCGACCCGGACGGCGTCGCGGTCGACGCGACGGCGGCCGTCGTGAGCGCAGGGACACCGTGCGGCGGCTCGCAAAGGTCGCCGTCGATCGGAAGCGACGCGAACGGCTACGTGCTCGGCTGGGTCGGGGCGGGCCCGAACGGGTTCTCCTTCTATGCCGCGATCTACGCGCGATCCTACGATGGGACCGCGACCCTCGGTTCCCTCGAGCAGCTCATCCGCCGCGACCCGTTCGGCATGTGCCAGAGCAGCGTCTACGCCCCGGTCGCCGTGGCGCCCGCGCCGGTCGCCGGTGGCGACACGTTCGCCGTCGTATGGACGGACCTCGCGGGCTGCGTCTCCGGACCCTTCCTACGGGACCCGGGCGGCCGGCTGCTCGACTACACCGTCGACCCGCCGACTCGGACGAACCTGACGATCGGCTACGACCTCCCGTCGGGCCCCCTCCCGCAACCGTTCGGCGACGGCGGCGCGACCATCGCGACCACCGGCGGCAACACGCTCGCCGTCATGCACGCGCACATTCAGAACTCGAGCCCGCCGTACTCCTCGGGGGATTTCGTGTCCGGCGAGTGGCTCGCGGCCGACGGGACGACGACGAACTTCACGCTCAGCAGCCGCGCCCCTGGCTTCGGCCACGGCCTTCGACCGAGCGTCGCCGCGGGCGTCACGTCGTTCCTCGTCGCGTGGGCAGAGGGGTCGGTCGACGACGCGACCGACATCCGCGCGATGCGGATCGCGCCCGCCGCCACGAGCGGCCTCGATCCCGACGGCGGCATCCTCCTCGGGTCGACGGTCGGGGGCGCTCCCGTGATCGGCGGCCCGGTCGTCGCGTTCGACGGCAGCGTCTGGCTCGTCGTCTGGACCGAGGCCGCGGTCGGCGGCAACGACCTCCGCGCGGTCGCGGTCGCGACCGACGGCACCGTCCTCGACGCGACGCCGCGGCTCCTCGCGTCCGGGCTCAGCGACGCCGCGCCGGCGATCGCGTCCGCGGGCGACGGACGCTCGCTCGTGCTCTACGTCCGACCCGACAGCGGCAAGAGCGCCGTGCGCGCCCAGTTGGTGAACGGGTCCTGACGCGTTTCTGCTGCCCTACGGCGTGGCCGGCCCTATCGCCGCGCACCTCGTCTCGGCGAATGCGAAGAAATGGGAGAATCCGGGTGGACGCTACGACACGCTCGTCTTGCGCTTCGACCCGCGCTTGCGCGAGGTGGAGCGCTTCGACTTCCGCCGCTCTGGTAGGACGATCTTCGGCGCAGTCAGCCGCCGGCGCGGTGCGATGGCCGCGGCGCTCGGCAGCTCGGCCGCGGGACGGGACACGGCGTCTGCGATTCGCCGTCGACGCCCATGTCGCGGGTCGATCTGGCGACTACACCCGGCCCGTTCACGCTCGCCGCCTCGACTGCGGGCCCGTCGATCGCGTTCGCGAGCACCCCCCACCGCGCTCCGGTCAACCACCCGCCGATTGCTCCGCCCTCCCCGCTCACCCCAATGAAGTCGGCTTGGCCGATGACGCCGCTGTGCGCGCCCCACCCCAAGACGCCGATGCCCCCCCTTTGCGTATTCTCGCCGTACACGCCGGCGCCGTCGGCAGGCACGGTGATGACTTCGCTTTCGGTGCGTCCTTCGGAGACGCTCACGCCGGATACCCCGTGACCCAGCTCGCTTTCGCCGTTCACGCCCGAGAACTTGATGCTTTGGCCGTTGACACCGGCGGCCCTCGCGCTCGTGCCCGTCACCCCGCGTGACTTCTGCGAGTCGCCCCACACTCCGAAGGTTCCGACCTGGAACGGCGACGGCGGGATCGCCGGCAGAAGTCCGCTCGAGGTTCCGTCGTCACCCTTCACGCTAGGCATGGGACACTCCTTTCCTTCTGGTCAGCCATGCGCGCGATGCACAGTGGTTCATCGCGACGCCTGAGTTTTTTGTAGCGCCGATCGACGCTCCACGTCCTTGGCGACGCGGGCGTCAACGTCGCGCACCACTCGCTGTCTCAGAATGGCGCTGGAATCTGGTCGGGCCTTGTTTCAGAACCGACGAGGAGTTGGATAATCACGCCCCCGTGGATCGAGAGACTGCGCAGCAGACGCTCCGTGAACGCGGAATAGCGCCGGACGACGTGCGGCTCCTCGCATACGCGAGAGCGGGAAACGTCGAGGTCGTGCGGCTGCTCTTGGCAGCTGGGGTGACGCCTTCGGCAAATGACGGCAATGGCGAATCCGCGGTGGTCGCGGCGGCAGGTTGCGGCCACAAGGATGTCGCTGAAGCGCTGCTCGAGGCGGGAGCCGATCCCGCCGGCCTCGTGCGCGCTGTCGCCGACAAGTCGAAGGGGAAGGATCTCTGGGAGCGGCTCACGAGCCTGAGCGGCGTCTTCACCCTCATCTCGAGCCTCACGGTCGCAGGCGTCGGATGGTTCTTCACGAGCTCGTACAACCAGTCTCAACTGAAGCAGAGCCTGGCACTCGCTCACCAGCAGAACCGGGTCCTCGAGATGCAGACGGTCGAAAAGATGATCCCGCATCTCACGAAGGACGAGCAGAGCAAGAAAATGGCGCTTCTCGTCATCAGTCGGCTCGCGACCCCCGAGTTGGCGACCGGCATGATGCAGCTGGTCGGCGGCGAAGGCGCAGTGGAGGCGGCAAAGACGATCGCCATCGCCGGCGAGGCGACCGAAAAGCAACTGGCCGTGACGGCGCTCACCGGAATCGCCGCCACCGGCGGCGCGGGGGCGGCGACGGCCGCGCTCGACGCGCTCGGCACCGTGTTCAAAGGCAAGGAGAAGGCCCTCGTCAAGGTCCTTCGCGGCGACCAAGCAGCGTGTTCGGGATTCCTCGTGGATGCGAAGCGGGGATGGTTCGCGACTGCCGGCTATTGCGTGACGGGATTCCCCGAAGAGCCGATCGCGCTCGAGACGTCATCGGGCACACGCTTGCCGGTGACAAAGGTAGTGCCGCTCCCGGAATCCCCCGAGAACTTCGCCGAAACACCGGTCGTGATGATGCAGGCCGATGCGACCGGACTAGCCCAGCTCGAGTTCGCTACCCAGCCGCCGGTCGTGGGCAATCGCGTGGTCGGCATCGGCTTTGCCGGCGGGCGATCCGAGCTCGTCGCCGTTGTCGGGCTGGTGCAGGCGATCGGCGTAGCCGCATCGGAATCGCGACACCCGCTCGTCAACGTTAAGCTCGAGGGGCGCACGATGGCAGGAACAGGTGGCGGTCCATTCATCGATGGCGACGGCCGCGTCGTGTGCATGATCTTCGTGGGCACACAGGTTCTCGACCAATGCCTCCCCGCCGACAGCATCCGCCGGACGCTGACCCAGGTGGTCGGGACGGACGCGGTCGACGAGTGAAGTGTCGGCGGCGCACACTCAGGTGTTCGCTCGAACCGAGTAAGACCAACGGCGGGGGGTAGACGACGAGACGACGCCTGACGATCCGGACGAAGCGCCTCGCGTCGTGAACATCACCTACCACGCCAAAACGCTTCAGGACATCGAGGACCGCAAGATTCCACGGCCCGATCGGCCCCAAATCCTGGAAACGATTCGGTGCGCTGACGGCGTTCAGCAACACGGAGCTTGAGCAGCTGCACTCGGTGAGCACGCTCCTTGGAAGTTCATGGAGCAAACCCAGCTGAAGCATCCATCGTGCGTGGCCGTGTTCGGTCCGCCGGGAAGTGGGTCATCTCCGTCTCGTCAGCGCGAGCGAAGCCGATTTCCGATGCAGTGATCGCGAAAATCCGCAACCGTCTACCGAACCGACGGTACTTCAAGTCAGGGGCGCACGTTCGATACGGGACGATACGTCAGCTGGCTCTACCAAAAACGCTGCCAAAGATGACGATCAATTTCGCTACTCGCGGCAAAAGCTCCCCGGCGCCCATGCGAAGTCTCCTACCCTAAATTTCATCCTGCAGCGCGATATGCAGGCCCCACTTGTTGAATAAGTGTGGCGCAGGATCTCCAAGTACTCTTCCGCTAGGGAGGTTCGCTTTGGGCGACCTCACTGAAGGCGTCATCACCGGCCCAAGTTTCGAGCAGGGGAATTCGCAACGTCCTGATCGAACGGAGGGGGGGATTCGACGACGCCGCGCGCCGAAGGCGAGCAACGCGAAAACGATCGCGGCGAAGCCGCGCCCCTTTCGGCGCTGAAGCCCATGGCGGGGCGGAGTAGCGGAGGGGGTGGCCCACGGACTGACGACGCCTGAGCGTTTCTGCGCGCGCCGCGGATAGTGTTATGCGGCGGACCCGTCATGAGGTTCCCCGTCCCGTCATGACCTGCGCGAGCTGCGGCAGGACGAACCGAGACGACTCGCGCTTCTGCGTCGGTTGCGGCACGGCGCTCGTCGCGCGCTGTCCGGCGTGCGGGCGCGAGGCGGAATCGGACGCGCGCTTTTGTGGGGGGTGCGGCTCGTCCCTCGCCGCGTCGCCTGCCGCGGCACCCGCATCGTCGACCACCCAACCCGCCGAGGCCAGCGTCGCACGCAAGACCGTGACGATCGTCTTTGCCGACCTCGCCGGCTCGACCGCGCTCCACGAGCGCCTCGACGCCGAGTCGGCGCACGCGCTCATGGACCGCTACTATCGGACGCTGCACGCGGTCGTCGACGCGCACGGCGGCACCGTGGTGAAGCTGCTCGGCGACGGCGTCATGGTCGCGTTCGGGGTCCCGCGCGTGGCGGAGGACGATGCGGTCCGCGCCGTGCGCGCGGCGGTCGGCATGCAGGAGGCCTTCGGGAAGCTCGCCGACGAGCAGGCCGCCGCGCTCGGGACGATGGGTCTGCGCGTCGCCGTCAACACCGGCGAGGTCGTCGTCAGCGGCGACCACGACGATGTCGTCGGCGACCCGGTGAACGTTGCGGCCCGGTTGCAGCAGGAGGCGCAGGACGGCGACGTGCTGATCGGCGAGGCGACGCGGCGATTGGTGAGCGAGCTCGTGACGCTCGAGCTCTTCGGCTCGCTCGCGCTGAAAGGTCGCGCCGAGACCGTCGCCGCCTATCGCGTCGTGTCGCTCGAGCGACCGGCCGGCGCACCGGCGCTCGCGTTCGTCGGGCGCGACGACGAGCTCAGGCGTCTCACGGCGGTGTACGACAAGGCGGTCGCCACCCGCGCGGCCCGGCTCGCCGTGATCCTCGGCTCGCCCGGCCTCGGGAAGTCCCGCCTGGTCGGCGAGCTCGTGCGCCGGCTCGGCGACGACGCGACCGTGGTGAGCGCGCACTGTGACGCGACCGGCGGGGCGACTTTCGCGCCGCTCGCGGACGCGCTCCGTGGGCTATTGCGGCTCGACGCCACGGCCGCCGGCAACACCGTGGGGGCCGCGATCGAAGAGTGCATGGGCGGCGACGCTCCCGATCGGCCTCGCATCGCGACCGGCGTGGCGGCGTTGCTGGCCGGCACGCCGGCGGCTCCGGAGGAAACCTTCTTCGTGATCCGGCGCTTTCTGGCCGCGCTCGCCGCGCGGCAACCGGTCGTACTCATGATCGACGATCTGCAATGGGCCGAGCCGCTCTTGCTCGATCTCGTCGAGCACTTGGTGCAGTGGAGCACGGACGTCCCGCTGCTCGTGCTGGTGGCGGGCCGCCCCGAGCTGCGCGACGCGCGTTCGTCACTCGCCGTTCCCGGCGGCGTCGTGACCGACGTCGTGACGCTCGCCGGCCTCGACGCCGGTGCCGCGACGCGCCTCGCCGCCAACGCGATCGGCGCCGACGAGCTGCCGGCCGCGGTCGCGGGCCGCGTGCTCGCGATCAGCGAGGGGAATCCCCTCTTCGTCGGCGAGCTGGTGCGCATGCTGGTGCAGGACGGGGCGCTCAAACGCGAGGGCGATCGCTGGACGACGGCGGTCGAGCTCTCGACGCTGGCGATGCCGCCGACCATTCATGCGCTGCTCGCGGCCCGCATCGAGCGCCTGCGTCCGGGAGAGCGCACGGTGTTGGAGCGCGCCGCGGTGGTCGGACGGCAGTTCTCGCGGGCGGCGATCGCGCACCTGTTGCCGCGCGAGGTCACGGATCTCGACGCGCGCCTCGAGTCGCTGCGGCGGAGCGAGCTGATCGAGCCCGACACCGGCTGGTTCCTCGGCGAGCCGGCCCTCACGTTTCACCACGGCTTGATCCGCGACGCCGCTTACCGCCGCATCTTGAAGGGCACGCGCGCCGAGCTGCACGAGCGCTTCGCCGACTGGCTGGCGAGCCGGGTCGGTCCGACGAGCATCGAGCACGATGAGACGATGGGCTGGCATCTCGAGCAGGCGCATCAGCATCTGCGCGAGCTCGGCCCCATCGACGCGCACGGCCGCGCCATCGGCGAGCGCGCCGCGCGCTATCTCGCCGCCGCCGGGCGGCGGGCGCTCGAGCGCGATGATCTGCCACTCGCGGGGAGCGTCCTCGGTCGCGCCATCGACAGATTGGATGCCGCCGACCCGACACGCGCCGATCTCGCGCTCGACTGGTGCGAGGCGCTGCTCACGGCCGGCGACGTCGGGCCCGCCACGACGGCCGTCGCCGAGCTCGCGCGCTTCACGGCCGGCTCGGAGCGTCTGCGCGGGTGGCACACCTGCTTCGCCGGCCAACTCGCCGCGCTCACCGACCCGGCAACTCTCCGCAACACCGCTGATGCCGTCACCGGCGCAGCCACGACGCTCGCATCCTTGGACGACGCCGCGGGCGAGGCCAAGGCGCACGCCGTCCACGCCACCGCATTGGCCCGCCTCGGCGAGATCGGTGCCTGCGAGGCCGCGCTCGATCGCGCCCTCGCCGCCGCGCGCCGCGCCGGCGATCGGCGCCGCGCCAACGCCGTGCTCGCCGGCGCACCCGTCGCGGCGCTCTGGGGACCGAGCCCGGTCACGCGCGCGAGCGGCCGCTGCCTCGACGTCGTGCGCGTGCTCCGCATCACGCAGGGCGCGCCCGCGGTCGAAGCGGTGGCGCTGCGTTGCCAGGCCGTGTTGGAAGCGCTCCGCGGCCGCGCCGAGGCAGCGCGCCGGATGATCGCGGCGTCGCGGCATCTGGTCGAGGAGCTCGGAATCACGCAGCGCCTGCTCGAAGCCGAGGTGGCGAGCGGACTCATCGAGCTGCTCGAGGGCGATGCCGTCGCCGCCGAGCGGTCACTGCACCCAGCGTACGACGGGCTCCGCCGCCAGGGGCTCGGCATCGATGCCGCGCAGGCAGCGGCGCTGCTCGGCCGCGCGCTCCTCGCGCAGGGTCGTGCCGCCGAAGCGGAGGCGCTGAGCCACGAGAGCGAGCTGCTCGCGGGCGACGACCTCAAGGCCGCGATCGCCTGGCGCGGCGTCCGGGCCGAGGCGCTCGCGCGGCGCGGCGAGCACGCCGAGGCGATCGCGTTCGCGCGCGCCGCGGTCGCGATCGCCGCGGCGACCGACGCCCTGCTCGACCACGCCGACGCGCGGCTGGCACTCGCCGCCGCGCTCCGCGCCGCCGGCAAGGGCACGGAAGCCGATGCCGAGGAAGCGCGCGCGATCGCGCTCTGGGAGGCGAAGGGCGCGACGCTGCTCGCCGAGCGCGCGCGCCGCGACAGTGGATGCCTCGACCCGGCCGCCCGTGCCCCCGAGGCTCGCGTCGAGCCGGCGGCGCCCGTCCATCGCCATGTGCGCCCGAACGCTGCGACCGCCAATATCGCTCGGTACGGCACCGCACTCAACGCACGCAACGTCGAGAATTGCATCGCGCTCACGGCCGATGACTACGTGGGTGTGCACCATGTCACTGGCCTGGCGTACGACCGAGCCGCAGCGCTGGCCCGGATTCAGGCGCTATTCAAGAGCCGGGACCTCGCGATTGCGCAGGAGCCGCTGGCAACGCTCGGCGACACGCTCGCCCTGTTTCGCCAATTGACCTCGTCGAGCGGGGCATCCGGCGGAACGTTCGATGTCGGTCCGTACGATCTCGAGAACATCTGTCTGGTCGAGG
>JANNPN010000199.1:0-4163 GCA_031400185.1 Polyangiaceae bacterium
CGCGGGTTGGTTTCGTCCGTTGCGAGGAGATCGAGCACGGGCGCCGGCTGCACTGTGCCCAAGTAGCGGCGGCGATAGGTGATGCCGCTGTCGGCAGCCTCGAGCAGCGCTTCGAGGAGGCGCGTTTCGTTCCGGGGCGGCACGACCATCGTGTGCTGAAAGACCGTGAGGAGGAAGAGCGAGCGCTCGATCCGCCGGCCGATGTCCGTGAAGCGCCAGCCTTGGCCGCGCGTCATGTTCTCGAGGCTCAGGCCGTTGAAGGCAGCCATCGCGAGTACGAGCTGGTTCATCCGCTCGATTGCGTCGCCGACCGTGATCGATCGGAGCGCCTCCCGCGGCGGCAGGTAGGCCTCCAGCTGGTTCAGCACCCGCCACGTGTCGAGCGAGATCTGATCGCGCGAGATCGACGCGAGCCGCTGGGCCGAGGCGAGCGTCGGGCGGAGCGCGCGTGCCGGCGCGTGCGCGCGCAGGAAGTCGAGCACCGCGCGCTCGCGCATGGCCGCGTCGGCTTCGAGGTCCGGCGCGACCAGCTCGCCTTCCAACCCTGCGTGCGCCGCGAGCGCGGCGAGCAGGATCGGCAGCTCCGGCACGTCGCTGCCGCTCGCCTCGTCGGCGAGCCGCGCGAGCACCGCGCGCAGGAGGCGGACGGTGCCCTCGGCGCGCTCGACGTAGCGCCCGAGCCAGAAGAGATTGTCGGCGACGCGGCTCGGGAGCTCGCTGCCGCCGCGCGTGAGCTCGATCGGCGCGCCGGCCGGGCGGAGCAGCGTCATCGCGCTCACCGGACCGTCGGCGCCGACCCACGTGTCCTTGCTGCCGCCGCCGCGCTGCATCGACACGACCAGCGACTCGCGCGACGTCGCGACCCGCGCGAGGCCGCCCGGCATCACGCGGTAGCCGTCCCCGCTCGCGATCCCGAACGTGCGCAGCACGACGTGGCGCGGTTGCAGGCCGTCATCGGTCCAGACCGGCGCGGTCGAGAGCGCGACCTGTTCCTGCGCCACGTACTCGTGCGGCCGGGCGCGGACCCGGGCCAGAAGGTCGTCTCGCCCGCGCGCGGAAAGCGCGCTTCCAAAAATCGGCTCGTGGCCGAAGATCGGAAACGCGGGCTTGATGACCAGGCTCTCGAGGTTCTCGACGACGTAGGCGAGGGCGTCGTCGTGGCCGCACCACCAGGTCGCGACCGACGGCATCGCGAGCTCCTCGTCGAGGAGGTGCTTGCAGAGGCTCGGGAGGAACGCCATGAGCGCCGCCGTCTCGACGACGCCGGTCCCGAGCCCGTTCGCGACGACGACGTTGCCGGCCCGCACCGCCTGCATGAGTCCCGCAACCCCGAGCGAGGAGTCGGCGCGGAGGCTCAGCGGATCGCAGAACGCGTCGTCGAGGCGCCGCAGGACCACGTCGACGGGCTCGAGGCCGCCGAGCGTTTTCAAGTAGACGACGCTGTCGCGCACCGTGAGGTCCGCACCCTCGACGAGGGTGAAGCCGAGGTAGCGCGCGAGGTAGGCATGCTCGAAATACGTTTCGTTGTAGGGCCCCGGGGTCAGCAGCACGATCCGCGGATGCTCGCGGTGGCGGAGCGCCAAGCCGCGGAGCGTGTCGCGGAGCGTTCCGAAGAACGCGGCCAGGCGCTGCACGCGGCACTCGCGGAAGATCTCCGGGAGCGTCCGCGAGACGACGATGCGGTTCTCGAGCGCGTAGCCCGCTCCCGACGGCGCCTGCGTGCGGTCGGCGATCACCCAGAAACGGCCGTCGGCCGCGCGCGCGAGGTCGGCCGCGTAGACGTGCAGCGCGACGCCGCCGGGAAACGCGACCCCGTGGCACGGCCGGAGGAACGCCGGATTCGCGTACACGAGCTCGGGCGGCAGGAGGCCGTCGCGGACGAGACGTTGCGCGCCGTAGAGGTCCGCGATCACCAGGTTCAGAACACGTGCACGCTGCGCGAGCGCGCGCTCGAGCCGCGTCCACTCGGCCGACGACACGACGAGCGGCACCGCGTCGAGCTCCCAGGGCCGGTGCATGCCGCGCGGGTCGCCATAGACGTTGTAGGTGACGCCGTTCTCGTGGATCAGGCGCCGGCCTTGCTCCCAGCGCCGTGCCATCTCCGTGCGCCCCTGGCTCCGGAGCCAGCGCACGATCGGCACCCAGTGCGGGCGCGGCTCGCCGGGTTTGGCGAGCATCTCGTCCCACACGTCGTCGGTCGGCGTGTAGGCGAGACGGCGGTCGGCGTCGGCGCGCGGGTCGGCGGACGGCGACGTCGTGGTCATGCGCGACGGGTTGCGACGCTCAGGCTCGACGGAGGTCGAGCGTGAACGGGAAGTCGGGGTCGCGGGTCGCGGGCGCGGGGCGCATGCTCCCCGGCGTATGCCCGAACGGGACGAAACGTGCCACCCGGCGTCCTTCCGCCTCGTAGGCGTTCACGGGGAACGTGTCGTAGCTGCGGCCGCCGGGATGGACGACGTGGTGCGTGCAGCCGCCGATCGAGCGGCCGCTCCAGGTGTCGACGAGGTCGAAGACGAGCGGCGTGTGGATGCCGATCGTCGGGTGGAGCGCCGAGGGCGGACACCACGCGCGATAGCGGATCCCGGCGACGTACTCGCCGTTGGTGCCGGTCGGGTGGAGCGGCACCGTGTGACCGTTGCACGTCAGCACGTGCCGGCCGTCGACCATGCCGTTCAGCTTCACTTGCAGACGCTCCAACGACGAATCCACGCTGCGCACGGTGCCGGCGCCGCCGTCCTCCTCGCCGAGCACGTGCCACGGCTCGAGCGCGTGACGGAGCTCCAGCACGATCCCGCGCTGCGCGATCGATCCGATCACCGGGAAACGGAACTCGACGTGCGGTGCCAGCCATTCGGCCGCGAAGGGGAACCCGGCCTGCCCGAGCTCCGAGCGCACGTCCTCCAAGTCCTCGGCGACGAAGTGCGGCAGCATGAAGCGGTCATGGAGCTCGGTATCCCAGCGCACGAGCTTCGTCGTGTACGGCTGATCCCAGAAGCGCGCGACGAGCGCGCGGACGAGGAGCTGCTGCACGAGGCTCATGCGCGCGTGCGGCGGCATCTCGAAGCTCCGGAGCTCGAGGATCCCGAGACGACCGCGCACCGAGTCGGGCGAGTAGAGCTTGTCGATGCAGAACTCGGTGCGGTGGGTGTTGCCGGTGACGTCGACGAGCAGGTTCCGGAAGAGGCGGTCGACTAGCCACGGCGGCACGTCGCGGTACTCCGGCACCTGGCGGAACGCGGTCTCGAGCTCGTAGAGCTGGTCGTTGCGCGCTTCATCCACGCGGGGCGCCTGGCTGGTCGGCCCGATGAACAATCCGGAGAACGTGAAGGAGAGCGCCGGATGGTTGTGCCAATACGCCAGCAGGCTCCGCAGGAGATCCGGACGGCGGAGGATCGGGCTGTCGGCGGCGGCTGCGGCGCCGAGCGTGAGATGGTTGCCGCCGCCGGTCCCGGTGTGACGACCGTCGAGCATGAACTTCTCGCTGCCGAGGCGACAGAGCCGCGCCTCTTCGTAGATGATCGTGGTGTTGGCGCTGAGCTCGTCCCAGCTCGACGCCGGATGGACGTTCACCTCGATGACGCCGGGATCGGGGGTGACCTCGAGCTTCCGGAGGCGGGGGTCGCTCGGCGGATGGTAGCCCTCGACGATGACGGGAATGCCGACCTCGGCGGCGGTGTCTTCGACGGCGGCGACGAGGTCGAGGTAGTCGGCGACTCCGCTGAGCGGCGGCATGAAGACGTGCAGCTTGCCGTCGCGCGGCTCGATGCACACGGCGGTGCGGATGCTGTCGGCGGCCGACTGCCAGGGACCGGGCGGCGCGTCGGCGAGGGACGCGCGCGCCGCCGTGCTTCCGAGCCCGCCGCGTGCCGGCAGGCCGCGCGCCGTGTCGGCATCGCCGGGTGACGGGCCGATCTGTGATTGATGACTGATGCGCGCCCAGCGGTGCGGCAACGGCGCGCGCGGCGCGAACGGATCGACGTCGATGAGATACGGCACGTCGTCCTTCGAGGCCCAGACGAGCGAGTCGAGCGGCAGCCGATAGCCCATCGGCGAGTCGCCCGGCAGCAGGTACATGCGCTCGGCGCGCAGGAACCAGCGGCCGCTCCGCCAGCGCGGGCCGCCGGGCGGCGTTTCGACGCCGGCCGGCGCGATCGGGAGCGCGT
>JANNPN010000215.1:0-18585 GCA_031400185.1 Polyangiaceae bacterium
AACGACCTTCTGCCGATATAATCAAATTATATAAATCTCACGGTTTAAAATGGTCACCTTTTAACGGTTGTTGGCAAAGACAAATAACAGAAAATGCTAAATATTCAATTAACCTTTTACTAAAAAACCTGTATGGAAAACACCTCTAAAATTTCAATCAAAACGCCAGCGCGCGAGCGCAGCGAGCGGGCTCACCATGCGCGACCAGCAGCAAGCAGGTTGCTCAAAAAGGGTCAGCTGCTAGGCGCGAGGGAGCGAACGCGGAGGCGTAGCGGGAGCTACGCCGCACAAGTGAGTCGACCGAGCAACGACGCAGATGGCCCTTTTTCAGCAACCTGCTACGTGGCCCACTCGTCTTGGCGGATGCTGCGCAGCCGCTTGAACGTCGCCGACGCGAGCGCGGCGGCCGCGACGAGCGGTCCTCCCCACCAGAAGTTGATCGCGACGGCATCGTCGAGCGAGCGCGTGTGGTGCCACCAGCCGTGCGGGATGAAGAGCGTCTCGCCCTCGCCGATGATGCCCCCGACGGCCTGCTTCTCGCGGAAGCGCGGGTGGCGCTCGTAGTCGGGGCGCTCGGGATCGACCGAGGAGAAGTTCGGCATGCCGGACGAGACGCCGCGCGGGTACATGCCGCGGCCGCCCGGCGGATAGAGGAGCCAACGCTTCCGGCCGGTCAGGTGCACGTTCAGGTTGTGCGGGACGTCGCGGTGCATCGGCGTGACGGTCCCCGCCTTCCCGACCCAGAACTTCGCGCGCAGGTGCCAGGCGTCGTCACAATAGATGGGCGGGCGGTGGTCGCGCTGGAACTGCTCGGGGAGGTTCCACGTCGGCGCCATGACGTAGTGGCTCGCCATGCCCGGCTCCGCGAGCGACGCGATGAAGGCGCGGAGCGGCACGCGGCGGAAGTCGACGCTGTCGCCGGCGAGCGTGCCGCCGGTCAGCACGGCGGCGATCACGGACGCGTCGCCGTAACGCGTCGCGATGTTCTCGAACGTCCACTCGTGCGGCGGCACCCAGCCCTCGGTCACGCCGGTCAGCACGACGGGACGGCTCGCGCGCAGGTAGCGGCGGACGAACGTTACGGTGTCGGGTGCTTCGATCCGTTCGAGGTCAAGGGGAGATGACACGACCTCCCGGTCGTCGCGTGGACGCCCCGAGCTGTCAAGCAGAATTGCGGCGTCAGGGCGTGAGGCGCTCGAGCATGCGCGGAAACGGAATGGTTTCGCGCACGTGGTGCAGCCCGCAGAGCCACGCCACCATCCGTTCGATACCCATGCCGAATCCGGCGTGCGGGACCGAACCGTAGCGGCGGAGGTCGAGGTACCAGCCGAACGCCTCCTCGGGGAGGTCGTGCTCCTTGATCCGCGCCGCAAGCAAGGCGAGGTCGTCCTCGCGTTGGCCGCCGCCGATGATCTCGCCATAGCCTTCGGGCGCCAGCACGTCGACGCAGAGCGCGAGGCGCGGATCGGCGGGGTCCTGCTTCATGTAGAAGGCTTTCGACGCGGCCGGATAGCGGTGCACCATCACCGGGCGGTCGAAGCGCTCGGAGAGCACGGTCTCCTCGTCGCCGCCGAGGTCGTCGCCGAACGCGACGGGCTTGCCGCTCTCGGTGAGGAGCGCGATGGCCTCCTCGTAGCGCACCCGCGGAAACGGCTTCTGCACCCTCGCGAGCGGCGCGGTGTCGCGCTCGAGCAGGGCCAGCTCGGTCTTCCGCTCCTCGACGACGCGCCCCACGACTTCCACCAGAAAGTCCTCCGCGAGCGCCATGTCGTCGTCGAGGTCGGCGAACGCGACCTCGGGCTCGATCATCCAGAACTCGGTCAGGTGCCGGCGCGTCTTCGACTTCTCGGCGCGAAACGTCGGACCGAAGCAGTAGACCTTGCCAAAGGCCATCGCGCCGGCCTCCATGTAGAGCTGGCCGCTCTGCGTGAGGTACGCCTTGTCGTCGAAGTAGGCGACCTCGAACAGGTTGGTCGTCCCCTCGCAGGCGGCCGGCGTGAAGATGGGCGCGTCGATCAGCGTGAAGCCGCGCGTGTCGAAGTAGTCGCGGCACGCCCGGACGACGCTCGCCCGGACCCGCATGATCGCGTGCTGACGCGACGAGCGGAGCCAGAGGTGGCGGTGATCGAGCAGGAACGCGGGACCGTGCTCCTTCGGCGTGATCGGGTAGTCGATCGCCTCCTGCAAGATGCGCACGTCCTTCACGGCGAGCTCGAACCCGAGCGACGAGCGCGCATCGGCGCGGACGGTGCCCGTGACTTCGAGCGACGATTCCTGCGTCGCGTGTCCGGCCCGCTCGAACACGTCCGGGGGCACGTCCTTCACGAACACGACGCACTGAATCGTACCGGTGCCGTCGCGCACCTGGAGGAAGTGGAGCTTCCCGCTCGAGCGCCGCCCGTAGAGCCACCCTCGAAGCGTCACCTCGCTGTCGACGTGACGGTGCACGTCCTCGACCCAGACCCGCATGCGGCCTCCCGACTCGCTGTTCGCGGAACGTCGATTGTACGCCCGCGAGCCAGCGACTATAGCTGCGCCGTCGGGACGGATGCCAGGCGCTCGCGAGCGACGCGCATCACGGCCGGTGGAGGAGCGGCATGCGGCTCAAGGTCGTCGCGTTGATCGGAATGCTCGGGCTCGCGCTCGCGTGCGGCCCGACCGCGCATCGCCTCGACGACTGGGGCGAGAGCACGGCGCTCGAGCCGGAGATCACCGGCGACAACGCGAAGGACGAGGACCGCTGGATGCGCGAGCTCGCCTCCGATTCCTGGGACGAGGACGCGCGGCTCTTGACCGATGATCCGCCGCGCACGGCCTCCGACCTCGAGGACATGCGCGGCGACGTCCCGCCGTTCGACTTCGTCGGCCCGCCCGAGCCGCCGTCGACGTGGGACAACATGTCGAGCGGCGGCACGAAGTTCGGGAAGGTCTTCTTTTCGCTCCTCACCGTCGTCGTGACGCTCGGCATGATGGCGGCGCCGTATCTGCTCATGATCTGAGTCCGCGTGACGACTCGGCATCCGAAACGTCGAGGAGGACTGATGAGCCGACGTCGCATCATTCTCGTCTCCGCACTGCTCGCGTGCGCGGGGCTGATCCCGCCGCCGCTCTGCGCCGTCGCGGCCGAGGAACCGCTCACTGGCATCGAGTACAAGCTTCGTCTGGCGACGGAGGTGCTGAACGACGGACGTTTCGAAAAGCTCTTGGATCTGATCGGCGTGAAGAGCTCGGATGAGGAACGCACCTGCCGGATCATCGAGTTCCTCGACGTCCGCGACGCGCTCCTTCAGGAAAGCAACTTCATCGTCCGCCATCGTGCGGAGCTGGGAAACGGCGCGTGTCCGTTGGTCGCTCCCAACCGGGCGCCCAAGGGACTCTCGACCCTGAAGTATCGCACCCGCGACCGCGCCCGCGCGGCGCAGGAACGGGGCGCGCCGTGGACCAAGCATCCCAGGGGTGAGGTCAAGCTCGAGGAGGACGTCGGCGTGTCGACGGCGAGCGATGGGCATCTGCAGATTGGGCGCGCGTATTCCACGAGCGCCAGCGTCGACGACGTCGCCGTTCCTCTCACGCTGAAGGAGTTGCGCGAGACGTTCCCGGAGGCGCTTGCGGCCCTTGCAGACAGCGCGGTGCTCGCGCCCGGTTGCCGTCGCATTCTCGAAGAGAGTTGGGAGCTGAAGCCCAAGACGAAGGACGACCCCGCCCTACCCAAGAAGCTCGATCTCGCCGTTTGGTACGACGTCACGTCGGCGGGCCAGAAAAGCGAGAAACCGCTGCTCGTCGAGCTCTCCTTCAAAGCGAAGAGCGACAAGCCCGAGGGGCTTCCGAAGGCCGACGCGCTGATGATGAAGATCCTTCACACCATCGATCCTTCGTGGCTCGCGTCGGGCGGCTCAAAGACCGAAGCGGCCGCGGCTTGCCTGACCAAGTAGCGCGAGCGCGCGCGTCAGGTTTTCGAGCCACAGCTGATGACACGAGCCGTTGGCGGCGAGCTCCTGCACGACTGCTTTCAGCGGGCGCGCGTGGAGGATCGCGTCCGCGGGACGGTACGTCCCGATCACAAGCACGCACGACGGCGTGCCGTTGAAGCTCGAGCAACGTTGCCGCAGGAGCCGCAATTGCGACGCGGGAGCGCATGCTCCGCGAAGCCGCGGGCTCGTGGAGGTGCTGGATCGGCCGCTCGTGCTGATCCTCGAGGACGTGCACTGGTGCGACTACGCGACGCTCGACCTGCTGGCTGCCGGCGCGATCCGGCGTCGCTGCACCTCTCAGTGTCAGATCGCGTGCAACCCGGGCTTCAAGAGCTGCGACGCGAACGTGACGAACGGCTGCGAGACGAACAGCAACACCGATCCCCACAACTGCGGCTCCTGCGGCAACCAGTGCGCAGTCGGCCACAGCTGCCTCGGGGGGCGTCTGCTCGTAGCGCGAGCGCGGCAGCCGGGAACGCGTCTCTCCGGTGTTCCCGGCCGCTCGATCCTACCGGCGCGCGAGCGTGCGCGCGACGTGCCGGTGATAGTGCTCCTGCAGCGTCCGTGTGACCGGGCCCGGCGTGCCGTCGCCGATGCTGGTCCTCTCGACGCGGACGACGGGCAACACCTCGATCGTCGACGCCGTGAGCAGCACCTCGTCGGCGCCGAGGAGCTCGCGGCGGGTGAGCGGGCGCTCGACGAGCGGAACGCCGGCGCGTTTCGCGAGCGTCGTCAGCACGTGGCGGGTGACGCCGGGAAGGATGCCGTGCAAGGGCGGCGTGACGAGGCGCCCGCCCTCGACCGCGAAGACGTTGCTGGTCGTGCCTTCGAGCACGGTGTCGTCGGCGCCGAGGTAGACGGCTTCCCACGCGCCCCGCCGGCGCGCGATCATCTTGCCGAGCACGGCGGGGAGGTAGTGCAGCGTCTTGTGGCTCGGCAGTGTCGCCGTCACGAGGCGAAACGGAAAGAAGCAGATGGACACGCCGCAGGCTTGCGCACGCGGGACGCGCGGGTCGACCGGGGTCGCGAGCATCATGACGGTCGGCCGGAGCCGCTTCGGCGGGACGATGCCGAAGCCGGCGCCGCGCGACACCGTGAGCCGCACGGCTGCGTCGGTCGTGAGCAGGTCGTTGGCGCGCAGACAGCGCCGGACCCGCGGCAGCCAGTAGTCGGGCGAGGGCTCGAACGGGATGCGGAAGACGCGGGCGGAACGTGCGAGCCGGCGCAAGTGCTGCGGCAGGCCGAACGGGGCGCCGGCGTAGCTGCGGACGGTCTCGAAGAGGCCGTCGCCGTAGACGAAGCCGCGGTCGAGCGCGGAGATCGTCGCGCTCCGCGCCGACACGAGGCGGTCGTTCAGCAACAGGACGAGGTCGCGCGCGCTCATCGGGTGGCGTGCCGGTTCGCGGGCGCGGGCCACCGGCCGTTCTCGCCGCCCCGCGGTTCCTGCTCTCCGCCGCTCGGGTCTTGCTCTCCGCCCCTCGGGTCTTGAATGCCGAGCGCGCGAAAGAAGCTGGCGGCTTTCAGGTAGAGCTCCTCGCGTTCGCGCGCGACGCGCGAGTCGGCGACGATGCCGCCGCCGGCTTGGTAGACGAGCCGATCGCCGCGGACCGTGGCGGTGCGGATCGCGACGTTCAAGTCGCAGTCGCCGCTCGCGTCGATCCAGCCGAGCGCGCCGGTGTAGAAGCCGCGCGGCGCGCTCTCGACCTCGGCGATGATGTCCATCGCGCGGATCTTCGGCGCGCCCGTGATCGAGCCGCTCGGGAAGGTCGCACGCAACAGGTCGCCGGTCGTGACGTCCGGTCGGAGCGTACCGCCGATCGTCGACACCAGGTGCTGCACGGTTGCGAAGGGAACGCAGGCCGCGAGCTCCTCCACGCCGACGCTGCCGGTCATGCAGACGCGGCCGAGGTCGCTCCGCTCGAGGTCGACGATCATCACGTGCTCGGCGCGCTCCTTTGGGTCGCGGGCGAGATCGGCGGCGAGCGCGGCGTCCGCGGCGGCCGTGGCCCCGCGCGGACGCGTGCCCTTGATGGGGCAGGTGACGACCCGCGCGCCGCGGCGGCGGAGGAAGAGTTCGGGCGAGCGCGAGAGCACGCGCTCGGGCCCGAGGTCGAGGTACGCGCCGAACGGCACGGCCTGCGTCGCGCGCAAGCTTCCGTAGACGTCGACGGGCGGCGCGGGCAGACGCGTCTCGAAGCGCTGGGTCAAGTTCACTTGGTAGACGTCGCCGGCGGCGATGTACGCCTGGATGCGCGCCACACGCTCCGCGTATGCCGCCGCGTCGAGGCTCGCCGTGACGGTCGTGGCGTGCGCGGGCAGCACGGCCATGGTCGGATGCGCGCCACGCGCAGCATCGGCGGCGGTGTCGCGGATCTCCTCGGCGAGTGCCGTGAGCGCGCGCGCGTCGAGGTGCCAGCTCGCGAGCCAGAAGCGACGCGTCCGGTGATCGTACGAGAGCGCCGCGTCGTACAGGGCGGCGACGAGTCGCGGCGCGTCCGGCGTCTCGCCCGCGACCGGCGCTGCGGGCTCGACTGCGTGGCGCGCCTCGTACGCGATCGCAGTGACGACGCCGCCCGCGAAGGGCACCGGCCGATCGCGTCGCCGCGCGCGCGCGTCCGGCGCGATGTCGGCGAGCATCGCATCGAGACGCGCAAAGGGCGCGTCGACGGCGTCCGCAGCGGTCACGCGGAATTGCATCCGCGGGCGGAAACCCATAGACGACACCCACTCATCACCCCAGGGCTGACCGGCGTCGATGAAGAAAGGCCGCTCCTTGCTGGCGAGTGCGCAAAAGAGCGACCACGGGTCGAGGTCGAGCGTGAGCTCGCGAGCATGCATCGGAGCTCTCGTAATAGGGAGCGGTCCCGCCCTCCGCAAGGTGGCACGTGTGCGCCCCTTCGCGTCATGAGCCGACCATGAACGCGTCCGTCCGATTGCTCGAGAGCACGCTGCCGGCGACCGTGCACCTACAGGTGTCCGTGCCCGACGCGCATCCGTCCGCGGCCGTGCTCGGCACCGAGCGCTCCGGGAGCGGGGTCTTCGTCGACGACGGTCTCGTCGTGACCGTCAACTACATCGTGCTCGGCGGACGCGAGGTGCGCGCGACGCTCTTCGACGGCCGCGAGACCACGGGCGAGGTCGTCGCGCAGGACTTCGCGTCGGGCATCGCGCTCGTCCAGGTGCCCGGCGACGACGTTCCGGCGGTGCCGGTCGCGAGTGACGACGCCGATCTCGCGGTCGGCGACGAGGTGTTCATTCTCGCGAGCGTCGGCGACGCGGGACGGCGCGCGAGCTCCGGCGGCGTCACGTCGCTCGAAGGCTTCGACGCCAACTGGGAGTACACGCTCGACCGCGCCATTTTCGCCTCGGCGATGAACCCCGGCCTCGGAGGCGGCCCGCTGCTCGACCGGCGCGGCCACGTGATCGGCGTCGTCTCGCTCAACTTGAACGAGATCGGCCGCTTCGCGCTCGCGATCCCGATCGCGAACTACCGCGATCACCGCGACGAGCTGTTGCGCTTCGGACGGCGGACGACGCGTCCGTCGCGCGCATGGCTCGGCCTCTATTGCTACCTCCTGCGTGGTCACGTCGTCGTCGCCGGCCTGCTCCCGGGTGGACCGGCCGAGAGCGCCGGCCTCGCGCAGGGCGACGTCGTGCTCGCCGTCGACGAGCGGAAGGTGCGCTCGCGCCGCGATTTCTACGAGCGGCTCTGGGACCATCGTGCCGGCGAGGCCGTGCGCCTCGAGATCTTCCGCGACGACGGCACGAGGACGCTCGTCGTTCCGAGCGGCAACGTGGAGGAGTTCTTCGCATGATGAAAGCCCGGATGCGGGTCGGCGACTTCCTCGTCTCGTACCTGCAGAAGATCGGCGTCACGCACCTCTTCGGCATCCCGGGCGACCTCGTGATCAACCTCTTCTTCAAGTTCGGGCGCCCGCGCGGGCTCGAGATCGTCACGCTCTCGCACGAGCCGGGTATCGGCTTCGCGGCCGACGGCTACGCGCGCGCGACCGGTCGGATCGGCGTCGTCTGCGTGACGTACGGCGCCGGCGGCTTCAACATGGTGAACCCGGTCGCCGGCTCGTTCTCCGAGCGCGTGCCGATCCTGGTCGTGAGCGGCGGACCCGGTGAAGAGGAGCGGAAGCTCGGCCAGCTGATCCACCACCAGGCGAAGGAGATCGAGTCGCAGTACAAGGTCTACGACGAGATCACCTGCGCTGCGGCGATCCTCGACGACCCGCGCCGGATTGCGGACGAGGTCGACCGCGTCGTGCGCGCGATCTGGCGTGAGCAACGGCCGGGCTATCTCGAGATCCACCGGGACATGGTGGACCGCGTGATCGAGGTGCCGGCGGCGATCCGCGGCTGGGACGGCGGACTCGACTTCGCGCGCTCGGACGAGCGCAAGACGGCCGAGGCAGCACGCGAGACCGCGACGCGCTTCAACGCGGCAAAGAAACCGGCGGTGATCGTCGGCATCGAGACGTTTCGCTACAAGCTGCAGCGCGAGGTTGTGAAGCTGGTCGAGCGCATGGGCGCGCCGTGCATGACGACCGTGCTCGGGAAGGGGGCGTTCCCGATGGACCACCCGCTCGCGATGGGTGTGCACATCGGGCCGATCAGCCCGCCGCCGATCCGTCGCCGGATCGACCAGGCCGACCTCGTCATCAACCTCGGCACGCTGCTGACCGACATGAACCTCGGGAGCCGCGCGCCGCAGATCACGCGCGACCAGTCGATCTGGGCCGTGGGGAACCGCGTCAACGTGAGCTGCCACACGTACACCGACGTCGGCATCCGCGACTTCGTGCGCGCCCTCCAACGCGAGCGTCTCCGCCGCCACCGGGAGCAGGTTACCTACGCCGACAACCTGAAGCCGGCGCCCGGGCCGCTGAAGCGCGCGATCATGGTCGCCGACATGCTGCGCGAGGTGAACCGCTTCCTCGACGGCAAGCGCGGCTGGGCCGTGATCGCCGAGTCGGGCGACATGCTGTTCGCCGGCCTCGACGTGAAGATCGGTCGCGGCGGTGCGTATCTCGCGCAAGGCTACTACGCCTCGATGGGCTTCGGCGTTCCGGGCGCGCTCGGGATGGAGATCGGGACCGGCAAGCGGCCGATCGTGCTCTGCGGCGACGGCGCGTTCCAGATGACCGGCCCGGAGCTCGCGCAGGCGCCGCGCTACGGCCTCCGGCCGATCATCGTGCTCATGAACAACGGCGGCTGGGGTATCTTCCGTCCGATCGCCGAGCGCGAGGATCTGCTCACGATCCCGAACTGGCCGTACGCCGAGCTCGCCAAGGCGTGGGGCGGGGTGGGCTACGTCGCCTCGACCGTCGCCGAGTTCCGCGACGCGCTCGCGGCCGCCGAGCGCGCCCCGAGCTTTGCCCTCATCGAGACCCGCGTCGACCCGCACGACCTCTCGCCGGTGAGCCGGAAGTACATCGAGGCGTCGGCGCGGAAGGCGGGGGTCGGCCGGAAGACCGCCGCCACGCGGAAGCGCGTCACGATCGGCTGAGGCGGTCCGCGAGTCGCGTGGTCCCGACGGGGATGGTAGGACCGGAGGTCTTGCCGAAGATCCGCATCATCTACGAGTCGGGGGAGCCCGAGCGTACCATCGAGTTCGAGGGGTCGGGCCCGTTCCATCACGACGGGGAGCCGGGCTCGATCCTCGACATCCTGCTCGGGCACGGCGTCCACCTGGAGCACGCGTGCGGTGGGAAATGCGCCTGCACGACCTGCCACGTGATCGTGAAAGAGGGCGAGCAGAACCTTTCGCCTGGCACCGAGAAGGAAGAGGACGAGCTCGACACCGCGCCCGGCCTCACCATGCACTCGCGGCTCGGGTGCCAGGCGGTCGTGAAGGGCGACATCACGATCGTGATCCCGAAGTACACGATCAACCAGGTGTCGGGCAGCCACTGACGCGGGTATGAAGGTCGACCTTCCGCCGTCGTGGCGGCAGGCACTCGCCACGGAGCTCGCGGCCGACTGGTTCCGCGAGCTCGGCCGCTTCGTCGACGCCGCGCGCGCCACGCACGAGGTCTTCCCGCGCGAGGACGACGTCTTCGCGGCCTTCGCGCTGACCCCGCTCGCTGCGGTGAAGGTCGTGCTGCTCGGCCAGGACCCGTACCACGACGTCGGGCAGGCGCACGGCCTGTGCTTCTCGGTGCAGCCGGGGGTGACACCGCCGCCGTCGCTCGCGAACGTCTACAAGGAGCTCGCGTCCGACGTCCCCGGGTTCGAGCGGCCGCGCCACGGGCACCTCGTCGGGTGGGCACGCCAGGGCATCCTGATGCTGAACACGGTGCTGACGGTGCAAGCGCACGCGCCGGGCTCGCACGCGAAGCGCGGGTGGGAGCGATTCACCGACGCGGCGATCCGCGCCGTCAGCGCGACGCAGCCCCACGTCGCATTCGTGCTCTGGGGCAACCACGCGCGGAAGAAGGTGCCGCTCATCGACCAGACGCGCCACACGGTCATCGAGGGGGCGCATCCGTCGCCGCTGTCGTTTCGCATGTTCGCCGGCTCGCGGCCGTTCTCGCGGGTGAACGCTGCCCTCGCGGCGCACGGGCAGACGCCGATCGACTGGCGGCTGTCGGCGCCGCCATCGCTCTGATAGGCGTCGTCGCGATGGGCGCGACTAGCGACCGTGGGCTGGACACGAGGAGCGGCCGTGCGCTGGACGCGAAGAGCGGCCGGGTGCTGGACGCGCAGAGCGACCGTCGCGTCCACCGCGCGACCGTCGCGCGCATCCACGAGCACCTGCCGGGGACGCGCTCGCTGTTCCTGCGGCTTCCGGCGAACGAGCGCTTCGGGTTCACGCCGGGGCAGTTCATCTCGTGTGCGCTCCCGGTCGGTGCCGGCGACCCGCTCGTGCGGGCGTACTCGTTGGCGTCGAGCCCCGAGGACGACGAGCTCGAGATCTGCGTCGACCGCGTCGCGGACGGACCCGGGTCGACGCATCTCTTCGGGCTCGACGTCGGCGGAGAGATCGTGTTCACCGGGCCGTTCGGGAGCTTCGCGCTCGACGACCCGCCGCCAGTGCCGCTGGTGTTCGTCGGCGAAGGGACCGGCGTTGCACCGTTGCGTCCGATGGTCCGGCGCGCACTCGAGCGCAGCGCGACGTCCGTCACCGTCCTCCAGGGAGCGCGCTACGAACACGAGCTCGTCTACCGCGACGACTTCGAGGCGTGGGCGGCACGCCGCCCCGCGCTCCACTGGGAGCCGGTCCTGCTCGCGACCGAGGCCGAGATCGGCCCGATCGACGCGCTCGAAGAGGTCGTGATCGAGCGCTTCGTTCGCGACGACCCTGATCGCACGCGCCGCTTCTGGATCTGCAGCGTCGGCCCGATGGCCGGGCGCCTCCGCGATACCCTACGCGCCGCCGGCTACGAACGCCGCGCAGTCCGCGCGGAGGAGTGGTAGCGGCATCCACCGGCGTCGTGCCGACCGCACCCGGCGTCGCGCCCCGCCGAGATCACTCGGCGTCGTGCCTAGCCGAGGTCACTCGGCGTCGTGAAAGATGATCCCGAGCGTATAGCGCTCCCCGCGCGTCAGTACGCTCACCCCGTGCCGCATCGCGACGCGGTAGTCGCCGCGCGTGCCGCGCACCGGCCGCTCGCGGTTGGTGAAGACGATCCCCGCGCCGGCATCGACCGTGATGCTCGTCGCGCGCGACTGGGCGCGCGGACGTTGCTCGACGAGCATGACCTCGCCGCCCTCGTAGTCACTCCCGCGTTCGGAGAGCACGATCAAGACTTGCAGAGGAAACGCGACGGCGCCGTAGCGGTCCTGATGGAGCGCGTTCCAATCACCGGCGCCGTAGCGCAGGACGAGGGGCGTGGGCCGTCGTTGGCCGGCGGCGTGGCAGCGCGCGAGGAACCCCGCGAGCGTCGGCGGGAAGGCGGCCGGGTTGCCGCCGAGCCGCTCGGCCCACCCGCGCGCGATGGCGGCCAGCGGGACGTAGAGGCGCTCGCGCAGACGGCCGACCAACGCGGGGAGGGGATACGCGAAGTAGCGATAGGTGCCGCTGCCGTAGCCATGCCGGCGCATGTCGATCGTCGAGCGGAAGAGGCGATCACGAGCGAACGTCGCGCGGACGGTGGCACATTGCCGCGCCGTGAGCAGCGCCGGAAGCCGCGCCCATCCGTTGGCGTCGAGCTCCGCGGCGATCGCCGACCAATCTCGTCGCACCGGCATCGCGCGCCGCACCGACATCGCGGGCTACGACCTCAGCCGAGCTGGCTCGTGAACTGCTGCATGTCGAAATAGTCCCGCCAGGCGCGGATCTTCCCATCCGCCGTCACCTCGAACGCACCCATGACGGGCAGGGCGATCTCTTTGCCGTTGATCACGAAACGGTCGACGCGCTCGGTGAAGACCGTCGCCCCCGTCGTGGCGAGCCCGAGGAGCTCGAACTCGACCGTGGTCGCGGGCGCGATGAATTGCGTCAGCGTGCTCGCGATTGCCTCGCGACCGATGAGCGGGGCCAGCGGGATGTTGTGGTAGACGGCGTCGGCGGTGAAGAAGTCGACGAGCGCTGCGACGTCCCGGCGCTCGACGGCGCGGCAGAAGTCGCGGACGACCGATTCCGGCGTGGTGGGCGGCATGGCCGCCCTCATACGACGCGGTCGCGGTCGGCGCTACAGCGAGAGGATGTGTCCTTCCGCGGGATCGGCGCTGCCGGCCAGCATCGTGCGGTACACGCGCGTGACGTCCGCCTGCCCGCGTCCGCGGACGATGCGCATCCAGCGGTCGGCGTGGCCGAGGAACTGCTGCAGCGCCCCGCCGATGCGGCGCTGCAACTCCGCCGGACCCCAGTCGCGCGTTCGCTGCTGCACGCGATCAGGCGCGAAGAAGAACTCGGGCGTCGGACCCGGCAGGTCGGGACCAGGGGGCACCATCGCCTCGTAGTGCGTGATCCCGACAGAGCAGCTGTAGCGCAGCTGATCGCGGCAGCGGCGGTGCACGGCGTCGCGCACCGCGCCGTTGCCCGCCATGTCGACGAACACCGTCGGCCGGTCGGCCGGCAGGGCGTCGATCGCGTCGTACGGTACGACCCGGTCGTAGTAGCCGAGGCCGCTCACGAACGCCGCGTTGCTCGGGGAGGTGAGCCCGACGACCTCGTAGGCGCGTCCGGCACGGGCCGAGAGCAATGCCGCGAGGCCGATCGCCGTCTTGCTGGACGCGCTCGAGAGCGCGATCGCGCGCGCGCCGAAGAACTCGCGTTCTTGCAGGACGTCGTCGATCAGGAAGGACGTGCCGAAGAGCGGACGAAGCAGCATGTACGCTGCCTCGTGCTCCGGATCGTACCCGGGGTCGGCGGTCGTTTTCAGATAGCGGTTGTAGACGGGTGGCAGCGCTGTCCGATGCGGCGAGACGTCGACGAAGCCCGCGTCGTCGACGTGGTCGGCCCGCACCACGAGGTGCGTCGACATCGGGAGGTAGCCGTAGAAGCGCTCGCCCTTGGCAACGCCGGGGTGGCGCGACGCGGCGGCCTCCGCGAACCCCCAGACCGGTACGCGGCCCCAGCCGTCGTCCGCCGGGAAGAACTCCCAGTAGCGCATCATTTCGCCGATGACGGCGTAGGTCACGTTGTTGGCCGTGAACGCGAACGCGTCGATCTTCAGCAGCACCTCGTTGTCGGCGAGGGTAGGGAGCGTCCGCGGCACGAAATCGGTGCGCGCGAGGTCGTCGCGGCGGACGACGAAGTCGACGGCGTTCGTAGTCTCGGTCGGTGCGGTCATGTCGACGGTCTACAGGAGGCGCATCTGATCGCCAACAGCCGGGGGCCGACGGAACGCCGCGATCGAGAGCGGTGGAAGCGCGCGGTCGAGCCCGTGCCTCCGCGCCGCGATCGCGAACAGGGCAGCGATCTGCTCGGCGTAGGCGCCCGTGCCGCGCATGCGGCGGCCGAACTGCGAGTCGGAGATCCGGCCCTCGCGGGTCTCGCGGATCCGGTGCAGCACGCGCGCTTGCCGGTCGGGGTAGTGCTCGGCGAGCCAGGCGGTGAAGATCTCGTCGAGCGGCTTCGCGAGGCGGAGCAGCACCCAGGATGCGGTGCGCGCGCCGGCGTCGGCCGCCGCGGCGAGAATGCGCGGGATCTCCGCGTCATTCAGACCCGGGATGATCGGCGCGGCCATCACGCCGACGGGCACGCCGGCCGCGCTGAGCGCGCGGACGGCCGCGAGCCGTCGCTCGGGACTCGCGGCGCGGGGCTCGAGCCGGCGCGCGAGCTCGGGGTCGAGCGTGGTGATCGAGCACAACACGTGCGCCGCCTGATGCTCGGCAAGCGCGGCGAACAGGTCGGCGTCGCGCGCGACCAGCGCCGACTTCGTGATCACCGACACGGGGTTGCGAAACTCGAGGAAGACCTCGACGCACCGGCGCGTGAGCCCGAGTCGCCGCTCGACCGGCTGGTAGCAGTCGGTGTTGCCCGAGAGTGCCACGACCTCGGGCTGCCAGCGCCGCGATCGAAACGTCGCCCGCAGGAGCTCCGGCGCGTCGTCTTTCACCATGATGCGCCGCTCGAAATCGAGGCCGGCGCTGAAGCCGAGATACTCGTGCGAGGGGCGGGCGTAACAGTAGGAGCACCCGTGCTCACAGCCGCGATACGGGTTCAGACTGAAGCGGAATCCGACGTCGGGGCTCGAGTTCTCGGCGAGCACGCTCCGGCTCGTGTCGCGGTAGAACTGGGGCGCAACGTCCGCGGGCGCGTCTTGGTCGCGCGGCGCGTCCGGGTCGGCGGCGATGTGCAGCATGTCGTAGCGGTTCGCAGGATTGAGCGACGTCCCGCGGCCTGGTGGGCGGGTGGTGGACATTCGCTGTATCTTCGCCCCTTGGGCAGCGCGGCGCAAGCGCGCCGCGAGTAGCGGGCGCGCCGCCCATCGCCTATCGTCGCCTCCCGTGCCGCTCGCCGACCCGACCCGTCGCATCTTTCTCGTGCGGCACGGCGAGACCCTCTATGGCGGCGGGAGCGGCGGTGCCGAGGACCTGACACCCACCGGCTATCAGCAGATCGAGGCGCTGGAAGAGATGCTCCGCCCGGTCGCGCTCGACGCGATCTTTGCGAGCCCGCTCGAGCGGGCGCAGGCGACGGCGCGGACGCTCGCTCGGGTCTCGGGAGTGCCGATCACGACGGTCGACACCCTTCGCGAGATCACGCCCGGCGACCCGGCCCTGCTCTCGGCCTCGACGACCACGGACGTCGCGGGGTTCCTTCGCCAGGCGATCAGGTACTTCGTCGACCCCGCGACGCGCTGGGACACACCCTACCTCGGGGGCGAGACGTACCGGGAGCTGCGCGAGCGGATCTGGCCGTTCTTCACGACCCTCCTCGCCCGCGATGACTGGAACCGGGTGCTGGTGGTAGCGCATGGTGGCGTCAACAACGCGCTTCTCGGCCGCGTCCTCGGGACGGCCGAGCCGGGGCTTGCCAACGTCGAGCAGGACTTCGGCGGCCTCAACATCATCGACGTGGTCGACGGCCGCCCGGTCCTCCGCCTCCTCAACTTCACGGCCTACGATCCGCTCAAGGCCGGGCTCGATCCGCTCAAGGCCGGGCTCGAAGCAAGCAGCATGGACGTCCTCCGGAAGGTCCTGGAAACGGGTCTCGGGGTCCTTTCAGAGGCCGACTGAGGCCGCCGGGACGGCCTTTTTCCTTCGCTAGATCAAAAGTTTGTATTGACTTCGTCAGCTCGGACCTTTAAGCTCGCCCTTCGTACCGTGTCTTTTGCCCCCGCCAGCCGCAGCTCCGGCTGCACTGTGCCGACCCACGATAGGTGCGGAGACGATTCGCGCCGCCCCATCGACGAAAGCGTCAGCGGAGAACGTCCCCGGCGATGAAGAGTATATCTCGACCCAAGAAGGACAAGCCTGCAACTGAAGCCGCTCCGCCCTCGAAGTTCAATCGAGTGGTCGACATCGGTCGGGAGCGTAAGTACGTCCCCGCCGGCGAGCGCGAACAGTTCGGCAGTGATCCTAACGCGTCCGAAGAGATCAGCAGTGTCATCTCGCTGCTCGGCGACGGTGACGGGGACGGCGAGATTGCCGTCGAGGCCGCCGAAGACAGTCCCTTCGCGGAAGCCGAAGAGGAAAAGGACGAAGAGTGGGTGCCCGAGGTCCCCGAGGAGAAGGAAGAGCGCGAGGATCGCTCGTCGCTCCTCCGCGATTCCTCGGACCCGGTCCGGATGTACCTGCAGGAGATGGGCGGCGTTGCGCTGCTCTCGCGCGAGGACGAGGTCGTCATCGCAAAGAGCATCGAGGCCGGTGAGCTCGAGGTCCGGAAGGCCGTCTTCTCGCTCCCGCTCGCACTCCAGTACGTCCTGAATCTCGCCGATCGTCTGCGTGACGGCGAGATCGACGGCCGCCACCTCTTCGGCGACGACGAGGAAGAGGCCGCGAACGGCGAGGGCGCGACCGAGCAGCGTGAGGACGCGCGCGTCGGCGCCTTCCTGAAGCACATCTCGCGGCTCCGCCGTCTCGTGAACGAGCGCGAGAAGCTCGTCTCCGAGAAGATCAAGAAGAAGACTTCCGCCAAGACGGCGGCCAAGATCGACGTCCGCCTCGAGGCGATCAAGCCGAGTATTCACGGCGTCCTTTCCGAGGTCCCGCTCGGGGCGCGGCAGGTGACGGTCATCGTCGACAAGCTGAAGGAGGCCATCACCACGCTCGAGGCGCAGCGCACGATCATCCGCCGGCACGAGCCGGAGCCTCCGCGGAAGGAGCCGGTCAAGGCGGCCAAGGGCAAGCCCGTGCGCGTCGTTGCTCCGCCGAAGAAGACCGCGGAGCAGCTCGCGCAGGCGGCGGTCGAAGCTCGCGAGGCCAAGAAGCGCATCAAGATCGTCGAGCGCGAAACTCAGATGACCGAGCAGGAGCTCCGTGAGTCGTTCGCGGCGATCCGGCGCGGCGAGTACAAAGCGCAGGAAGGCAAGCGCCAGCTGATCGAGGCGAACCTTCGTCTGGTCGTGTCGATCGCCAAGCGCTACACCAACCGCGGCCTCGGCTTACTCGACCTCATCCAGGAAGGCAACATCGGCCTCATGCGCGCGGTCGAGAAGTTCGAGTACCAGCGCGGCTACAAGTTCTCGACGTACGCGACCTGGTGGATCCGTCAGTCGGTCTCGCGCGCAATCGCCGACCAGGCGCGCACCATCCGCATCCCGGTCCACATGATCGAGACCATCAACAAGGTCCTCCGCACGTCGCGTTACCTCGTCCAGCAGCTCGGCCGCGAACCGAGTCCCGACGAGATCGCGGCGCAGATGGAGATGCCGCCCGACAAGATCCGCAAGGTGCTCAAGATCGTGAAGGAGCCGGTGTCCCTCGAGACGCCGATCGGCGACGACGAGGAAAGCTCGCTCGGCGATTTCGTCGAGGACCGGCAGAGCATCTCGCCGGCCGACGCCGCGATGGCGCTGTCGCTGGAAGAGCAGACCCGCAAGGTGCTCGCGACCCTCACGCCGCGCGAGGAGCAGATCCTCCGGCTCCGTTTCGGCATCGGGGAGAAGTCCGACTACACGCTCGAAGAGGTCGGCCAGCGCTTCCAGGTCACCCGCGAGCGCATCCGGCAGATCGAGGCGAAGGCGCTTCGCAAGCTTCGCAACCCGTCGCGCGCGAAGAACCTCGAAAACTTCGCGCATAGTTGAGACTGCGCCGGTAGCCTCAGAAACGCGCGGCGTTCAAAGCGTCGACTGTCCGCACGGCTCGTCCACCCGGCGGAGCTGAGCGAGCATCTCGCCGCGCGACGGCCGCTGCGTCTGCTCGGCGCCCGTCGGGCGTCGCTCTGCTCTGCGCTGCGCCCCAACGTACTGCCAGGGCGACGAGCGCGCGCACGGACCGCTTCGTAGCTCGGTCGTGTCTACTGTGCGACGACGCGAGTCGATCGTTTCAGCGACCTGCGAGCAGGGCGTCCGCGACCGTCTCGCGGTGCGCGACCGCGCTTCCGAACGCGGCGCCGATCGCGAGGGCGCGGCGATGGTAGAGATGGATGTCGTGTTCCCAGGTGAAGCCGATGCCGCCGTGCACCTGGATCGCCTCGCTCGTGACGGTGATCGCGACGTCCGACGCGTAGGACTTGGCCATGGCGACCGCCGCGTCGACGTCCGGCGTGTCCTCGGTCACGGCCCACGCGGCGTAGTAGGCGAGCGAGCGCGCGGTCTCGACGCCGACCATCATGTCGACGCACTTGTGCTTCACCGCCTGGAAGCTGCCGATCGGGCGCCCGAACTGGGTCCGCTCGTTGGCGTACGCGACCGAGAGGTCGAGCGCGCGCTGCGCGACGCCGATCGCCTCGACCGCGAGCCCCGCGGTCGCATGGCGGAGCACGCGCCGCAGCACGTCCGTGCCGCCGCCGCCGAGTACCGCGCTTGCCGGTACCGCGACACCGTCGACGCATATGGTGCAGAGCCGGCGCGTCATGTCGGCGGTGCGCTGGGGCGTGACGACGAGGCCCGCCGTCCCCGCGGGCACGGCGAAGAGTCGCGTCGCATCGCCGACGCGCGCCGGGACGATGAGCGTCGCGGCGACGTGCGCGTCCATGACGAACGCCACCTCGCCCGCGAGCGCCGGCAGAACAGCGGCGGATTCGTGTCCCCGACTCAACAGTCGTCGATGC
>JANNPN010000252.1:0-4887 GCA_031400185.1 Polyangiaceae bacterium
TGCACCTGCAGTACTCGCTCGAGATCACGCGGCCGACCGGGAGTGCCAAGTCGTCGAACGCCTCGCCGATCGTCGTCGCTTGCGTCTCGCCGCTGGCGTCGAGCTGGCGCGCGGTCGCGGTGCCGCAGTCGGCGTCGCAGCTCTTCCACCAGTCGGGAGCCATGGTGGTCGCGGCGGTCCCGAGATTCGTCTGGTCCACGCAGACGGTCGCCGACGCGTGGCGGAAGTAGATCGTGTAGCCGCCGCCGAGCAGCACCTGCTTGACCGTCGGCGCGAGCGTCGTGCGACTGCCGACGCTTTCACAGACACCCGCCCCGGTGCAGCCGAACGCGGCATAGTGGTAGGTCCGCGCCGTCGTCGTGGTGGTCGGCAACAGTGCGCCGAGGGCGTGGCTGGTCGAGGTCGCGGTGTCGAAGAAGACGACGTCCGCGCTCGCGTCGGCGGCGTCGACGGGCGGGGTGTCGAGGCGGCGCAGCACGCGGACATGCGTGTTCCCCGACGCGGGCGACGGCGCCGTCCACTGCAGGTCGACGTTCGCGCCGTCGATCGTCGCCGTCAGGTTGGCGGGCTTCGGATCGATCGCGCCTTCGCCGTCGATCAGGCGCGCGGTCGTCTGCATCACGAAGAGGTCGACGATCGCCTGCACCGCGGCCGCGTCACCGGTCGCACGGCACCCGGGCTTCTTGTCGGCCCGCGCGAAGGCGGCGAGGAAGCGCGCGACCGTCTTGTCGAGGCAG
Source organism: Polyangiaceae bacterium (assembly GCA_031400185.1). Taxonomy (GTDB): domain Bacteria; phylum Desulfobacterota; class Binatia; order UTPRO1; family UTPRO1; genus UTPRO1. The sequence goes on from JANNPN010000252.1 coordinate 738, forward strand.
GCGATCGCCGGCGGCGCGCCCTTCCGCACGCCGACCCGGCGACACGCGAGCTCGCCCGCGGCCTTCTGGGCCGCGAGGCGGAGCTTGATCGCGCCGCACCGGCCCGTCGTCTGCGTCGCGAGGAGCGCGTCGACGAGCTGGTCGATCGCGGTGTCGATCGCGCCTTCGTCGCCGGTGAAAGTGCACCCGCCGCGGCCTTCGATGCGCGAGAATGCCGCGCCGAGCCGCGCGTCGGCAGCCTCGTGACAGCCCGCGCGAACCGCCTTGTTCGTCTGGAGCGCACGGGCCTGACACGAGACGTGGGCGGTGACGGCGCGCGCCGCGGCGTCGAGCTTCACCGCGGTGCATTTCTCTGCCGGGGTCGCCGCACGGGCCGGGCCGGCGCCGAGGGCGACGAGCGCGAGGACGATGACGGTGGACGGGATTCGGTGCATGGAGATCTCCTAGGCGTTGCGGACCGTGACGCCGCCGTCGACGACGAGGTAAGCGCCGGTCACGAAGGATGCAGCCGGAAGCACGAGCGAGAGCGTGGCGTGCGCCACCTCCTCGGGCTCGCCGTACCGGCCGAGAATGGTCCGACGGCGGGCGAACTCCTTCTTCGCCTCCTCGGGGATGCCATCGGTGATCCCGGTCCGGATCGGGCCGGGGCAGATGCAGTTGACGAGGATGCCCTCGCGTCCGAGCTCGACCGCGAGCGCGCGCGTCAAGCCGATCACGCCGTGCTTGGCCGCAGTATAGGCGCTCGCGAAGCGGGTCGCGCCGAGACCTTCGGTCGACGCGATGTTGACGATGCGCGCCGCGTCGGAGCGGCGTAGGTGAGGAAGAGCCGCCCGAATCGTCCGCGTGTGCCCGGTCAGCAGCACGTCGAGCGAGATGGCCCAGAGCTCCTCGAAGTCATGGCCGTCGATCGGCGTCATGAGCGCGAGTCCGGCGTTGTTGACGAGGATGTCGAGGCGGCCGAAGCACGCCGCCGCCTCGTCGATCACCTGCGTCACGCGCGCACCGTCGCGGACGTCCATCGCCCAGCCGTGGGCGCTGCCGCCCGCGTCGGTGATCTCGTGCACGACAGCGGCGACCGCGTCCTCCGCGAGGTCGGTCACCGCGACGTGCGCACCCTCGTCGGCGAAGAGATGCGCGGTCGCGCGGCCCATGCCGCTCGCGGCTCCGGTCACGAGGGCGGCGCGCCCGGCGATCGAACGGCTCAGCGTGGACAGTCGCGGCATGCGGGATCCTTCGGGTGCGGCGTGGTCACCAGCGCTCGCCGAACGGACGCACCTGGACGTCGAACGACCAGGCCGCGCGCGGCTGCTGGGCAACGTGGAAGCACTCGTCGGCGATGGCGTCGGGAGTGATGAAGAAGTCGTCGGGCTTGTCGGCGTGCATCTGGCGGGTCCAGGCGAGGTCGATGACCGCGTCGATGGTGACATACGCCACGTGCACGCCGCGTGGCCAGAGGCTGCGTGCGATGGATTCGGCCAGAATCCGCTGAGCGGCTTTGCTCGGTGCGAACCCCGCGAAGTTGGCGACGCCGCGATGCGCCGACGTATTGCCGGTGCACACGATCGCCCCCTCCCCGGCCTCGACCATGGCCGGCGCCAGGGCGCGCGCGAGGGTCAGGAGCGCCATCGTGTTGACCTCGAAGTTGTGGCGGAGCACCCCCGGGTCGATCGCCTGAAAGTCTCCGAACGCGCCGCCGACCGCGTTGTGGATGGCGACGCGCGGCGGTCCGAGCTCGGCCGCGATCCGCGCGCACGTGGCGTTCAGTGCCGCCTCGTCTGTGACGTCGCACCCGAACCCATGCGCCCCGGGAATATCCTGCGCGAGCCTCGCGAGCCGCGCCTCGTCGCGCGCGAGCATCGCGACGCGATAGCCCCCGCGCGCGAAGCGGCGCGCGAGCGCCGCGCCCGTGCCCGGACCGACGCCGGTGACGAGACAGACCGGATCGCTCATCGGCGCCCTAGAGCTTCAACGCGTGCGACGCGTGGGTGTAGGTATACGCCCACGCCTCGACGGTTTGCCCGTCGGTCTCGACCATGATGGCGATCCGCCGGAAGAGGAACGGCACGTTCTCGTACGCGTCGACACGATCGAGCGTCGCCGCGAAGGTCGTGGGCTTCAGAAACACGATCTCGCCGTCGAGCCACCCTTCGTCGGGCCCGAAGACCGCACCCGGATAGGGCGCGTTCAGCTCGAGCAATCGCCCCCGTGCCCGTGCCGGCGCCCGCCGCACGACGTCGGCCGCGATCTCGCCCTCGGCGGACTCGCCTTTGCGAAGGGTGCCGTAGAGGAAAAGCGGCAGCTCGCGATTCTTGTCGTCGTCGGCCATGGGTTGCCTCTACCCCTCGCGGCGACCGACGTCGAGATGTCAGCGCAAGCCGCCGACTCAGCTCGGTTGATCACGAATCGTCGAAAAGCGTACGACGGCGTGGCCCTATAGCGACGACGCATCGGACGATTCGAAACTGTCGGCAGCGCTGGGCGCAGGCTGCATGACGGGCAAGGGCTACGTAGCGATCGCTAGCTCGAAGAGGCTCGACTTGAGAAATCGATCCGAAGCTGCTGCTCAGTGCCACCAGGCCGTTGAATCTCGCGCTCCCGCGCGAAGGTGACCTACTGCGATTCCTTGATAGCCTTCTGCATCTCCTGTTCGTAGATCTCCTGATTGATCAACTTCCGATTGTAGAGGTCGCGCAGCGTCGTCAATCGGTCCGAGAGACGCTGCGTTTTGGATAACTCTGTCGTCGTGGTCGTCGCCTGGTTTCTCTCGCCAACGACGTTTTGAATGAGGATGCCGGGTTGCTGTGGCGCAGGATGGGCTCGAGGTGAACCGCTTTCACAATCGCCACCCGTCAGGACCGCATCGATGTCGGGATAGTAGTAGGGACCACGAAACAACGCGAAAATGCCGGCCGTGAAGACGTAACTGACGATGCGACCCGGAGCGATTCCAGTGTGGAGATTTCCCTCAGCGTAGTCACAATTGCGATACTCCACCCGCCACGTATGCGGCAGGCCCACTGCGCTGCGTGGAATCGCGGCGGTCGCTGGGGTGGTTCCGATCACCTGTCCGTCGATGAGCGCCTTTGCCCCGCCCGGGTAGGATTTGATCGTGAACGATTCGGCGCACCCAGAGCAGAGAAGTACGAACGCGATGAAGAGAGGGAGTGAAGGATCGGCAGCACGCGAGCAGGGTTTCGATCGGAACATCGGGTCTCCAGTCCGCGGTTGGCGCGGGGGGTGACGCCTTACCATACGCGATCGCGCCTGCGTCAAGCTGGAACTGTCAAAGACCGGCACCGATCACGCACAAAAGCTGCGTCATCTTGGAACAGCGAAGGACGCGAGACAGCTGCTGTTATCCCGCGAGCGCTGCGGCGACGATGCGTTGCGCCTCCGCGACGACCTCTTCGAGATGGCGCGCGTCGCGAAAGCTCTCCGCGTAGATCTTGTAGATGTCCTCCGTCCCCGACGGGCGGGCGGCGAACCAGGCGTTCTCGGCGATCACCTTGAGGCCGCCGATCGCGGCGCCGTTGCCGGGGGCGTGCGTCAGCTTCGCGGTGATGGGCTCGCCCGCGAGCGTGGAGGCGGAGACAGCGTCGGGCGTGAGCTTCCCGAGCCTCGCTTTCTCCGCCGGGGTCGCGGGCGCGTCGATGCGGGTCGAGCACGGCGTGCCGAGCTCGGCCGTCAGCGCGACGAAGCGCTCGCCCGGATCCTGACCGGTGCGGGCGGTGATCTCCGCGGCCAGGAGGCTCGGGGCGATGCCGTCCTTGTCGGTCGTCCAGACGCGGCCGTCGCGGCGGAGGAACGACGCACCCGCGCTCTCCTCGCCCCCGAAGCCGAGCGTGCCGTCGACGAGGCCGTCGACGAACCACTTGAAGCCGACCGGGACCTCGACGAGCCTCCGCCCGAGCTTCCGCGCGACGCGGTCGATCAGGCTGCTGCTGACGACGGTCTTGCCGATCGCCGCGGTCGGAGGCCACTCCGGTCGGTTCGCGAAGAGGTACGCGATCGCGACCGCGAGGTATTGGTTCGGCTCGAGGAGGCCGCGGCTCCGCGTCACGATGCCGTGGCGGTCGGCGTCGGCGGGGGGCGGGCCGGGGCAGGGGACACCCGCATTAAAAAACACCCACCCCCCCCGCACCTAGCGCGC
>JANNPN010000360.1:0-3466 GCA_031400185.1 Polyangiaceae bacterium
GCGCGCGTCGCGGCGTGCGAGAGCACGACGCCCTTCGCGTCCGCGGTCGTCCCCGAGCTGAAGCGAACGAAGGCAGGGTCCAGCTCGGCGAACCCGACGGGTCCTCGGCGGTCACGGTCCCACCACGCGAAAGTCCAGTCGCCGCCGTCCTCGCGCACGTGCACGACGCCGTTCACGTCGATCGCCTCCAGGATCTGCTCGCGCTCGGGCGCGCGGAGGCCCCCCGGCACCGGGACGAGGCACGCGCCGGCAGCGAGGATCCCGAACGCGACCGGGACGTACGCGACCGAGCCCGACCCGACGAGCGCGATACGCTGCGTCGCTTCGACCCCGGCGCCGCGGAGCGCCGCCGCGACCGCATCGATCTCCGCGACGAGCGCGCCGTACGTCGTGCGTCGGCCGCTCGCGACGTGGCTCACCGCGGCGCGCTCGGGATGGCGGTCGGCGCTCGCGCGCACCAGGTCGACGAGGGTCACGAGCCGGCGATCCGCGCCGCCTCGCGGCCGGCGGCGGCACCGGTCGCGAGGCAAGTTCCGATGACGCGCGCCGAGCCGAGCGCCTCCGCCGTGCCGCTGATGCAGCGTCCGGCGGCGAGGAGGCGGTGCACGCCCGACGACTGCAGGCAGCCGAGCGGCACGTCGTACCATGCGCCGTCCGCGAGCCATTCATAACTCGCTCCGGCGCTGCCCTCGCGCCAGAGCTCGATCGGCCACGCCGCGCGCGCGATGCCGTCGGCGGCGCGGCGGCCGGCGAGCACGTCGTCGCGTGTGAGCCGTTGGCGCCCGACGATCCGCCGGCTCTCCCGGACGCCGACCTGCGCGGCGGTGTGCGACACGAAGGACGACGCGAAACCGGGGACTTCGCGGTGGAGGAACGCGGCGAGCGCCGCGACCCGCCGGCGGCCCGCGCGCTCGGCCGCGGTCAGCCAATCGCAGCCGTCGGACGCGTCGACCGCGCGGAGCGCGAGCTTCACCGTGACCTCGCCCGGACGCCGCGTGTACCGCCACCCGAGATCCGAGGAGCCGGGCGGCAGCGTCCCGGCCTCTTCGGCTGCGGCGACGCGGCGGAGGACTGCGAGGCCGACCGCGCCGCGCACCGCGTCGGGCGCTACACCCTGCAACGTGAAGACGAGGGAGCAGAGCTGGCGCTCGCCGCGCTCGGGCGTTTCCACCGGGGCCCCGGCGGCGAGAGCCGCGATCGCGTCGCCGCTCGCGTCGACGACCGCACCGCACGCGACCTCGCGCGGCCCCTCCCAGCTCGCGAGCCCGACGGTGGTGACGGCGCCGTGCTCGGTTGCGACCGAGGTCACGTACGCGTGCAGGGCGACGTCGAGCGCGGGCTCGATGGCGGTCAGGTCGTCGGCGAGCGCGGCCAGCTCGTGCGCCACGTAGGGGACGACGAAGGTCCGACCCCGGCGGAGTCGGGGCTCGCTTCCGGGGAGGGCTTCGATACGGTCGGCGATCTCGCCGACCAGGCCGTCGTTCAGGCGCTCGGGCGAGCCCTCGGTACGGGTGAGGTACAGGCCGCAGACGGTCCCGACCATGCCGGCGGTCGCCATGCCGCCGAGGAAGCCGTAGCGCTCGACGAGGAGCGTTTCCGCGCCTGCACGGGCCGCCGCGAGCGCGGCCGCGATCCCGGCCGCCCCACCCCCGACGACGACCACGTCGTAGCGCTGCGTGTCCACGATCCGATACTTCGCACGGCCGTCGGGGGGAGAGGCAAGCCCACGCGACCATTCAGCGTCGGACTCGACCGCCCGGTCGGTTTTTTCTTGTGCGCACGGCGAGCGCTGTGGCACTGTCCCGACGTGCCGGTAGTCCCTTCCGCAGTCTGACGTCGTTCGTTCACGATTGCCCGCAACGTCGCGGGACGCATCACAGGAGGATAGGTCATGGGTACTTTCGCCCGAGCCATCGCCGTCGGGGGCGCGTTGCTCATCGCCCTCGCTACGCCCGCCGCAGCCGACATCACGTCGGTCGCCCGTTGTCAGAAGAAGATCGCGACTGCCGGCGCCGACTACGCCAAGCGCGTGATCGTCACGACCTTGAAGTGCACCGAGGAGGTCGCCGAGTGCCAGGTGCAGTGCGACGAGGGCGTGTTCGGTCCCTCGTGCGACACGAGCCCGCCGCCTTGCTGCGACTCGGACGATCGCGGGTCGAACGCGACGTTCGACGCGTGCATGACCGAGGCCGACGAATACTGCGCCGCGCAGGACGCGAAGATCGCGACCTACGAAGAGACGAAGCAGAACAAGATCGTCGCGTCGTGCAGCGACTTGACGCAAGACGAGCTTTGCGGCGCTACCGGCAACGGCCTCAACTTCGCACTGGTGAACGCCGGCTGCCTCGCGCTGAACCCGACCTACACCTGCAACCTCGCGAACCTCATCACGTGCCTCGGCGGCCCGTTGCAGCGCCAGCTGCTCGATCAGATGAGCGGGCTCTTGAGCCCGCGCGCGAGCGATGCGGTGAAGGTCGCGAACCTCCAGTCGCGTTTCCCCGATCTCCCCGTCACCCACCGGGTGCGTGAGGACCTGCCGGCGGCCGGCAAGGTCGACATCTGGTCGGTCACCGGAGAAGCCGGCGACAAGGTGATCGTGCGGGTGAAGACGCGCGACGACAACGGGAGCGGCCAGTCGACGCTGGAGCCGGTGGTGACGTTGCTCGCCGGCGACCAGTCGACGCCGATCGCCGACACGGTCGTCAACAGCGTGCAGTGCTCGGTGCCGAACACGTGCGGCACCCAGTGCCCGCAGGTGCAGCGGACGCTGCCGTTCAACGGCACGTTCTACGTGGCCGTTCGTGCGGGCGGCGGCAACGGCTGCCTCGGCGGCAAGTACAAATTGGTCGTGACCAAGCCGGGCACCGATTCGCCGACGCTGGTCGCGGACGACGTCAACCCGTAAGCCGTTCCCATCCCATCTCGCGCTGGACGACGTCGGCGATGGTCGCCGCGTCGGCGTCGTCCAGCACGTCATCGCTCGTGCTCACGACGAGGCTTTCGACCGTGTCGCGCCGGCTGAAGAATACGCCGGCGCCGGGTCGCGGCGGCACCGCGGCGACGTGGTAGCCGCCGACGATGCGCGCGCCGAAGAGGTGGGTGCGGTCGGGGAGCAGCGCGTCGGTGTCGGCGAAGTTGAACGAGCAGAAGTCGCCCGCTTTCGTCCACGGGAGCTCGCGGAACATTCCACGGAGCGGCCGGAGGCGCGCGAAGCTCATACCGGCCCATCCCGCTTCGAGATCGTCCTTACGGACCGCCTCGGCGAGTTGATCGCGGAGCGCACGCGCCGTGTCCGGCGTGGCGTCGCCCGGTCGCCAGCGCGCGAAGTGGAAGCTCAGGTAGTTGCCGATGATCGGCCCGTGCTCGCCGCGCGGGCGGCGGTCGACGGACACGGGCACGAGGAAGGGCGCGTCGGTCGGCACCCGATGGCGCTCGTAGAGCGCCTGCATCGCCGTGCCGACGACCG
>JANNPN010000373.1:0-3678 GCA_031400185.1 Polyangiaceae bacterium
CGACCCTAAAGCCCACACCTACAAGGCCAATTGTAGGGTGCTTACGGCGCTCGTCCAGAAACACGTCGTGTATGAGTAGATGTTTTTGTTCCCGTTGGCCGCGCGCCAGCTGGGCCCCGAGCGCAGCCACGAGCTCGCCGAGGCGATGGCGGCGCGCGCCGCGCGGAAGTAGCCACTGGAGTCGCTGCGCCGCGGTCCAAGGCGCGGCGACTCGCATCAGCTCGTCTGTGGCAGCTCGCCGGTCGCGAGATCGAGCGTGTAGGTGCGCACGGTCGCGTCGTCGAACGTGACCGTCAGGTTCGACGCCGCGCCGCGACGCGTGACGGCGAACGCCACCGTTTGCAGGCCGAAGTTGTCGGCATCGTCCGTGACCGACCCCGCGCCCGCGATGATCTTTCGGCTCGCGTTGATGGTCACGTCGTTCGCCACGAGCGTGAAATTGCCTTCGGGCGTCGTGACAGCGAGCGGCCCGTTCAGGAGAAATCCGTCGTCGTCGATCTCGAGCGTCAGCGTGCCGAGAAAGGCGACGGCGTGGCTCGTGGCTAGGTCGGTCACGGTGAAGTCGAACGCGATGCCGCCGCCCTCGAAGCCGCCGATCGTGATCACGACTTGCCCGTCGAACTCGAACGACCCGAGGGCGTCCACCACGCGGCAAGCGTGGAACGTGAGCGTCCGCGCCGGTGCCTCTTCGTCGTCGTCGCGCGTGCCGCCGTCCGGGCACGGGTCGGTGCGGAGCGCGGGAACGACTGTGCGCGCCCGTATGCTGCCGCCGGTCAGGAGCGTGGTGTTCACCAGAAAGGGCAGGATGTCGTCGGCGATGCGGCGGACGTCGGCATCGATCGGGCCGCCCGCGGTCGCGGTCGGGACCGGAGTTGCCGCAGCGCTGGTGGTCGGAGTACCGGGGCCGGGCGTCGCCGTCGCGCCCGGCGTCGCGGTCACGCTCGGCATGGCGGCCGACGACGCGGTCGCGGCGACGGTCGGTGTCGATGTTGCGACGTCGCCGGTAGGCGTGTCGTCCGGCGTCGCCGACGCCACCGGCGTCGCGGTGCGCTCACCCGCCTTCGGCGTCGGCGTCACGCCGACGAAGACGTTCGTGTCGTTCTCGTCGCTCCCGCAGCCGACGAGCACCGCGACCCACCCCGCCGTCACCAGCCGCGCGACCGCAGCGCGCATTCAGCCCGATCGCCTGGTCGCGATCCGCGCCGTCACGGACACGTGCACGTCGCGCTGCACGCCGCGTTGCCAGGGCATTCACCGACCGAGGACGGAGGATCGCACGCTTCGGCACCCTGCGTGTAGCCGTCGCCGCACTCCGCGGGGCAGACGTTGACGTCGCCGCCGACGTCGGCGAGCTGGTTGTACACGCGCGTCTCGAGGCCTCCGAAGTTCGTCAGGCACTCCGGTTGGTCCACGCACTTCCCGGTCACGCTGGAGAGCTTGAAGAACGCCTTCAAGACGCACTCGACGGTCTTCGAGTCGCCGCTCAGGAACAGCAGACCCTCCGGATTACAGGACGCGTCCGTCTTCGCCTTGCGCTCGTTCTTGAGGCAGTTGCTCGCGCACTTGGTCACGGCGTTGACGAACGATGCCAGGCCCGAGACGAGCGTCTTCTGGCATTTGGCTTCGGCCTTGGTGAGCCCGTCGGGGCTGCCGGAGTCGTTGCAGAAGATGGTGTCGGTGATGTCCTCGGTGAGCGTGACGGAGCGCGCGCTCACCGCCGTGCCGAACGCGGCGCACGACCCGTTCACCTGCTCGAAGCACTCGGGGCAGGTGTCGTCGTCGTTGCCGGCGCTCGTGCACTTCTTCGCGAGCACCGCCGCGAGCTTCGCGTCGGCCTTCTGCACGCACGCGAGCGTCTTGCCGCCGAAGGGCGCCGCGCAGTCCGGCGCCGACGGCGTCTTCTTCTCGCACCCCGCGACGCAGTTGCCGCGCGCCTTGCCGTACCCGGCGAGGGCCTTGTTGATCGCGGCTTGACAACCGATCTCACCCTTCGAGAGCGCCTCCGGCAAAGCGAAGACGGGAGCACGCGTCACGAGCACGAGGGAGAGGACGGCGAAACAGGCGAAGAGGGGGCGAGCGGACATGACGATCTCCAGTTCGATGACGGACGGTAGGCCGCGCGTTCTCTAACGTGGCTCTCGCGGCCTGGCAATCGAAAAATGCGGTGCGTTTTCGAGCACGCGATTGATCGGAACGATCACGGAATTGATCGGAACGATCACGGAATCGATCGGAACGATCATCAGAATTGATACTCCATGCGCATCCCCAGCCGATCCTCGTGACGGATGCGCTGGAAGTACGTGTTGTCGCGTCCCGACGCCACGAGGAGACCGCTCACCGCCGCGCGGAGCCCCCGCCACAGACGGTACGACACCTCGGGCTCGAGCAGCACGAACTCGCCGCGGGTGTCATAACCGCCGCGCACGTGGGCTTCGAAGCGGTCGCCCGCGTCCCAGCGCACCTCGCCGGAGACGAAGCTTTGGAAGAAGACGCGCTCCCCCTGGCTCAGCACCGACACGTCCGGCCGGCCCGTGCGATCCTGGCGCAGGTACCCGACGACCACGCGCCAATCGCCGAACGCCCATTCGGCGCCGCCGAGCGTGTCGAGGAAATCGCCGCGTGTCGGGTCGGGGCTCCCGAAGTAGACCGTTTCGAACCGCAGCAGCAGCCGTTCGTGGAGCGGATACGACGCGTTCATGCCGCCCGCGTGCATGCGCGGCGAGCGCGACTCGACCGTCAGGCGCTCGAAGTTCAGCACGAAGAGCGGCAACGGATCGCGGCCGACGTACCCGAACATGCTCGCGTCGAGGTCGCCGAGCCGGCCGCCGAGCCGCAGCCCCGCCTGCGTCTCGTCGACCTGCACGGGGTCGAGGTGCTGATGGTAGGGCACCGCGTCGGGGATGATGATCCAGCGATCCTGCGGGCTCCGCGCTGGTGTGAACGCGAGCGGCACGACTGTGAAGTCGAGGTAATACGCGCCCGGCTGGTAGTGGATCGTGAACCCGTTCACGCCTTGCGCGACGGCGCGAAACGGATCCGACTGATCCCGCGACGACAGGAGATTCGCCGGCTGAACGCCGTCGAAGACGTCCCACTCGACGATCTGCTTCCCGACGCTGACGCGGAGCTCCGGGGTCGGCCGCCAGTCGAGCGTGGCGGTCGTGAGCGAGAGATACGGCCTACGGACCCCGGAGTTCCGGAGCGACCAGACGCCCGCCGTGTACTCGGTGTCGTCGGCGACGACGCGCGCTTCCCCCGCGAACCCGAGCGTCGAGGTCAGCTGCCCGCGCGTCCGGAGCTCGAGCGCGAAGAAGTTTTCCCAGCGCCCGCCGCGCGTGGCGGCGTCGGGGTAGCCGAGGGTCTCCCAGCCCGCCCGGCCGTTGAGCGACATCGACGGCTCCGCATGCGCACCCGCCGCGACGCCGACGAGGAACGCGAAGGCGATCGCGATCGTCCAGGTCCGCACCGCCGTCCCCGCCACGATCATGGGTAGTTTCTCAGTCTGGAAATGCAGCGGAGTCTTGGTCTGCCGCGAGCGGTCTTCGTCGTTTGGTGTCGCCGGCGGGTGGGTCAGGGATTGCTCCTACGGTCGCCGGGGTCCTGCCACCCAGCGCGTACGGCCCGCCGCAGCTTCTCCGTCTTGCGCAATACGCGAGGTGCGGCTCCCCGGAGCAA
>JANNPN010000376.1:0-28293 GCA_031400185.1 Polyangiaceae bacterium
AGAAGGGCGTCCTCTTCCACACCGACGCCGCGCAGAGCGCAGGCAAGATCCCCGTCGACGTCGACGCGCTGGGCGTCGATCTGCTCTCGATCTCGGCGCACAAGATCTACGGTCCGAAGGGCGTCGGCGCGCTCTACGTCCGCGCCCGCAACCCACGGGTTCGGTTGAGCCCGCAGCTCGACGGCGGCGGTCAGGAGCGCGGGTTCCGCTCCAGCACCCTCAACGTCCCGGGCATCGTGGGGCTCGGCCGGGCGATGGAGATCGGCGGCGAGGACATGGAGCGCGACAACGAGCGCCTGCTCCGTCTTCGCGAGCGCCTGCGCCAGGGCATCATGGGCAAGCTCGACGACGTGTTTCTGAACGGCCACCCGATGCAGCGGCTCCCCGGCAACTTGAACATCAGCTTCGCGTACGTCGAAGGCGAGTCGCTGCTGATGGGGCTCAAGGACATCGCGGTCTCGTCCGGCTCCGCCTGCACCTCGGCGACGCTGGAGCCTTCGTACGTTCTGAAAGCCTTGGGAGTCGGCGACGAGCTGGCTCACACGTCCATCCGATTCGGCCTCGGCCGCTTCAACACCGAGGACGAGGTCGACTACGTCGCGGAGCGGGTCGTGAGCGAGGTCAACCGTCTCCGCGACATGTCACCGCTCTACGAGATGGCGAAGGAAGGCATCGACCTGAAGACGTTCAAGTGGGCGCGCGACTGACGTCGCGCGGCGACGAACGAAAGGAATAGACCATGGCCTACAGCGACAAGGTCCTCGATCACTACGAAAACCCCCGCAACGTCGGCAGCTTCGGCAAGGACGTGGCGGGGGTCGGCACGGGCATCGTCGGCGCACCCGAGTGCGGCGACGTGATGAAGCTCCAGCTGAAGATCAACGACGAGGGCGTCATCGAGGACGCCAAGTTCAAGACCTTCGGGTGCGGCAGCGCGATCGCGAGCTCGAGTTACGTGACCGAGCTCATCAAGGGCAAGTCGGTCGACGAAGCCTACGCGATCAAGAACACCCAGATCGTGGAAGAGCTGAACCTTCCGCCGGTCAAGATCCACTGCTCGGTCCTCGCCGAGGACGCAATCAAGGCGGCGATCGGCGACTGGAAGGGCAAGAGGACAGGCGAGCCCGCGGACGAAACCAAGAAGGTGGGCTGAGCGCGAATGCCAGCCATTCACCTGAGCGACGCGGCCGCCGAAAAGATCACGGGCCTCGTCGCGACTCAGCAAAAGCCCGATCACGGCCTCCGGCTGAAAGTCGTCGGCGGCGGATGCTCGGGCCTGCAGTACAAGATGGATCTCGACGTCGAGCGGGCCGGCGACAAGATCTTCACCAACGGCGACGCCAAGATCCTCGTCGATCGCAAGAGCTTCCTCTATCTGAACGGCACCGAGGTTCACTACGAAGAGAGTTTAATGGAGTCGGGCTTCAAGCTCCGCAATCCGAACATCAAACGCGAGTGCGGCTGCGGCGCCTCGTTCACGGTCTGAGCACGTGCCCATCGGTTCCCATGACGACGAACACGGAAACAGCCCTGTGTCTCCATTGCGGCAAGCCGGCCGCCGAGCAGCTCGTGTGCGCGGGCTGCGGCGTCGTCCCACGCGGGACGCTTGGTCTGGACCCACGCGGGACGCTTGGTCTGGACTCGCGCGAGATGCCCGGTCTGGACCCGCACGACACGCTCGGTCTCGACGCGCCCGCAGCTGACGCCCTGGCTCCGTCGTCGGAGACCGACTACTTCGCCGTCTTCGCACTGCCGCGCCGGCCGACCGTCGACCTCGTGGACCTCGAGCAGCGCTACTACGCGCTTTCCCGCGCGCTGCACCCGGACCTCTTTTCCGATCGTCCGCCGGCAGCGCAGGCGGCGAGTCTCCGCAAGACGGCGCTCGTGAACCGCGCCTACAAGACGCTGAAGGATCCCGTCGCGCGCGCGCTCTACTGGCTCGAGATCCACGGCGAGTCGCTCGGCCGCGACAACGAGCGTGTGCCGCCGGCGCTCGCGGCGCGCGTGTTCGAGGTGCAGGAGCAGCTGGAAGAGCTGCGGGCCGCGAAGAAGGCGGGCGCGGCCGACGCCGCGACCACAGCGGTCGCCGCCGTCCGTGACGAGCTACGCGACGACCTCGACGGCTGCGACGCCCGCCTGGCGAAGAACCTCGAACGCTTCGGGAACGGCGGAGACGCCGACGCGCTTGCGGAAACCAAGAAGATCCTCTCGGAGCTGCACTACGTCCGCACGCTGCTCCGCGACGTGGACAGGGAGATGGGGGCCTCGTGGAGCGCATAGTCGGCATCGATCTCGGAACGACGAACAGCCTCGTCGCATGGCTCGACGACGCGACCCCGCGGGTGATCGCCGATCCGGCGACCGGACGTGTGATCGTGCCGTCGGTCGTGTCGTTCCCGACGAACGGCTGCGGCGATTCGGGTGGTCCCATCGTGGGCGACGAAGCCCGTGCGCTCGCGCCGACCGCGCCCGCGACGACGATCGAGTCGGTGAAGCGCTTCATGGGACTCGGCCGCGAGCATCTGAGCGCGGCGGACCGTCAGCGCTACACGTTCGCCGAGGACGACGGCCGCGTGCTGCGCTTCACGATCGGCGAGCGGACGTACGCGCCGCCCGAGATCTCCGCGCTCATCCTGAAGGAGCTGAAGCGCCGCGCCGAGGCCGCGCTCGGCGGCGAGGTGAAGAAGGCCGTCATCACGGTGCCCGCCTACTTCAATGACACCCAGCGCCAGGCGACCAAGGACGCGGGCCGGCTCGCCGGGCTCGAGGTGCTGCGGCTCGTGAACGAGCCGACGGCGGCCGCGCTCGCCTACGGCCTCGATCAGATGAGCGCGGGGACGGTCGCGGTCTACGACTTCGGCGGCGGTACCTTCGACGTCTCGATCCTCAAGATGGAGCGCGGCATCTTCGCGGTGAAGGCGACGGGCGGCGACACGCGCCTCGGCGGCGGCGACGACGTGGACGAGGCGGTCGCCGACTGGCTGCTCGCGGGGCATCCGCAGTCGGCGGCGCGCGACGTCCGCGCGCTCGCGCGCCGCGCCGCCGAGGAGGCGAAGTGCCGGCTCTCCACGGTCGATGCGACCGAGGTCGCGCTGACGCTCGCCGACGGGACGCGCCTCGCGAAGACGCTCACACGCGCCGAATTCGATGCCCTGATCGCTCCGATCGTCGAGCGTACGCTCGGCCCGTGCCGGCAGGCCCTTGCCGACGCCGGGCTCCGCCCGGCCGACGTCGACGCGGCGGTGCTCGTCGGCGGCAGCACGCGCATCCCGCTCGTCCGCGCCAAGGTCGCGGAGCTCTTCGGCCGCGAGCCGCTCTGCTCGCTCGACCCGGACCAGGTCGTGGCGCTCGGGGCGGGCGTCCAGGCCGGCATCCTCTCGGGCCGCAAGAAGGACATGCTGTTGCTCGACGTCGTGCCCCTGTCGCTCGGCATCGAGACGATGGGCGGCGTCATGACCAGACTCATCGAGCGCAACACCACGATCCCGACGAGCCACAGCGAGACCTTCACGACCGCCGTCGACAACCAGACCGCCGTCGACCTGCACGTGCTCCAGGGCGAGCGCGAGATCGCCAAGGACTGCCGGAGCCTCGCGCGCTTCTCGATCCCGATCGAGCCGGCGACGGCGGGGTTCCCGCGCGTCGACGTCGTGTTCATGATCGACGCGAACGGCATCCTGAACGTCACCGCGCGCGACGTCCGCACCGGCCGCGAGCGCTCGCTCGACGTGAAGCCGTCGTACGGCCTCACTGACGACGAGGTCGAGCGCATGCTCGAGGAGTCGATCGACTACGCCGAGGAGGACGTGGCGGCGCGCTTGCTCGCCGAGTCGCGCACGGAGGCGGCGACGCTGATCCGTCAGATCGAGCGCACCCTCGGTGAGTCGCGTGCGCTCCTCGAGGCCGGCGAGGAGGACGCGATCCGCGCCGCCATCGTCACGTTGCAGCAGGCCGCGGAAGGCACCGACTACAACCGCGTTCGCGACGTCGCGCAGGCGCTCAGCGACGTCAGCACACCGTTCGCGCACAGGATCATGGAGGCGTCGATCAAACGCGCGCTCGAGCACAAAAACGCAGGAGGTGGGTCATGGGTTTGAAGTGGGAAGACGCGGAAGACCTGGCGATCGAGCTCGCGGACGAGCACGAGGGCCTCGACCCCCTGACGCTCCGTTTCACCGATCTCCATCGCTACGTCGTCGCGCTCGACGACTTCGACGACGATCCGAAGACATCCAACGAGGGCAAGCTGGAGGCGATCCAGATGGCCTGGCTCGAAGAGTACCGCGACCGGAACGACGACTAACATGTCCATCATGCAAGTCAGCCGCAAAGTCGACTACGCGCTCCGCGCGGCGATCTACCTCGCCTACCAGAACGACCGCCGACCGTGCTCGGTCGCCGAGATCGCGGCTCGCGAGGCCATCCCGAAGAAATTTCTCGAGAAGATCATCCAGGACCTGATCCATTCCGGGATCGTCCGCTCGACCCGCGGCGCGCAGGGGGGCTACACGCTCGCCCGCGAGCCGCAGCAGGTGACGTTCAAGGACGTCATCGAGGCGATCGAAGGTCCCGTATCGTTGAACGTCTGCGTCGGCGACGCCGGAGAGGCTTCCGACTGCTGCGCGCAGTCGCCACGATGCTCGATGCTGTGGGTGTGGAGGGAAGCGCAGAAACGGGTGATGGAGGTGTTCGCGACGACCACACTGGCCGCCGTGCTCACGAAACGCACGACGATTCCGGGAGTGGCCGAGGACGCGGCAACGGGGTGAGGCGACGCGCTCGGACACGGCGCGTCGAACGACGTGCACGCGGGTTCGAGCAGAAGGGGAAACGACGATGACCGACACCAACACTGAAGACCGCTACGCCGGGTTCCTGCAGCCCGACGCGATACTGCCCGCGCAGTTCTTCCAGTCACTGCGCACCAAGGGCCGGTTCGACGGCGAGCGCCGCCTGATGATCGCAGTGCTCGAGGACGCCGTGAACTGTTTCATCAAGCAGATCCATGCGACCGAGCCGAAGGCGCGCCAGCTGTTCCTCGACGCCGAGGAGTGGGTCAGCGACGACGACCGCACGTGGTTCTTCTCGTTCGCGAACGTGTGCGACACCCTCGACCTCGATCCGGACTACGTTCGTCAGGGGCTCTTCAAGTGGCGCGCCAAGGAGCGCCGGCGCGTCGGGGATGCTGCGGTGGCGGCGGCAGTCGCTCGGGTCCAAGCCGATGATGCGGAGAACGCGGTCACGGATCACGGCGGGCTCCGCCTGGTGAACCGCGGCGGCTGAGCACCGCCACGTCCAAGCGTCACGACGGGCGGCGGGGCGACGGCTCCGCCGCCCGTTTCCGTTCCGGCGGCAGATCAGGCGTCAGTGAGCGCGAGCCCGGTGCGTGCCGCAATCGCGCCGAGCGTCTCGCCCGCGCTCCCGAGCAGCACGAGCTCGGCGTAGTCGTCGTACGGCGTCGGCTCGCGGTTCACGATGACGAGCGGCGCACCGTTCTCGACGGCGACGCGCGGCAACCCCGCGGCCGGATAGACCGCGAGGGACGACCCGATCACCACGAACACGTCGGCAAGGGCGGCGTCGGCGAAGGCCTGCGCGGTCTCGCGCTCCGGCATGGCCTGGCCGAACGAGATCGTTGCGGGCTTCAGGAGGCCGCCGCACTCGCAGCGGAGGTCGTGCTCGCCGGCGGCGAAGCGCGCCTGCACCGGGCCGCGGTCCTGGCGGGCGCCGCAGGTGAGGCAGCCGACCTCGAGCGCGGTGCCGTGGATCTCGATCATCACGTTCGCCGAGCTCCCGGCCTTCTGATGCAGGCCGTCGACGTTCTGGGTCACGATACGGAGCAGACCGCCGCGCTTCTCGAGCGCCGCGAGCACACGATGCGCGGTGTTCGGCTGCGCATCACGAAGGGCGGGGAAGAGCTCGTTTCCCATCTCCCAGTAGGTCCGGCGCGTCTCGGCGCTGGCGCAGAACTTGTCGAAGGTGAGCTTGGTCGGGTCGTAGCGCGTCCAGAGGCCGCCCGGGCTCCGGAAGTCGGGGATGCCCGACTCGGTGCTGATGCCGGCACCGGTCAGCACGACGAGCCGGCGCGCGCCGCCGATCAGCCGTGCCGCCTCGTCGATGTCACCGGGCATCGGTCGCGAATACTCCTTCGAGGAACGCCGCCGCGAGATCGTGTATCCCGAGATCGTGTATCCCACGATGCGTGCTCTCGCGAGGCCCGGCGCCGCCGCTCCGTCCGCCCGACCCCATGCGTGCGATGCGTGCGCCCTGCTCCATGCGCTACTCCGCGCGCCGGCGGCCGAGCGCGGCGGGCGCCGTCGCCGTGCCGGACGCAAACGCGAGAACGGCGAGCGTGAGGACGTACGGCAGCATCAGGAGGAGATGATACGACACCGCGACGCCCGCGGCCTGCAGCTGGAACTGGCCCGCGCTCGCCGCACCGAAGAGCAGTGCTCCTGCGAGAATGCCGAGCGGCCGCCAGCGCCCGAAGACCACGATCGCGAGCGCGATGAACCCGCGTCCGGCCGACATGCCTTCGACGAACGTGTTCGAGTACGCGAGCGAGAGACAGCCGCCGCCGATGCCGGCCAGGAGCGCGGCGACGAGGATTGCGCCGACCCGCATGGCGCCGACGCGGATGCCGAGGCTCGCGGCCGCGTCGGGCGCTTCGCCGACGGCGCGGAGTGCCAGCCCGAGGCGCGTCCGCGCGAGCACGACCCAGACCAGCGGCACGAGTGCCAGAGCCGCGTAGACCGGAAGCGGTTGGCGGAACGGCGCGAGCCACGGCATGTCGCCGCCGATCGCGAGTGGCTGGAACGTGGGCACGGTGAGCGCCGCGCCCGTGACGCCGAAGACCGCGCGATACGCGACCCCGGTGACGCCGAGCGCCAGGATGTTGAGCGCGGCACCCGCGACCACCTGGTCGGCGTCGAAGCCGACGACCCAGATCGCGAGTACGAGCCCGAGCAGCATCGCCGCCGCACCCGCCGCCGCCATCCCGACGACCGGACTCCCCGTCGTCCAGCAGCCGAGAAAGCCCGCGAAGGCACCCGTCAGCATGACCCCCTCGACGCCGATGTTGAGGACGCCGGCGCGCTCGCTCACGAGCTCGCCGAGCGCGGCGAAGAGGAGCGGCGTCCCGAGTGCCAGCGCGGACGCGACGAGCACGAAAACGGCGTCGACCGTCATGCGGCCTCCGCGCTCCGCGCCGCCGGGCTGGTCTTGATGCGCGCCCGCGCGAGCCACGGCGAGTCGGCGACGAGCAAGGCCAGGATCACCGTCGCCTGCACGATGGCGACGAAGACGGCCGGCACGCCCGCACTCCGCTGCATGGCGCCCGAGCCGGCGGCGAGCGCGCCGAAGAAGAGCGCCGACGCGGCAACCCCGACCGGATGCAGTCGGGCGAGCAGCGCCACCGCGATCGCCGTGTAGCCCTGGCCGCCGGAGAACTGCTCGAAGAGCCGACCGGTGAGCCCCGTCACCTCGACCGCGCCCGCGAGCCCTGCGAGCCCGCCGCTCACGAGCATCGCGGCCAGCATCGCGTGATCCGGCGCGAGTCCGGCGATGCGGGTGGCCTCGGGGTTGTCGCCGGTCGCACGCCAGCGAAAGCCGAGCTGGCTCCGGTAGAGCACGAACCACGCGGCGGGCACGAGGAGCAGCGCGAGCAGAATTCCCATGTGCAGGCCGTCCGTGGTCGCGGGGAGGCGCGCGGCCGCGGGCAGCGGATCGCTCTGCGGATAGCGCGCCGCCGACTCCATCAGCGGACCGTGGACCGCGAAGCCGACGAGGCGCGCGGCGACGAAGTTCAGCATGATGGTGGCGATCACCTCGCTGACGTTCCGCCGCACCTTGAGAACGGCGGCGATCGCGGCCCAGCATGCGCCGGCCGCGACCCCGGCGGCGAGCGTGAGGGGCACGACGAGCGCCGCCGGCAGCGCGCCGACGAGAGACGCCGCCGCCGTCGCGGCGAGCGCACCCATCAAGAGCTGGCCCTCGGCGCCGATGTTCCAGACGCCGCTCCGGAACGCGATCGCGACCGCGAGGCCCGTCAGCAGGAGCGGGCAGGTCTTGATCAGCGTGTCGGCGAGCGCGAAGCGGTCACCGAGCGCTCCTGCGACGAGCGTGCCGAGCGCGTGCAACGGATCGGCGCCGGCGGCGAGCAGGATCATGCTGCTCGCCAGGACCGCCGCGATGCAGGCGGCCATCGGCACGACGAGCGCCCGAAGCCGGGCCGCGATCCTCACGCGAGCCCCGCCATCAAGGCGCCGATGCGCGCACGATCGGAGGGCGCCACCGGTCCCGCGATCCGTCCGCGATAGAGCACGACGAGACGGTCGGACACCGCCGCGAGCTCGTCGAGGTCGGTCGAGAGCAGGAGTACGGCCGTGCCGGCGGCGGCGGCGGCCACCAGCATCGCGTGGACGTGCGCGGTCGCGGCGATGTCGAGACCGCGTGTCGGGTTCACGGCGACGAGCACCCGCGGCGCCGTCGCGAGCGCGCGCCCGATCACGACCCGCTGCTGGTTGCCGCCCGAGAGCGCCGCGATCGGGTGCTCGAGGCTCGGCGCGCGGACACGGTAGCTCCGCACGAGGTCGGCGGCGAACGCGCGGGCGCGCCCGACGTCGAGCCGCGCCCGCCAGGTGATCTTGCCCGTCCGCGTGAGACGCGCGAGCAGCGGCGCCGCGAGGCACGCGTTCTCCCAAACCGTCAGCCCGCTCGCGAGTCCCTCGCGGCGGCGGTCGCCCGGGATGAGCGCGAGCCCCGCGTCGAGCGCGGCGCCGACGTCGCCGGGCGCCAGCGTCCTGCCGTGGACGACCACGGTCCCGCGCCGTGGCAACGCCCCCGCGAGCGCGCTCGCGATCTCGTCCTGTCCGTTGCCGTCGACGCCGGCGACCCCGCAGATCTCGCCCGCTGCGAGCGTGACACCGATGCGGTCGAGTGCGGTCCGCCCGACGCCCGCGTCGGTTGCGAGGTCCTGGACGACGAGCGCGAACGGCTCGCTCGCCGCGGGTCGTACCGCGGGCGGCCGCGCCGCGCCGGCGACGGACGACGAGTCGCCGACCATCACGTGCGCGAGCTCACGCGCCGTCGTCGCCCGCGCCGCGACCGTGGTGACGAGCCCGCCGCCCCGGAGCACGCTCACGGCGTCGCAGAGCCCGAGCGCCTCCTCGAGCTTGTGCGTCACGAAGAGCACGAGCAGGCCCTGGTCGCGGAGCCGGCGGAGGCTCGCGAAGAGCTCGTCGATCTCGGCGGGCGCCAGCACCGCCGTCGGCTCGTCGAGGAGCAGCACCCGCGGCCGCGCGGAGAGCGCGCGCAGGATCTCGACGCGCGCCAGCGTGCCGACGGGCAGCGCGCCGCACGGCGCGTTCGGATCGCCGATGTCGAGTCCGTGCGCGCTCGCGAGCGCGCGTGCTTCCGCTTCGAGCCGCGCGGGCGCGAGCCACGCACCCGTCGCCTCGGGCCGTCCGAGGGCCAGGTTCTCCGCGACGGTCAGCGCGCCGACGAGCGCGAAGTGCTGGTGCACGACACCGATGCCCGCGCTGCGTGCGGCGCGCGGCCCGCCGCGCAGCGTGACGCCGTCGATCGCGATCGTGCCCTGGTCCGGGCCGACGACCCCGGCGATCAGTCGCACCAGGGTGGACTTGCCGGCGCCGTTCTCGCCGAGGACCCCGTGAATGCGGCCGGGTGAGAGCGCCAGGTCGAGCGGCGCGAGCGCGACCGTCGCGCCGTAGCGCTTCGCGAGCCCGTGCACCGCGAGCCGGGGCGTCGTCATCGCGAGCCGGACACGGCCACTGCCTGCCGGATCAGAACTCGGCGGTCGGGACCTTGAGCGAGCCGTCCCGGATCGCCGCCTCGGTTCGCTCGATCAAGTTGTGCACGTCGGCGGGGATCTTCCCGCGCAGCGCCGGGTTGTAGACGACGCTGATGGCGCCGCTCGTCATGTGCTCCTCGATGATGCGGCTCGTGAAGGTGCCGTCCTTCACCTCGCGCGCGACCGCGACGAACGCGGTGGGGATGTCGATCACGGCGCTCGCGAGCACCGCCGTCGGCGAGACTTCGTGCTGTGCGCGGTTCGATCCGAACGCGAAGATGCCGCGCTCCGCGGCCGCCTGGAACACGCCGGGACCCGCCGCGTCGGCGTTGTGCAGCACGAAGCGGCAACCGCGGTCGATGAGTGCCAGCGTCGCGGTCCGTGCCGCGCCGACGTCGTCCCAGTTGCCGAGGTACGAGATCGTGACGGGATAGTCTTGCTTCGCGCGCGCGGCACCGGCCTGGAACGCGATGAAGGTGCTCTTCACCGACGGGATCTCCATGCCGCCGACGGCGCACGCGGAGCCGTTCGGGGCCATGCGGGCCGCCAGCTCGCCGAGCAGGAACGTCGCTTCCTCCAACCGGAAGACGATCGGCGCGACGTTCGGCCGCACGGTGTTCCCGGAGGTGGTGAGGAACACCGTCTTGGGGAAATCCGGCGCCACCTTCGCCGCCGCATCCTGGAACTCGAAGCCGTGGCCGATGACCAGGCTGAAGCCGCGGCGCGCATAGTCGCGGAACGATTGCTCGAACTCGGGCGGCGTCCGCGTCTCGACCTGGCTGATCTCGGCGCCGAGCTGGTCGCGCACCGCGATCAGACCTTCGTACGCCGCCGCGTTCCACCCGGCGTCACTGATCGGGCCGGGGTTCAGGAGCGCGACTTTGAACCCGCCGTTCGCGCCGTCGCGTGTGCAGCCACCGGCGATGGCGGCGATCGTGATCGTCATCAGGGTGAGCGAGAGCGCAGTCCGCCGCGACATGGGCGCGGACGCTACCGGGCAGACTGGCGGCCTGCAACCGCGCTGCCCGCTCATCGCGGCCGCGAGCAACCTCAGCGAGGCGTCGGCGCGGTCCATGGGAAGGTCGCGATACTTCTCCGTCAGCGTGGCAATCCGTGAAAAGTCGTCCCGGTCGAGCGTGTGCGCCGCCTGAGCGCACCGGCAACGAGCGCCGTGGCCGCGAGGCACGCGAAGGCGAACGCGTCGCCGACGCGCTCGTAGATGGTCGTCACATTCGTCGGGCCGATGGACGCGTCGAACGTGACTGCGGTTCCCGGCTCGGTGCGGGTGCGGATGCGGCCGAGCGGATCGATCGCGGCCGAGATGCCGGTCGTAGTCGCGCGCAGCACCCACAAGCGGTTCTCGACGGCGCGCAGGACGACCATCTGCAAGTGCTGCGCCGGTCCCGCGCCCGCGAGCCAGACGTCGTTCGAGAGGTTGATCAGGAGCTCCGCCCCTTGGCGCGCACGGGCGGTGACGAGCTCGGGGAAGATCGCCTCGAAACAGATGACCACCGCCGCATGTCCCGCCCGCGTTTCGAGGAAGAGCGGCGTGTCGCCGGGCGCGAAGTCGCGGACGGCGTCGAAGTGCCGGCGGAGGAACGTGAGAAAGCGCAGCGGAAAATACTCCGCGAACGGCAAGAGGCGCCGCTTGTCGTAGCGCCCGCGGACGGTGCCGCCGCCGTCGAGGAGGAAAGCCGAGTTGAAGGAGCGCGTCCTTCCGTCCTCCACCGTCCGGCGAGCCGGGCCGCCAACGACGAGCTCGCTGTCGAGCGCGTGGAGCATCCGCGCAACGTGCGCGCGATACTCCGGCTCCTCGTCGAGGAAGAACGTGACCGCGCTCTCCGGCCAGACGAGGAGCTGCGGCGGCGGACGCGACGGTGTGCGCGACATCGCGAGATAGCGCTCGAGGCCCTCGCCGTAGTGCTCGCGGCGCCATTGCGTGCGGAGCGGATTGTTGCCCTGCACGACCCGCACCGTGACCGTGCGCTCCGCGGCCGGCGGGGTCGCAAGGCGGTAGCTGCCGTACGCGACGAGCAGGGCGACCACGACCAGCGCGGGCGCCGCGGTGCGTACGAACGGGCGGTCGCCTTCGAGGAAACTCGCAATGGTCGCGTTCACGAAAACGACGACGAACGACAATAGGTAGACGCCGCCGACATCAGCGGCCTGGATCAGCAGCGGGTGGTCGGTGAGCGAATACCCGAGGAGCAGCCACGGTTCGCCGATCACGAGCCGGGCACGCGCGAGCTCGCAGGCCACCCAGAGCGCCGCGAGCACGACCGGCCGACGCGCGGCGGGTGTCCGCGCCGCGAGCCAGCCCGCCCACGCTCCGAAAAGCGCGTATTGGCTGCCCCAGAGGACCTGGCACGCGACCACGCAGAACGCGACGCCGAACCACCATGGCTGCTGGTAGTAGAACGAGATCGCGGGCGCGACCCAGGATGCCACCGCCCAGACGGCGGTGCACCCCCACACGAGCCCGAGGAGCGCCGCTCGTCCTGGCGTGACGCCCGCGATAGCCCGCAGAAACGGCACGAGCGCTACCCACGCGAGCGGCCAGAGATACCACGGCGGGAACGCGAGCGCGTAGAGCGCCGCCGACAACACGACGAGCGCGATTCGGCCTCGCACTACGCCGTCGTCCTCACGGAGGTGACGGGCAAGCGGGTCGTGAAGGTCGCGCCCTGCCCGGGTGCGCTCGCGACCGTGATCTCGCCGCCATGATCCTTGACCGCGCCGTACGCGATCGAGAGCCCGAGCCCGGTGCCGTGACCCACGGGCTTCGTCGTGAAGAACGGCTCGAAGAGCCGGGGCACGTGCCGGGCCTCGATGCCGGCACCGTTGTCGGCGATCTCGACGGCGACGGCGCGACGATCGTCGAGCGTGCAGCGACCGATCGCGATCCGGATCTCCGGTCGCTCGGCGCCGCGCACCGCGTCCACCGCGTTGGCGAGGAGATTCATCCAGACCTGATTGAGCTCGCCGGCGGCGGCCTCGATGCGGGGAACGTCACGGTAGTCGCGCGTCACCGTGACGCCGGCGCCCGCGATGCGATGCTGAAGGAGTCGGAGCGTGCTCTCGATGCCCTCACGCACGTCGACCGCGCTCCGCTCGGTGCCGCCGGGACGCGCGAACGCGCGCAGGTCGGCGACGATGCTCTTGATGCGCTCCGAGCCTTCGGCGCAGATCCGCAGGAGCTCCGGCGCCTCGACCACGAGGTAGTCGAGGCGATGGCGATCGCGGAGGTCGCTGAGCCGGCGACGCAGGTGCTCGTCGTCGACCGGCACCTCCTCGTACGCGCGCACGATCTCGACGAAGGCCTGCACGTACTCGGTGAGGTTGGTGAGGCTTCCGTAGACGAAGCTCGCCGGATTGTTGAGCTCGTGCGCGACCCCCGCGACGAGCTGACCGAGCGAGCTCATCTTCTCCGAGTGGACGAGCTTCGCCTGCGTGCGCTGCAACTCGCCGTACGCGGCGCTCAGGCGGTCGTTCGACGCGTGCAGCTCGTCGGTGCGCTGGCGGACGCGTGCGTCGAGCTCGCGCGTCAACGCTGCGAGCTCCTCGTACGCGCGGGCGTTCTGCAGCGCCATCGCCGTCTGGTGCGCGAGCGTCCGCAAGAGCCCGACGTCGTCGAAGTCGAAAGCCTTCCCGGAGCGCCGCGGGCCGAGGAGCAGGACGCCGACCGTGCGCTCGCCGACGCAGAGCGGGAGCGCCAGCGTCGCGCTCGCCCGCTCGAGGACCCGCCGCTTCTGATGATCGAGCCGCACATCGACGAGGCGCGCGACGGCATCCGCGCGGCCGGCCCGGTCGGCCTCCGCGAGATCGCGGCCGAGCGCCACCAGGCCGTCGTTCCCTTCGCTGCGCGTCAGATGGCCGTCCGGATCGCGCAACCAGACCGCCGGCGGTTGGTCCGGCGCCAGGAAGAGGCCGAGCGACGCCGATTCGACCTGCAACGCCTCGACCACGACGCGCGTCACGTGCGCCACCACCTCGGGGAGCTCGACGAGCTTCGTGAGCGCCTCGCTCAGGTCGTCGATCGCGCCCCGGTAGTCCACCCGCGAGCGGTAGAAGGCGCGGTCGACCCCGTCCTGGACCATGCGGCGCAGGGGGTCGAGCGCGAGCGCCAGGACCAGCACGAACGTCATGCCGAGGGGCACCCGCCAGACTGCGGCCTGCTCGGGTGCGATCGCGGCCGGCAGCAAGAGCACGACCGCGTAGGTCCCGACCACGATCGCGCTCAGGGTGCCGTAGATGAAGCCCTGACGGACCACACGGTCGACGTCGAAGAGATCGTGCTTCGCGATCGCGTAGGCGGTCGCGAGGAAGAAGCAACCCGCCAGGATGACGCCGAGCTGCATCGGGATCCGGCCGCTCCCGAGCGCGTTCTCGATGAAGGTCGTGAAGCTCAAGATCGAGCCCACGACCACTCCGAGCATCACCACGCGCAGCCGCGGCCGTACCGACGGATCCGGGTTCTGGCGATAGGCGACGATCGCCGCGGCGAGGAAGAAGACGAAGCTCGCGGCGATGAACGCGTAGTTGGCGCGGAGCGCCGTCAGATCGGGCGGCTCGGCATAGAGCCCGCGGAGCTTCGCCCCCACGAGGAGGCCGGCGATCGCGTAGGGCACGACCGGCAACAGGCGCCGGCCGCGGGCCTCCAGGCGGTCCACCGGGAACACCATGCCAAGGTGGATGAACGCGGCCGGAAAGAAGGCTTCGGCGAAAAAGTAGAGCCGGCTCCAGGCCGGAAATCCCGCGTCGTGCAGAAAGGTCGCGGAGGCGCTGAAGACACCGCCGATCACGAAGGTCCAGCAGTAGACGCGTGCGGAGCGGAGCGCCGGCTGCAGGAGGACCACGATGATGCCGGTGCCGAAGCAAGAGAGCGCGATCGTGAACAGGGCGACGTAGACCTCGACCCAGTCGAGAACCGAAAAGGTCCGCGACGCGACGGTCCGCTCGTACGTGACACCGTCCCGGCGCAGCGTATAGCGAAACTGGGTGCCGGCCGGGGCCGCGGCGATCCGGTCGTACACATCGGCGCTCGTCGCGGTCGGGATGTCGTCTACCGCGTCGACCTCGGCGTGGAAGAGCGCGGCCTTGTCGTGGGGCCAATCGTGGCCGCTCACCGAAGCGATCACCGCGTTCTCCATGAGGAGAAAGCCCGGGATCGTCCGCCCGATCCAGCGGGCGCTCTGCTGCATGGAGAGCACCAGCACTGGCACCGCAACGACCAATCCAAGGAGGGCGCGCCACTGCTGGACGAACCAGGGGTGTGCAGGTTCCTGCACGACGTTCGTCAGGGGTGTGTGGAGCGCTTCACAGTCGGACGGCACCCGGCTCTGAATTGGTGCAGATAATTCGCGCATGATCTCGGGCACGCTGCGTGCTCCTCGCACGCCTACTGTGCCAGGAGCAAGAATCGTGATGGACGAGGAGACGACCGGCGGCGGGGCGGCCAAGCGTCGCGCCGAGCGTCTCGACGGGCTCGGCGAACGGGTGGCGGCAGTGGCGCACGAGCTCAAGGTGCCGCTCAGTCTCATCGTCGGCAGCCTCGAGAGTCTCGACTCGTACGTGGCCTCGCTGATCGACCGCATCGAGCAGCTCGAGGCGCGGGTGGCACGCTCCGAGCAGCAGCCGCTCGAGGCCGACGGCCGGATGGAAGGGCAGGTGTTCGCCAACGCTGCGGCGCTGGTCCGGATCTGCCGCGAAGGCGCCGATCGTCTGGAGCACGTCGTGCAGGAGATCACCGCCTATGCCCGCGGCGGCGCGCCGCCGTCGTCGTCGGCTCGCGTCGAGGTGGCGCGGGTCCTGCGGACGAGCGTCGACCTCATGGCGCGCTCGGTGCCGAACGTGCCGCCGGTTCGCTTGGAGGTGCCGCAGCTGCCGCCGGTCCGGGCCGATGAGGGCGCCCTCACCCGCATCGTCGTGAACCTGCTCCGGAACGCGTTCGACGCACTCGCCGGTCGTCCGGAACCGCTCGTACGGATCACCGCGGCGCTCGCCCGCGACGCGCAGCCGGCGATGGTCGAGATCCGCGTCGCGGACAACGGACCCGGCATCCCCGCCGCCGATCGCGCCCGGGTCTTCGAGCCGTTCTTCTCGGGGAAGGCGCACGGCATCGGTCTCGGCCTCGGCCTCGCGATCGCGAAGGAGCTGGTGGAGGCGCAACACGGAACGATCATGCTCGCCCCCGCCTCGGCCGTGCTCCCCGTCGCCTCTGGCACGGCGTTCGTGATCCGGCTACCCGTAGCCCCGTGAGCGTGCCGACCGACACCCCGGCCCTCCTCGTCGTCGACGACGAGCAAGCGAGTGTCGACCTCCTGCGCATCACGCTCGGCATCGATCACCACGTCTACACTGCGACCGACGGCGTGACGGCGCTTCGCCTTCTCGCCGAGCACCCCGAGATCGCGCTCGCCATCATCGACCAGCGGATGCCCGGCATGACCGGTACCGAGCTCATCCAGCGCACGGTCGAGCCGTATCCCGATCTCGTGCGCATCATCCTGACCGGCTACACCGACGTCGAATCGCTGATCGACGCGATCAACGCCGGGCGCGTCTACCGCTACCTCACCAAGCCCTGGCACAAGGACGAGCTCTGCGCGACGGTGCGCCAGGGCCTCGACGTGCACCGCCTGGCGCGCGACAACCAGCGCCTGCAGGAGGATCTCCGCGCCGCGAACGAGCGCCTCCGGCTCGAGAACGTTCACTTGAAGCGCGAGGCCCGCGGCCGCCATCGCTTCCAGGACATCGTCGGCTCGAGCCCGGCGCTCCGCCGGACCCTCGACACCGTCGAGCGTGTCGTCGCCGCCGACTGCAACGTGCTGATCCTCGGCGAGACCGGCACCGGGAAAGAGCTGATCGCGCGCGCCATCCACTACAACGGCCCGCGCGCCGACAAGCCGTTCGTCAGCGAGAACTGCGGCGCGATCTCCGCCGACCTGCTCGCGAGCGAGCTCTTTGGCCATCGCCGCGGCTCGTTCACCGGCGCCGTCGACGATCGCAAAGGCCTCTTCGAGGCTGCCAACGGCGGCACCATCTTCCTCGACGAGATCGGCGACTGTCCCGCCGACCTCCAGACCAAGCTCCTGCGCGTGCTCGATCAGGGCGAGATCCGTCGCGTCGGCGAGAACAAACCCGTCACGGTGGATGCGCGCGTGATCGCCGCCACCCACCACGATCTCGAGCAGGACGTCGCCGCCGGGACCTTCCGCAAGGACCTGTTCTACCGGCTGAGCGTCGTCACGATCACGCTGCCGCCGCTCCGCGACCGCCACGAGGACATCCCGCTTCTCGTCGAGGGGTTTCTGACGCGGCTCGCGCAGGAGCGCGGGCGGCGCATCCGCGGCTTCACGCCCGCGGCCCTCGAGGCATTCGCCGCCTACGACTTCCCCGGCAACGTCCGGGAGCTCGAGAACGAGGTCGAGCGCGCCGTCACGCTGACAGACGAGGACGGCTACGTGACGCCGGATCTCCTATCGCCGAAGTTCGGTGGGGTGGCGGTCGGCGCCAGCGGCAGCACGCCTGAGCCGAACGAAAGCCTCCGGAAGAGCGTCGAGCGCTACGAGGCCCAGCTCGTCCGCGAAGCGCTCGGCCGGAACGACGGCAACCAGACCCGCACCGCCGCCGAGCTCGGCCTCTCGCGCCGCGCGTTCATCGACAAGCTGCAGAAGTACGGCATCCGCTGAGCGCGTTCGGCGCGTCGGAACGCCGTGCGGATATCCGCGCAGCGTCCGGGCTGTGATGTGTGGTCGGTTGCACGACCGACGCCGCGATCCGTAGGCCCGTGCGCCAATGGAGCCGGCACGACCGTCGTGGGGTCGAACCGCGGAAGTACGCCATCCGCCGACACCACTCGCTGTGCAGCTACCTGCGCGTCGCACGTCCCACGCTGCGCGGCGTTCCGCGCAGCGCTCGAGACGATGTCGCGTACGCGCGGCCGGAAGGCGACGACACCAGTCGGGCACGGATGATGCTGTGGAACGTCTCGGACTCTCTGCGATCAGCACTAGGAGGACGAGATCATGAACGCCATCAAGCTCATCGTCAGCGCATTCGTACTGGGAATCATCACGGGGCCGGCGGCATACGCGGCCCCGGCATGTCCACGTGCCGTCGTGTTCGAGCCGGCCGCCACGGGGTCGAGCTTCGACGCCGGATGGACCGGCATTGCGCACGACGTGCCCGTCGTCGGCTACACGTTGCGTATGGGTTTGAGCTGCGGCGCAGGTTCACCGCCCTGCGGCAGCTGCTCGATCACCGGGATCGAGCCCAACGCCGGGGGCAACAATCAGCGCTGCCTCGGCGATACCTCGATCATTTGCACGACGGCGACCGAGGTCGACGACTGCGGTGGACCCGGACTGTGCAGGTTCTTCGCGAGCCCGGCGACGCCGATTTCCACCGGGGGAGTCTCGACGTGTTACACGAACGAGATCGCCGGGGCGGTAACCGGCACGGTGGACGTCGAGGCCGGCGCGCTCTCGCCGACCGTCCCACTCCACCTCGAGCTCTATCTCGGCGACGTCGACCAAGACCATCCGTGTCCGCGCTGCGTCGGTGACGGAGCCTCGAACGACAACGTCCGCGCCGGCACCTGCGACGCGGGTCCCCGCGTGGGTCTCGCATGCGACGGCAATGCCAGCCACGAGTATCCCGACTTCGGGACCACGAGCTTCGATTGCCCGCCCGCCCCGCTCGGCAAGATCGCCGATTTCGTGCTCGGCACGGTGAGCTTCTCGACCGGGACGCAGAGCCGGGTGGTGAGCACCGCGAACCCGTTCTGCAAGGGCACCTTCACGGGTGAGCGCTGCATGTGCGACACCTGCAACAACGTCGCCGCGGAACGCTGCGCGACGAACGCGGACTGCCCCGATCCGGCGGGTCCGATCGGTGCCATCTGCGGTGGAACGCGGTGTCTCGGCGGCGGCAACAACGGGGCGGCGTGCACGACGAATGCCGAGTGCCCGGCGGGCGCGTGCAACCGGCCAGGCCAGCCCACGAAGCCGAACGGTTGCCTCGACGACACGGTCACGATGGGCCCGGCATGCGTCGATACGAGCCCGGTCGACGGCGAAGGCGAGTGCGTCGCGGGACCGGTGACCCAGTCCTGCAACGCCGCGTCTGGTCATCCGCAACGCCCGTGTCTGGACGACATGGACTGCGGCGGCCTGTTCGATAGCTGCCGAAGCTCGAACTTCAAGTGTTACCTGGATCTCGGAGTCGTCGGTGGGACGGTGTCGGTCACCGGCATCGCGACCCCGCCCGCCGGAAACACCTCGGATCCAACGGCACTCGGTGCGCTCACGTGCGTTGCGCCCGCCGAGTCGAGCTCCGTGAACTCGGTCGGCGGCTTCCCCGGCCTCGCGCGCTACTACTATCCCGGAAGCGCGACCTTCGCCGAGAAGATCGTCGTCGAGGTGGCGCCGCCCGGCGGCATCGTCACGACCCAGGGCTCGGGCTCGCCGAGCGTCGTCGAGACGGCCGTCCTGACGCCGACCGGCGGCGAGGTGCAGATCATCGGCACGTTCACCACCGGCACACCGCCCGCCGGCTACACCTTCCTCGGGCGGCTCGTGCAGATCGAGGCACCAGCCGCGTCGGCGGCGAATCCGCTTGGGATCGCCTTCGACATCGATGCCTCGGAGATCCCGCCGGGTCACGACGAGACGACGATCGCGATCTTCCGAAACGGCGTCGGCCCGATTCCGGACTGTCCCGGCGCGACGCAAGCGATTCCCAACGACCCGTGCATCACCCACCGCGCCGCGCTCGGCGGTGGCGACGTGGCCATCGGCATCCTCACGTCGACAGCCAGTGACTGGACGATGGCTACCCTCGACGACGTCGACCCGTGCCCACCTGCGATCGACGGTACCTGCCGGGCGCCGTTCGTCGGCGGCAAGTCACAGTTGACGATCGTCGACAAGTCGCCCGACTCCAAAGATCAACTGCAGTGGAAGTGGCTGAAGGGATCGGCGACGACCTTCCCGGAGTTCGGCAATCCGGTGGGCGCGGACGACTACGCCCTCTGCGTCTACAATCCGAATCGCACGGCTACTCTCCTCATGCCCGCCGGCGACACGTGCGCCGGAAAACAGTGCTGGACCGCGAAGACGAGCACCTTCGTCTACAAGGACAAGGACCTCACGCCGTCCGGCATCGCGCAGCTGACGCTCAAGGCAGGCGTCGACAGCAAGGCGCAGATCCAGGTGAAGGGCAAAGGCGACAATTTGCCGATGCCCGTCGTAGGAGCGCCGATGACGGTGCAACTCCGCAATCTGACGAGCGGCGCGTGCTGGACGGCGACGTTCAGCCCACCCTACGCGAAGAACGACGGCATCACGTTCAAGGACAAAGCCGACTGACGGGGGTCGCAGACCGGGCGGCGCGACACCTCGGTGTCGCGCCGTCGTCCATCAAGCAATCACGCCGATGCGTCGCGAGGGTCGTTCCTTCGCACGACGCTCAACGAGCAACTCGAGGGGCGTACGGCTACTTGCCGACCGTCGGGAAGTGCGGGCACGCGCTCGTAGTGACCGGCGCGTTCAGGCGGCACCGGCGGCGCGAACGCCGGCGGACATCATCACGAGCGAAGACGTCGGCTTCATCCTGAACCAATGCTCCGGGCAGGGTGAAGACGATGACCGTCGGCATCGGCCAGCTCGTTCCCGGCCGACTCGTCACCCGCAAGTCGTTGCGCGACGTAGCAGCGTGTCCACGTCCCACGCGTGCGCCGAGTCGTTGCATCGGGCGCAGCGCCGGGGTTTCGCAGTCCGCGTAGTACGGAAACCCGCGCAGTCGTCGCGCGCGGTGTGAAGCCGCGCGCGCGCCCGCTGAGCAACGCCCGTGAAACTCTTTGTCACGGCGTAGGAGCCGACACGGCACATGGGTTGCTCGAACGAGCCACACCACGCCGCATTGCGGCCACAACGGAGGATCGACATGCAGAACTCGCTCATCGTAGGCGCCGGCGCCGCGCTCGCGGCGCTCCTCATCGTCTCGACCGCGCACGCGGCCGACGTACAGGTCGGCTACACGGTCGACGACAAGGCCCTGAAGACGGCCGTTAGCGGTACGGCGTTCACCTTCGAGCTCTACTCCGACGGCGTCTGCACGACCGCCGTCGACTCCACGAACGTCACTGTCGACGCCGTCGACCTTATCGAGCGCGTGAAGCGCTTCAAGCCGAAGGGTGGCGTCAAGCCTCCGAACACCGCGCGCATCGTCGAGGTGCTGACGGGCGTCGCGACGACACCGACGCTCTACCTCAAAGTCACCGGCACCGGCATCACGCCGGTCGGCGGCGACTGCCAGCTGCAATACGCCACAGGGGCGGGGACCAGCCTGCCGTGCGCGTCGCAGGTCGGGAGCGAGGTGTACTTCGACGGCTGCAACGTCAACGTGCGGAGCGGGGCCGGCGCGACCAACGCCACCGTGAACGGGCTCGGCAATCTCCTCGTCGGCTACGACGAGAGCAGCGGCGACGACAAGACCGGCTCGCACAATCTGGTCGTCGGCGGACTGCATACCTACTCCAGCTACGGCGGATTCGTGGCAGGAGAGGACAACACGGTCTCCGATCCGGCCGCGTCGGTCAGCGGCGGTGTGAACAACACCGCCTCGAGCTACGGCGCCTCCGTGAGCGGCGGGGTCAACAACGCGGCATTCGTGAACGACTTTGCGTGGGTCGGGGGCGGGTTCGGAAACAGCGCTCGCGGCTACGCGTCGGCGGTGAGCGGCGGCCGACTGAACCGCGCTATGGAGGAAGTGTCGTCGGTGAGCGGCGGGGAGGTCAATACGGCCCAGGGCTACGCCTCGTCGGTGAGTGGTGGCGCGGGCAACGTCGCGGACGCTGACGACGCGTCGGTAAGCGGCGGTCGATACGGCACCGCGCGTGGACCGGCCTCGTCGGTGAGCGGCGGGGAGTACAACTTCGCGTACGACGACGCGGCCGCGGTCAGCGGCGGGCAGTGCAACGTCGCTGGTACCGGGCCAGCGTTCTCCTGTCCCTTTTCGAGCGGCAAAGCGTCCGTCAGCGGCGGACTTCGGAACATCGCCACCGGCGATCGCGCGGCCGTCTGTGGCGGACAGGACAACAAGGCGACCAACGCTGAATCGACGGTCAGCGGGGGATTGAACAACCTCGCGAGTGGGTTCGCCTCGTCCGTCACCGGCGGTGCCAGCAACACCGCGAGCGGCGGCGGATCGTCGGTCAGCGGCGGTCTCGCCAGTACGGCGAGCGGCAGCAACGCGTCCGTGAGCGGCGGCTTCAACGGTCTCGCGAGCGCCGGCGAAACCTCGGTGACGGGCGGACACTCGAACGTCGCCTCGGGTACCAACGCGACCGTGAGCGGAGGCTTCACCCGCTCGGCACCGGGGCTGCACGACTGGCGCGCCGGGAATCTCTTCGAGGATTTCTAGCGTTCGAGCTCGGGGCCGGACGTGTAACGCGTCCGGCCCCTGCGTCGTCCCGCGCAACCAAAAGGAGGCGGTCATGAGACAGGTATCGAGAATGATGACGATGGTCGCAGCGTCGTTGCTGCTGGCGAGTACGGCGGCCGCACAGGGTGCGAAGCCGCTGACGAAGTGCGCGCCCGACGCGGTGGTGGCGGGCACGTTGTGTATGGACAAGTACGAGGCGAGTGTGTGGCAGGTGGCGGACCCGACGGGGGCGGACGCGGGCCTGGTCAAGAAGATTCGGTCCGGCAAGGTGACACTCGCCGATCTGCAGGCCGCCGGTGCCACCCAGCAGGGCGTGTTCAGCGACAACTACGGTTCGTTCTGCAATGACGACGGGTCGAACTGCCTCGCGAGCGCCCACGACTACGCGGTGAGCCTGCCGGGGGTGATCCCGTCGGCATACATGACTTGGTTCCAGGCGAGCGCGCTCTGTGCCGCCTCGAGGAAGCGCCTGCCCACCAGCGCCGAGTGGCAGGTGGCGGCGGCGGGGGACGGCGCGGCCGCCGATCTCAACTGCAACACCTTGAGCGGGATCATCGCGCCCACGGGCACATACGCTGGCTGCTTCAGCGAGGTCGGTGCCTACGACACGAGCGGAAACCTGGAAGAGTGGGTGGCGGACTGGGTCCCCTTGACGAAGGGGGGGTTGTGCTCGACCTGGACTGGCTTCGGCTCCGGCGACGCCATGTGCTTGATTGGCGCGGCCGAGACCGTGCACAGTCCCGGTGCGCTGCTGCGCGGCGGCAACACCTTCTCGGGTCCCTTCAGCGGTCCGCTCGCGATCGATGGCTCCGTCGTGCCGTACCTCGTGGGCCACGGCATCGGCTTCCGTTGCGCGCGCTAGTCCAACTTCGTGGACTTCGATGCGTCGACGAAAGAACGAGCACCAGAAACTAGACGCATGTAGCCCAAGCTGAACGGCGCGCAGTGTGCAGAGATCTGCGCACTGCGCGCCGACTCGCTGCGCGGCGTTCTGCACAGCCGCGCGGCCACCTGCACCAATGTGGCGCAGCACGTGAAACGCATTTTGTGATTCTGCGTGCTCGTGCCCGTTGGGAGCACAAATTGCTTGACGGTCTCGTGTGCGCGCGAGTACCTCGGATGCGTCGACTCACCGACATCGATGCATTCGTTCCGTAGTGCCGTTCCTCTCCAGCCGCACTCTTCCGACCTTCCAAGGAGATCCTTCATGAGCCACTTGCGTGTCGCCGTGGTCCTGACCCTTCTCGCCGCCGCCAGCGCGGCGCACGCTGCCGACGTTCGCGTCGCCTATCTCGTCGACGCCAAGGCGCTGAAGGCGGGTGCGCCGGCCGGGACCGTCCTCACCTTCGAGGTGCACGCGAGCGCTGCCTGCAACGCCGCGGTCGCGAGCGCGGTCGTGAACGTCGAGGACGTGACGTTGCTCGCGACCGTCCGAGCGGCGGGCGTGACGGCGGGACCGAAACCGCGGAAGCAGATGATCGAGATGCGGCACGTGCTGACCGGGGTCGCGCCGCAGACGGCCTTCTATTTGCGGGTGACCGGGAGCGGCATCGTCCCCGTCGGCGGCGCTTGCCAGTTGCAGCACGCGTCGCTCGGCGCGACCGGAGTCACGGTGCCGCCCGCGAGCTGTCCGCCCGACGCGGTCGTCGCGGGGAGCAGCTGCGCCGACAAGTACGAGGCGAGCCTCTGGAGCATCCCACCTGCTCAAACGGTCGTGATCCAGAAGGTGAAGGACGGGACGGCGACGCTCGCCGACCTGACGGGCGCGGGCGCCGTCCAAGTCGGATGCACCGATCCGCCGTACAGTCACGCGGCGATCCCCGCGAACTTTCCGGTCGGCGGCAACTACGCCGGTCCCATCTACGCCGCGTCCGTCTCCGGGGTGCGGCCGAGTGCGTGCCTCTCACTACCGCAGGCGATGGCGGCGTGCGCGCTTTCCGACAAGCACCTGATGTCGAACGCCGAGTGGGACGCGGCGGCCGCGGGAACGCCGAGCCACGTCGAGGACATCGGCGGCGGCGAGTGCAACACGATCTTCCTCTACGACCCGATTGCGGTCGGATCGCGGGCGAGCTGCGTCTCGACCGCCGGCGCCTACGACATGGTCGGCAACGTGATGGAATGGACGCTCGGCCCGGCGGCGTGGGCGCGCGGCGGGGCGTGGGGCGAAGGTCTCGCCGCCGGCGTGAGCTTCGGCATCAGCTATTACTACCCGACCGACCAGCTGTTCCACGTCGGCTTTCGCTGCGCGCGCTAGAAATGTCGATCGCCTCGCACCGGCAGCGTAGCGCCCTGCTCGCGATCTGCGCCGTCGTCGGCGGGCTGCACGACGTCGCTCGGCCCGTGGTATCGCTGGCGTCGTGCGACGTGCTGCCGTCGCCGCCGTCGACCTTTCGGAGCTCGCTCGGCGCGACCGATCGGCCCTTCGCCGGCGCCGGCGACTGGCTGACGCTCAGCCTCGATCCGACCTGCGACGGTGCGTCGGCCGGCTTCACCGCCGAGTCGAATCGCCACGTGATCACGTTCGCCTTCCGGGCGGCGGCGGGCGGCACCAACCTCGTCGTGTTGGCCGACGACTGTAGTTTGGTTGCGCAAGAGGTCGACGCCTGCCGCGCCCAACCGGGCCTTCAGTCGATCACCTGCATCCGCGCCCGCCACGAAGTGTCGAACGGGTTCGGCGGCACGACCGAGATCGAAAACATCCTGAAGCTCGACGAGCGCCACTTGCGCTTCCGCTTTCCCGACACCGACGCACTCCTGGGGAGCGCGTCGGACGACCTCACCTTCGCGGGCCCGACGACGCTCGCTGTCACCGAGCTCGGCGCGGCTCTGCCGTGCGACCTCGGCCCCGCGCCCTGCGCCGGCCGCACCGGGCTCCTCGCCTGCGTCGACGCGATCTTCGCCGACGACGGCTCGTGCGCGCCGAATCCGGATCCGATCTTCACTTCCTTCACGGCGCTGCCGCCGCCGAACGACTTCGAGGCGATTTGCGAGCCCGAGGCGCCGCCCTCGACCTCGCCGTGTGACGGCACGATCGACGAGATGCGCTTCGCGATCGATGCCGCCGGCAACATGCTCGTGCCGATCGACTGGCGCGGCGTGCTCTTTCAGCAGGATCTCGTGCCGGTGCTGCGTCTCGTGCGGGGCACGAGCACGGTCGAGTCGTATCCCGGCCGCGGCGCGCCGATCCGCATCCCGAACCTCACGGTGCTGAAGTCGTTCTCGCCGGGCGGGAAGGCGCTGCCGCCGCTCTTCGATCCGCTCCGCGACGCGACCGCGAACGGACCCGTCACGTTCTTCGGCAGCGCCGACGCACCGCAGACGGTGCTGCGGATCGCGCGTCACGACTTGATCGTCGGCCAGTGCAACGGCGGCACGGACCTCGATCTGCCGTGTCTCGACGACGGCCAATGCCCCGGCGCCGCATGCGCGCCGCCCCGCTGCGTCGGCGGCTCCAACTCGCCCAATCCCTGCGCGACGGACGCCGATTGCCCGGCGGGGGAGTGCGGCCCCGGTCTCTACGACTTCAGCACGCGTGCGGCGCTCGGCGCCGGACCCGTGCTGCTTCGCCGCGGCACCTGCCTCGGCGGTGCGAACGCCCTCACCGGGTGTAGCGACGACGGCGACTGTCCGGACGGGCAATGCGTCGACTTCACGCTCGTTGCCCTCGACCCCGTGCCGCTCGACGGCTTGCAGCAGAGCGAGGACGTAAATGCCTTCGTCCTCGAGGAGTCGTTGGAGGATCGGGACCTGAACGGCGACGGCGACGCGGTCGATCACGTGGTGCGGCTCGGCGACCGTGAGACCGGCGTCACCATACCGATCGGGGACCTCGGTGCCGAGGCGCTCGCCGTGACCCGCATCCAGCAACCCCCCTTCAGCTATCCCGCCGTCGCGGTCGGCGGCGACGTGCTGGCGTTCCTCGAGCCAGAGCCGCTGCAGGCCGCGCTCGATCTGAACGGCGACGGTGACGTTGCGGATACGATTCTCCGCGCTTTCAAGCTCGACGGCACGGAGGTGACAGGCGGGCATCCGCCGATGGTCGCCGACGCGCTGCCGGTCGTGAACGGCCGGCCGCTCACGATCGCCAATGGGCGGGTCTTCTTCCGGAGCGCGGAAGCCGCCGGAGCCCAGCAGACGATCGAGCACATCAACGTAACGCCGAGTGGCGATTGGCCGGATTCTGGCGCCGGCCTCGGCGACATTTCTGCCGACGGCCGTTACGTCGCCTTCTCCAGCGACGCGACCGATCTCGTGCCGGGCGTCACGAGCGGCGCCATCAACATCTACGTGCGCGATCGCTGGACCCAGACGACGCGGCTTGCGAGCGTCAACTCCGCCGCCGAGGAGCAGAACGGCTACGCGTACATCCCCGCCATCTCTCGTGACGGCCGCTACGTCGGATTCGTGAGCAGCGCGAGCAACCTCGGGACGGTCCATCCTGCGGCCACCGAAAACAGCTTCGTTCACGACTTCGTGACCGGACGGACCGAGGTGGTCGGTCTCAACTCGAACGAGGCCCCGGCCAACTCCAACTGCTCGACGGTCGACATGTCCGCCGACGGCCGTTTCGTCATGATCCACAGCAAAGCGTCGAATCTCGTCTCCGGCGACACCAACGGCACGTACGACGTCTTCGTACGTGACCGCGTGGCCGGCACCACGGAACGGGTGAGCGTTGCCAACGACGGCTCGCAGGCCATTCGCGAGAGCTACGGCGGGTGGATCTCCGACGATGGCCGCTTCGTCGCGTTCATCAGCTTCGCGCGGAATCTCGTGCCGAACGACACCAACGGCGTCTCCGACGTGCCCGGCACCGAAGATCCCGGGAGCGACATCTTCATCCGCGATCGCGTCCTCCAGACGACCGAACGCGTCAACCTCGACACGAGCGCTGACCCCGGGATCGGCTTCGCCGCGGGACCGATCCTGGCCGCCAACGGGCGTGCCGTCTCGTTCGTCAGCCGCGCGCCGTTGGTGCCGAGCGACACGAACGCTCAATGGGACGTCTTCGTTCGCTACCTCGACACCGATGTCACGGTGCGGGCGAGCGTCGACTCGAGCGGTCGCCAGGCGGACAGCACCGGCGGCCCATGGGACGCCAACGCCTTCATCTCGGGCGACGGTCGCATCGTCGCCTTCGGCTCGCGTTCCGACAGTCTCGTAGCCGGAGATACCAACGGCCGCGTCGACCTCTTCCTCCACGACACGGTGACACAGCTCACCAGCAGCTTCACGCAGCCATTTCCCGAGCACGACTTCGGATCGAACGCGTCGTTCCCCTACTGGATCACCGACGACGGCCGCTCCGTCGCCTTCTACACGAAGGCCGACATCGTTCCCGGGGATCCGAACGACGTCGAGGACATCTTCGTCATCGGACCCGATCCTGCCGATTGCGCGAGCGATCTGACCGGCGACTGCGACCTGGCCGACACGGTGTTGCGCGTGCTGGACGAGAGCACGGGCGCGCTCCAGACGCTCTGCCCCGCGACGCAGGTCGCCGTCGCGGCGAACGGCAGCGCCGCGTTTCTCCGGCCCGAGGCCGCGGGCGACGCGCCCGGCTGTCCCGCGCTGCCGCTGAACGACGCCGACGCCGCCGACGCGGATCAGGTCGTGCAGCTCTTCGACGGGACGACCGTGCACAACCTCGGTCGCG
Organism: Polyangiaceae bacterium; assembly: GCA_031400185.1. Classification (GTDB taxonomy): domain Bacteria; phylum Desulfobacterota; class Binatia; order UTPRO1; family UTPRO1; genus UTPRO1. The sequence goes on from JANNPN010000376.1 coordinate 27,918, forward strand.
CCGTGACATCGGTCGCCATGTCCGAGACCTGGATCGGCGCGCTCGTCTCGGAAGCCGCCCAGAGCGGCACCAACTACAACGGCGACGGCGACGCGACCGACCTCGTGGCGCAGGTTCATTCCGCGACGACGCCAGGCGCCGCCTGGGTGAGCCTCGGCCAGGCCGCCGACCGCATCGACGTGAACGGCGGCATCATCGCCTTCCTCACTCCGGAGAGTGCCCAGAACAACGTCAGCCTGAACGGCGACGACGACGCTGCCGACCGCGTGCTGCAGGTCTTCGACGCTGAGCACGCCTCGCCGGTCGTGAACACGACGCGGGCGGCGGAGGAGTTCGTGCTCGGTCCCGGTGGGATCGCCGCGTTTCGGACGCGCGA
>JANNPN010000415.1:0-8489 GCA_031400185.1 Polyangiaceae bacterium
CGGCCGAGCTCGAGCTCGACCGCGGCGGCGACCTTTGGACTACGATCAAGGCGACCGAGATCTCCACCTACGCCGCCTGACGCAGGTTGCTGAAAAAGGGCGATCTGCTCCTTGCTCCACGCGACCGTTCAAAACTGGCCACGCTTCGCTCGCCTCGGGTCAGAAGTCGTAGAGGTGGTCGATCGTGATGGCCGACTCGGCGGCTAAGCTCGGGAGTATCTCGTGCAGGCGCGGGATCGCGATCGTCATGGCGACGCGCTTCTGCGTGCGATCCGTGAGGATCGGCCACTCGACGAGTTTGTCCCCGCGACCCGCTCTGTCCTGCCACTCGGCGGGCGCGATGATCGTGATCAGCAACGTGTCGTTGCCGGCGATTTCGACGAAGCGGACGCCTTGGTCGGCGAGCGCGCGGACGGTGGCGGTGAACGGCCCGTAGCGCGGCAGCGCGAGCAGCTCGGAGTCGCCGCCGATGGCCTCCCGCATCCTGATGCGCGCGTCGGTCGCGGCCGGGGTCTTCCGCACCCAGGCGTGAATCACATCGGCCTCCGGGTCGTACGCCTGGCCGCTCGTCTGCTTGATCGTCCAGCCCCATGCGGTCTTGAACCCGAGCTCGCCGGAGAGCGCCATGCGCCGCTCGGCGCGCCGGAGGGCGGTCGCGTCGACGGGGCCGCTTTGCGCCCACAGCTCGGACAGGCGCGACCAGAACGGGAACTCGTACCACGGGGTCGCATGCATGAACGCCGCGTACTCGCCGGCGAGCGTCGTCGCGAACCGATCTTCCGCGGTCGGGCCGCCGTCCCACGGGCCCCACACGGTGAGCTCGGTGAGCCGTCCGATCGTGTTCTCGTAGAGGCCCTTCACCACGTACTCGATGCTGAAGCTCGGGCCGATGACCGCGATCATCAGCTGGTACCCCCAGGCGGCGGTCCGCCAGGTGGCGCCGAGCACGTACCCGTAGATCCGCCAGAACTGGGCAACGCTTCGGAAGTACGGGAAGCCGCTCGGCCGCTCGTGCTGGAGAAACGCCGCGAGCTCGTCGGCGCTGTAGACGATGTACCACTCGGGAAGCGTGAGAAACGTCTGCGACGCGCTCCGCAGGTAGTCGGTCCGCGCGTGGAGCGCAGTGCGAATCGCGTCGTCGTCGGTCGTGTCGGCGCCGAGGCTCCGCGCCTTCGCGGCGTCCGCAGCGGCGTCCGCCGCGTCGTCCGCGGTCGCGACGCAGCCGCCGTCACCCGCCGCGACGGGGGACGGCGCCGGCGTCGGCCCGACGGGCTCGTAGTAGCGATCCCAGAGCTTGTTCCGGAACCGGTACGCCGGATCGAGGCGGCGCTTGAGCGCGAAGAGCTCCTCGGCGCCGGGATACGCCTGCCGGAACTGGGCGTCCGTCGCGTGCAGTTGGTACGGCAGGTAGTACGTCCCGCCGGCCGCCAGCGCCGCGTCGATGAGCTCGCGGGTCCACACCCCGACCCGCTCCCGCGCCGCCTCGGTCACGCCCTGCTTGTAGTAGACGACGAACGCGAAGGACTCCTCGCGGGCCCACGCGAGCATCGACTCCGGGTCCTTGGACGCGTGGCGGATCGAGACGTTGATCACGTTGGGGGCGTGCGTGCGGAAGACCTCGCGCATGCGGGCCGCGAAATCGGCGAACCGCGCGACGGGGATGAAGTACTCCTCGAGCACGTAGGTCGACCGCGTCCGCGAGATCGGCTCGAGCTCGGCGACGTCGTAGCTTGCCTCGTAGTTCCGCCATACGACCGGCGAGGCGCGGAGCCGGATCAGATCGACGCGCCGGCGCGTGTCCTTCCCCCATGGCGCCTCCGACATCCAGAGCCACACGAGCTTGTCTTTCAGATGGCGGCTCGTGATCGGGACGAGGCGGTCGGGGATGGTCACCGGACGATCGGTCGCCGCCCAGGTGATCGCCATCACCGTGTCGTAGTTCGGCGGGTAGATGTCCGCGTTGTGGAAGATGGCCGTCTTCGAGCCGCGGATCTCGTCGTCGAAGAACGTCTGGTACTCGGCGAGCGGCATCATCTTGGCGAGCCGCTCCATCTTCTCGTTCCGCGCGAGGTCGAGCGTCGCCTCGACGATCACGCCGAGCGCGCCGTAGCCGCCGATCGCCCCGCGGAACAGCTCCGGATTCTCGGTGCGACTCGCCTGGACGAGGCTGCCGTCGGCGAGCACGATCCGGATGGCGCGCACCGTGCCCATGAGCGACCCTTGCCCGACGTAGCGCCCGTGCCCGTTTACGCTGAGCGACCCGCCGACCGTAAAGTTGGCGTACGACTGCATCACCTTGACGGCGAGCCCGTGGCGATCGATCTCCTCCTGGATCTTCCGCCAGGTGATTCCCGTCTCGACCCGGATGGTCCGGGCTTCCACGTCGAGCGCGAGCACGCGGTCGAAAGCGCGCATGTCGAGGAAGAGCGCCTTCTCGGTCGCGATTTGGCCGCCCATGCTGTGCCGCGCGCCGCCGATCGAGACCGGGCCCTTCGCCTCGCGCACGAGCCGCTGGATCTCGTCGACCGTCTTCGGCTTGACGATGCGGTCGACGGTGATCGGGTTCAGCTCGGTGACGTCGTTGACCGTCGCGGCGGCGCGTGCCTCTGCCGCGACCGCGACGCCGAGCGCCACTGCGACGAGGATGCGGAGTGCGCGCGCCGTCACGCCGTCTTGGTGAACATCATCAAGCCGTTCTTGGTCGGGTCGCCGCGCTGGAACTGCACCGACTCGGCACGCGTGAACCCGCGCGCTTCGAGATACGTCGCGAGGTCGGCGAGCGAGCGGAAGTTCCGGATCTGCTTCGCGTTGTCGTCCCAGCCGATGCCGACGCCCGCGTTGAAGACGTCGTGGGCGAGACCGACCATGGCGTGCATGCGCTCGCCGTCGACGTCGTGGTCGCGGACGATCATGCGGCCGCCCGGCTTCATGATGCGGTGGATTGCGCGCGTGAATCCGTCGAGGCGGTCGGCGGGCGCGTGGTGGAAGCCGATGTAGTTGGTCACGAGCTCGACGCTGCCTGCCGGGATGTGGCTGCGGTCGAACTCGGAGTAGCCGGTCATGTCGACGTACGTCCCGACCTTGCGGACCTGGCCGCGCTCGATGATGTCCTCGGCGGAGTAGATCGGCGCGGTGTCGTTCACCACGTAGACGCGGCCGCCGATCTCGACGGACGTGCGGAGCCCGTTCAGGTAGCGCCCGGTCGTGCCGATCTCGGCGTAGCCGACGGCGCGCCGGCGGTCGCCGAGAAGCGCCACGGTCTGCTCCGCCATCTCGATTTTCTGCTTCTTGAGAGCCGGCAGCGCGTACGTGAACGCGGCGAGCCTCGGGCTGATCTCCGGCAAGCGCTTCCGGAGGCCGCGGTAGATCTCGCCGTCGCTCTTGTACTGGGCCGTCAAGCGGATGATGAGGCGATGGAACTCCTCCTCGGGATAGAGGTGGAAGACGTTCGCGAGAAAGAGCCGGAAGGCGTCGCGGTCGGCGGAATTGCCGTAGATCCGGTGGAAGCTCGAGGGCGCGGTCGCGGCGAGGACTGCGCGCCGCCCCCACGCGGTGAGGCCGAGCGCGGCGAACATCTGCAGCACGGTACGGCGCGAAAGTACGCCGGCCGGGGTCGTCGTATGCACGGCGCCGTTATGCAGACCCGGCCGCCGCCGCACAAGACGGACATCCGAGCTCAGCGGGCGCGCGACGCCATCGTCTCCTGCAGCCGCCGGTCCTTCTCCGCGACGCCGGCCGCGAGCCCCGTCTTGTGGGCGTCGAGCTTGCCGGCGAGCTCGGCGTCGGCGAGCGCCAGGATCTGCACCGCCAAGATGGCGGCATTGTCGGCGCCGGCCTTGCCGATCGCGAGTGTGCCGACCGGGATGCCTGCCGGCATCTGCACGGTCGCGAGCAGCGCGTCGAGCCCGCCGAGGCCCGACGCGTCGAGCGGGACGCCGAGCACCGGAAGCGTCGTCTGCGCCGACACCGCGCCCGCGAGGTGCGCCGCGGCGCCGGCGCCGCAGATGAAGACCGCGAGGCCGCGCTTCTTGGCGTCGCGGGCGAAGCGGGCGGTCTCCTCCGGTGAGCGGTGCGCCGAGAGCACGTGCGCCTCGTGCGCGACGCCGAAGCTCGCGAGGCGCTCGGACGCCGTCGACATCACCGCCCAGTCGCTGTCGCTTCCCATCAGGATCGCGACGCGTGGCGCCGCCGCCTTCTTCTTGCTGCCGTTCCCCTTCCTCACGTTTCCTCCTTGCGCTCGAACGGGCATCACACGCGCGTAAGCGCGCGATGTCCGATGTCTCTCCGAAAGTGCATGCCACGAAACTCGACCGTCTCGACGACCGCGTACGCGTTGGTGACCGCGGCGCGGAGATCGGCGCCGAGGGCGCACGCCGTAAGTACCCGTCCCCCGCTCGTCACGACGTCGCGGCCGCGGCGTGCGGTGCCGGCGTGGAAGACCGCGTGCTCGCTCGACCGCTGCCGATTCGCGGCGCCCACGATGACGTCGCCCTTGGCGGGATCGCCGGGATAGCCCTCGGCGGCGAGCACCACGCCGGCGCACGGGCGCGCATCCCACGCCGGCCGCACCGAGGCGAGCGTACCGTCGAGCGTCGCCTCGACCAGGTCGATCAGGTCGGAACGGAGCCGCATCATGAGGACCTGGCACTCGGGATCGCCGAAGCGCACGTTGAACTCGAGCACCTTCGGCCGGCCGTTCGCGATCATGAGGCCCGCGTAGAGGACGCCGCGATAGACGATGCCGTCTTCGGCGAGACCGGCGACCACCGGGTGCATGATCGTCCGCATGACCTCGTCCTCGAGCGCGGCCGTGAGGATCGGCGCCGGGGAGTACGCGCCCATCCCGCCGGTATTCGGTCCGGTGTCGCCGTCCCCGACGCGCTTGTGGTCCTGCGACGACGCGAGCGGCACGACCGTCGTGCCGTCGGTGAGCGCCATGAACGAAAGCTCCTCGCCGGGCAGGAACTCCTCGATCACGACCTGCGCGCCGGCCGCCCCGAACGCGCGCCGCACCATGATCTCCTCGAGGCCGGCGCGCGCGGTCGCGAGGTCGTCGCAGACGAGCACGCCCTTCCCCGCCGCGAGGCCGTCGGCCTTCAGCACGACGGGCGCGCCGATCGTGTCGAGCCAGGCGCGCGCTGCTGCGTGGTCGCTGAACGTGCGGTGCGCGGCGGTCGGGATCCCGAGCCGCGCGAGCAGCGCCTTCATGAATGCCTTGCTGCCCTCGAGCTCGGCCGCGCGCCGGTTCGGGCCGAAGATGCGGAGGCCCGCGGCCTCGAACGCGTCGACGATGCCCGCCGTCAGCGGCAGCTCCGGCCCGACGATCGTGAGGTCGATCCGCCGGTCCTTCGCGAGTACCAGAAGCCCGGGGACGTCGTCCGCAGCGACCGCGCAGCTCTCGGCGAGCTCGGCGGTCCCGGCGTTCCCGGGCGCGCAAAAGAGCTCCGGCCGCCGCGTGCTCTCCGCGAGCTTCCAGAGGAGCGCGTGCTCGCGGCCCCCGCCGCCGATCACGAGAATGCGCATCGACTCAGTGTCGGAAGTGGCGCTGGCCGGTGAGGATCATCGTGAGGCCGTGCTCGTTGGCGGCGGCGACCACCTCGGCGTCACGGACGCTGCCGCCCGGCTGGATGACGGCCCGGACGCCGGCCGCCGCGAGCACGTCGAGGCCGTCGCGGAACGGGAAGAACGCGTCCGACGCCGCCACCGTCCCGGCGGTCGCGAGACCGGCCTGGCCCGCGCGCATGATCGCGAGCCGCGCCGAGTCGACCCGGCTCATCTGCCCTGCGCCGACGCCGATCACCTGGTCGCGGCCCGTCACGACGATCGCGTTCGATTTGACGTGCTTGCAGATGCGCCACGCGAAATCGAGCGCGGCGAGGTCGTCCGCCGAGGGCGCGCGCGTCGTCGCGATCTCGCACGTGGTGACGTCGACCTCGGCGAGGTCGCGGTCCTGCACGAGGAACCCGCCGACGACGCGCTTGACGTCGCGGCTCCGGCCCGCGGGCCCGCGCCACGCCTCGCGGGCGGCATCGAAGAGGTCGACTTCCTCGTCCATGTCGAGGGAGAGCAGGCGGACCTGCGCGAGCTTCTTCGAGCGCTGGAACACCTCGAGGGCGGCCGGGGCCACGCGCGGCGCGATCACGACCTCGAGGAAGAGGTCCTGCATCGCCTCGGCGGTCGCGCGGTCGAGGATGCGGTTCACCGCGACGATGCCGCCGAAGATCGACACCGGATCGGAGGCGCGCGCCTTGGTGAAGGCGTCGACGAGCTCGGGGGCGATGGCGACGCCGCAGGGGTTCATGTGCTTGATCGCGACTGCCGCCGGAACGCGGAACTCCTTCACCAGCTCGAGCGCCGCGTTCGCGTCGACCAGATTGTTGAAGGACAGCTCCTTCCCCTGCAGCTGGCGCGCGTTCGTGACCGACGGCTCGGCGATCGGGCTCGCGTCGCGGTAGAACGCGGCGCGCTGGTGCGGGTTCTCGCCATAGCGGAGGTCCTGCACCTTCGTGCCGACGAAGCGCGCCGTCGGCCCGAACGGCGTGTCGTTGGCGGCGGCCGCGAGGTAATCGGCGATGGCGCCGTCGTAGCGTGCGGTGAGCGCAAACGCCTTGAGCGCCAAGCGCCGATTGGTCGCGGGGGAGATCGCGCCGCCGGCCTCGAGCTCGGCGATGATCTCGTCATAGTCGTCGGGGTCGGTCAGCACCGTCACGTCGGCGTGGTTCTTCGCCGCCGAGCGCACCATCGAGGGTCCGCCGATGTCGATGTTTTCGATCGCCTCCGCGAACGTCGTCCGCGCCTCGGCCGTCACCTGCTCGAACGGGTAGAGGTTCACGACCACCATGTCGATCGGTCCGATCCCGTGGCGTTCCATCTGCTCGCGGTGGCTCGACTCGCCGCGCATGCCGAGGATGCCGCCGTGAATCTTCGGGTGCAGCGTCTTCACCCGGCCGTCGAGGATCTCGGGCGAGCCGGTGTAGTCGCTGACGGGTACGACCGGGACCCCCCACTCGGTGAGGGCCTTGGCGGTGCCGCCCGTCGACAGGATTTCGACGCCCTGCGCGGCGAGCGCCCGCGCCAGGCGTTCGAGGCCGCGCTTGTCGCTGACGCTCACGAGGGCTCGCCCAATGCGTGCCATGGTGTCCTCCTGATGCCTAGGATTGCACGGCGACGCGTGGGACGCGCGCCCCGACCCTGGTCACGAGCTCGTACGGGATCGTGCCCGCCACCGCCGCCACCTCCTCGACAGGCAGGTCCCTCCCCCAGAGCTCCACTTCGTCGCCGATCGCGACGCCCGGGACGTCGGTGACGTCGATCATGATCTGGTCCATACAAACCCGCCCCGCGATCGGAACGCGCCCGCCGTGGATCACCACCTGCGCCTTGTTCGAGAGCGCACGGGGATAGCCGTCGGCGTACCCGACCGGCAGAGTCGCAATCACGCTCGGACCGCTCGCGACGAAGGTGGCGCCGTAGCCGACCGTCTCCCCCGTTGCGATCTGCCGGAGCGCGATCACCCGGGTGACGAAGCGCATCACGGGCCGGAGCCGCGCCCGGTCGCGCAGCTCGGGCGACGGATGGATGCCGTAGAGCGCGATCCCCGGCCGCACGAGGTCGAAGTGTGCGGTGGGTGCGACGAGCGTCGCCGCACTATTGGCGGCGTGCACGAATCGCGGTTTCCGGCGCGCGGCGGTGAGCGCCCGCACGAGCTCGCTGAAGCGGGCGAGCTGGCGTTGGGTCTCGGGGCCGTCGATGCTCTCCGCGTTGCAGAAGTGGGTGAGCAGGCCCTCGACCGTGACCCCGTCGATCTCGGCGAGGCTGGCGAGGAGGTCCGGCGCGTCGGCGGGCGCGACGCCGAGGCGGCTCATGCCGCTGTCGACCTTGACGTGCAATGAAACGACGCGGTCGGCGCCGCGCGCGACCGCCGCGAGCCCGCGCGCGGTCTCCGCGTCCCACACGACCGGGGCGAGCCGCGAGTCGACGACGGTCGCGAAGTCGGCCGGGTACACGCCGCCGAGCACGACGATCGTGCCCTGCACGCCCGCCGCCCGGAGGTCCCGGCCTTCGGCCGTGGTCGCGACCGCGAAGCGTTCGGCCCCGGCGTCGCGGAGCACGCGTCCGACCAGCGTCAGGCCGTGCCCGTAGGCGTCGGACTTCACCACCGGCAACATCCCGGCCGTGCCGGCGATGCGCCCGAGCTCGGCGAAATTGTCGGCGAGCGCGCGCCCGTCGATCTCGGCGACGGTCGGCCTCGCCTGCAGCTCGGATCCCATATTTTCGTGTGTCGTCGTGACGCGAAAGAAGAGCCGAGTTCGTAGCCTAGGGTCCGCAGGTTGTAAAGTTCGCGTGCGCGCGGAGGGGTTCAAAAAGAAGAAAAAGAAAGACGTCTTCGAGCGACGCGCGCGCGGTGTGGGGCTCGTCGGCGGGTCCTGCGGCCTTGCCGCTCGTGGTCCATATTGGCTTGGTTGCGGGCCGCGTGCTCGCTCCCGGTC
>JANNPN010000434.1:0-5518 GCA_031400185.1 Polyangiaceae bacterium
CTCGATGTCTCTTCATCGGTGATCGCGCGTTCGCCCATCCAGCCGATGCCCAAGGTACCAACGACGCGGTCCCCGTCGAACGTCGGGACGCAGAGAGACCCGCCGAGGCCGGTGGCCTTGGCGCCCGGGCGCGCAACGCCGCTGGTGTCCGTCTGGAGATTGCAGAGCGTGACCGGTTTCGCCGTCGCGGCCGCCTCGCCGGCGATGCCCTTGCCGAGCGGGATGCGGCGGCTCGCGGCGAGCACAGGCTCGGGGATACCGGGAGTCGCGGCAACGAGGTGGAGGTGCCCGTCGGTGCCGAGGCGGTGCAGCGTACCCATCGGAGCGCCGAAGGCGCGCTGCACGACGGCGAGTGCCGCGGCGACGCGCGCTTCGCCGGGGCCAGCGGCGAGGGCGTCCTCCAGCTGGCGATCGAGGTGGTCGGTCATGCGATCGTCGCTAGCATGCGCACGTGACGAAGCCGAGCCGTCACGTGCCCGGAACCCAGCGCTGAAGCGCGAGGGTGAGCGCGAACGCGGCGACGCAGAGCAGGGCGAGCGACGCATGCCCGGCACCCGCGACCGCGAGGCCGTCCAACAATGCGATTCCCGCGATCAGGCTCACCACCGTCCGCGGCACGTCGACGCGCGCCTGCCAGCCGAGGTGCGAGAGCGCGAACGACACCCAGGCGAGAAAGCCGACGTAGAGGACGGTCGCGACGCCGCCCGCGAACGCGCTCCCGATCCAGACGAGGAACGGCAGTGCGAGGCAGGCGAGCGGCCACATGTTCCGCACCTCGCCGAGGTTCTCTTGACGGGCCACGTACGTGAGCCCGATCAGGTACGCGAGCAGCACGACGGCGCCAATGGCGACTGCGGACGGCACGCCCCCGGTGAGCGCGGCGGCCGTCGTGACGTAGACCAGCACGCGGCAGAGTCCCATCAACACCGGCGCCGCGGAGTTCGCCTTGTGCCACGCGTCGTAGAGGACGATCGCGCCCGCCAAGACGAGGCCGGAGACGACGCCGCTCGTCGCATCGCCGAGCACGAGTCGCGCCGTCAGCCAGACGATCACGAGCCCGGCGCCGAGAAGCGCGAAGCCCCCCGCGAAGACCGCGACGGCGGTGGCGCTTCCCGACGGAATGGGGCGCTCGGGACGAACGCGCGCGTCGAACTCGCGGTCGAACGCGTCGTTCAGGAACATCCCGCCGACGTAGAAGCACGAGCAGGCGAGCGCGCACGCCACGATCCCGAGACTCGCCGCGGGAACGCCGGCGAGCACCGCCGCCGCGAGCACGTTCGTCCACACGGTCGGGAGGTTCGAGACTCGCCCGAGCCGAAACGCCACGTGCCACGTCACGCGCCGAGCTGCTCCATCGTCCAGGCGAGCTCGCGCGCCACCGCAGCGTCGACGGGCTCGCCACGGTACTCGGCGGGGAGCACGTCCCACGTATACGTTTCGACCTCGAGATGTCCGCCGTAGCCGTCGGCCGCGAGCCGACGGAGGAGGGCGGCGACCCATGGCTGCGTGCTCCGCAGCTCGCCGAGCTCCTCGCGAAAGAGCGGCACGTGGAAGTGCACGCGCCACTCGCGCGCCGTGCGGTCGTCGGCGGCCGCCCTGAGCGCCTCGGGGAGGTCGAGGAAGCGGCGGAGACCTTCGCTCCGCCGTTCGACGACTTGGTGCAGGTAGACGTCGTCCGCGAAGGTCGCGAGCGCCGCGCGCGTCCCTTCGTCGTCGCCGCCGAGCGCCGCAGCCATCCCGGCACTCACCTGCACCTTCACGACCGGGATCTCCGCGCTCGCAAGCACGTCGAGCGCGTCGCTCGGATCAGCGAACTCGACCGCCATGTGGCAGGCGTCGAAGCAGACGCCGAGGTGACGATGCAACGCGTTCGCGCTCGCGGCGCGCGTGCGGCCGGTGAGCCTGGCGACGCGTGCGACCGCCGCCTCGGAATACAGATGACGCCCGAAGAACGCGACTGCGTCCGCGACCGTCTCGAGGAGGCACCACGGCTCAGGCTCGAGCGCGAGCCGGATCGATCGCCCGGTCTCCGCTTCGAGCGCCACCAGCAGCGCGACGTGGCGGCACAGGTGCTCCGCGATCGCCTCGACGTCTGCAGGCGCCGCCGCGCACGCGCGAAACGCACCCGGCACGGTGCTGACGCTGCCGTAGAGCCCGCCGTCGGCAGGAAGCAGCGCCGCCAGGATCGTCGCGAGCCGATCGCTGTAGGCGAGCCGGCGCGGCTCCCGCCAATCGGGCTCGTAGGCGGCTTCCTTCACGCGAACGCCGTGAAACGCGCCGAACGGGAACCCGTTGATCGTGAACACGTACTGATTCTCGGCCGCCAGGAAGCGCTGCAGCTCCGCGAGCGCCGCGGGATTCGCCAACGTCTCCGCAGCCGCCGCCGAGAGACGGAGCCCGACACCGAAGCGTCGTCCCGCCCCGACCCGCGCCTGCACCGCGACCACGTGCCGCGCGAGGTTTGCGCGTACCTCATCCCAGGTCTCGCCCGGGTGGATGTTGGTGCAGTAGGTGAGATGCGGGCCGCCCGGAGTGGCGAGCTTCACCGCGTCGCACTCCGGTGCGCGAGATCGTCGATCGCGCGCAGGATCACGTCGTCGCGCATCTCGTGCACCTCGACGCCGCGTCCGAGGTCGCTCAGCAGGGTCACCGTGAGCTCGCCCCCGAGATGCTCGCGAAACTCGGCGAGGCCCTCGAGGATCCGCGGCCGCTCGCCGGGGCCGCAGAAGCGCAGTGCCGCATCGAAGATCGGCAGGCCGAGCGCGTCGAGCAGCGCGAGGATGCGGTCGCGCGCCGCGACCGGCAGCATGCCGACCTCGGCCGCGTAACACGCGTCGACGGCCATCCCGACCGCGACCGCCTCACCGTGGCGGAGGCGGTGCTCGGTCAGCATCTCGAGCTTGTGCGCGGCCCAGTGGCCGAAATCGAGGGGCCGCGCGCTGCCGAGCTCGAACGGATCACCGGAGCCGGCGATGTGGGCAAGGTGCAGGCGGGCGCTCCGCTCGATGAGCGTCGCGACGTCGTCGAGCCGGCCCTCGGCGAGCGATCCGGCGTTGCTCTCGAGCCAGCCGAAGAACTCCGCATCGCGCACGAGCGCGACCTTCACGGCCTCCGCCATCCCCGCGATCGTGTCGCGTTTCGCGAGCGTCCCGAGGAACCGCCGGTCGTTCACGACCGCGAACGGCGGCGCGAACGTGCCGAGGAAGTTCTTGCTGCCGAACGCGTTCACGCCGTTCTTGACGCTCACGCCGGAGTCGGTCTGTGCGAGGACGGTCGTCGGCAGCCGCACGACGCGGACGCCGCGGTGCACGGTCGCGGCGGCGTACCCCGCCATGTCGAGCACCGCGCCGCCGCCGATCGCCACGACGACGCTCTGCCGGTCGATCGCGAGCGCGTGGAGGCGCGATTGCAGGGCCGCGAGGTCGGCGTGGTCGTTCTTCACGCGCTCGCCGCCCGCCACCACGATCGGCGCGGATGCGAGCGTCAGCTGGCGCGGGTGCCGCCCGACGTAGGCCGTGAGGCGCGCGATGAGGTCCGGCCACGCCCGGACGACGCCGTCGTCGATCACCACCAGCAGGCGGTGCCGCCGCTCCGGCTCCTTCCGCGTCACGGCGTCGAGCAGATCGCGGTCGTCCGCCGCGAGGACGTCCCGGCTGAAGTAGACGGGGTAGTCGAAGGGCACGGAGATCCTCTGCCAGTGGACGGACACGCGGCGAGCATTGTTGCAATGGCACGGTGGGCCAGCAAGGCCCGATTCGGACACGTGGTTCGATTTACTCGCCCGAGACGCCGCGCGTATAATGCGCGCGCCTTTTCGGCCACTGGAGGATACGGTTGATGGAGCAGGCGCGGACGGTCGGCGATCTCAAAGGAGCAGGCTACCAGGTCGCCCCCGTGCGCGAGGAGATGCGGCGGAACCTGCTCACCAAGCTCGCCGCGGGCGAACGTATCCTCGACGGGATCATCGGCTACGACGACACCGTCGTGCCAGAGATCGAGAACGCGATCCTCGCCGGGCATCACATCGTGTTCCTCGGCGAGCGCGGCCAGGGCAAGTCGCGCATCATGCGCGGGCTCCTCCGGCTACTCGATCCGGCGATCCCCGCGGTCGCCGGCTGCGAGGTCAACGACGACCCCTTCGCGCCCATCTGTCGCGCGTGCCGCCAGCGTGCCGCCGCAGAGGGCGACGCGCTCCCGATCGTCTGGCTCGAGCGCGACCGCCGTTACGGCGAGAAGCTCGCGACGCCCGACGTTTCGATGGCGGATCTCATCGGCGAGATCGACCCGATCAAGGTCGCGGAGGGCCGCTACCTCGCCGACGAGGACACCATCCACTACGGGCTCGTGCCCCGCACGCACCGCGGCATCTTCGCCATCAACGAGCTCCCGGACCTGACCGAGAAGGTGCAGGTTGGACTCTTCAACGTCATGGAAGAGCGGGACGTCCAGATCAAAGGCTACAAGATCCACCTGCCACTCGACGTGGTGATCATCGCGACCGCCAACCCGGAGGACTACACGAGCCGCGGCCGCATCATCACGCCGCTAAAAGACCGTTTCGACGCCCAGATCCGGACCCACTACCCGAGCCGCATCGAGGACGAGATCGCGATCATGGAGCAGGAGGTGCCGGCGGCCGAGCGGGGAGGGCGCGAGGTGCGGGTGCCCGGTTTCATCAAGGAGCTCCTCGCGCAGATCACCATGGAGGCCCGCGAGTCGAACGAGATCAACCAGGCATCCGGCGTCAGCGTGCGCGTCACCATCAACAACTACGAAAGCGTGCTCGCGAACGCCGAGAAGAGGGCGGTCCGCTGCGGCGAGCGCGAAGTCGTCCCGCGCCTCAGCGATCTGCATGCGGTGCTCTCGTCGACGGCGGGCAAGATCGAGCTCGAGTACGCCGGTGAGGAAAAGAAGGCGAGCGATCTGATCGACCGGCTCACCAACCGGGCAGTGCTCAAAGTGTTCGACCGCGTGGTCGCGGTCGATTCGCTGAAGCGCGTCGTCGAGTACTTCGAGGGCGGCGGCGGCGTCGAGGTGTCGGACCGCATGCCGTCGGGGGAGTACCTCGAAGGCATCCGCGGCATCCCCGGGCTCCGCGAGGCGATCACCGGCCTCGGGCCGTTCGAGAGCCCGGCGCTCATGGCCTCGGCGAGCGAGCTCATCCTCGAAGGGCTCCACGTGCATCGGAAGCTCAACAAGGAACGTGCCGGCGGCCGGACGGTCTACAAAGGCTGACCATGTTCACCGTCCGCTACACACGCTGGGACGGGCGACAACGCGTCCGTCTCGACCCCGACGAGATCTTCAGCAAGCTCGGGGAGTACCTCTCGTACACCGACGACGTCCGCCAAGCGCTCGACTGGCTGCTCCGGCAGGGCGCCGACCTCTCCGGCATGCGCGTGCTCGGCCTCGACGAGATCCTCGAGCAGGTACGGAAGCAGATCCGCGAACGCCATCGCGACTTCCATCTGCGAAACGCCCTCGACGAGATGCGCCGGAAGCTCGACGAGCTCCTCGA
>JANNPN010000436.1:0-6630 GCA_031400185.1 Polyangiaceae bacterium
CCACATCCACAGGACCACGGCGTTGCTCGGGCCGCCGTCGACGCTGCTCAGGAAGTACACCTCGCCGAGATCGTTGATCGCGCTTCGCGCTCCGAAGGTGCGATGCTCGCCGCCGAGCGGGGTCGCGTCCTCGCGACACGCGACCGCGGTCAGACCGCCCGCCTCCGCGAGAAAGACGCCCGCGCCCGTCGGACTCCGGACGTCGGCGCTGAACACGATCCGGTCGCCGGGGCCGTCGATCGCGAGGCTCGCCTCGAACGCGCGGATCGTTCCGCCGCACGGCGACGCCTGGTCGCGGACCGCGAGCACCGTCGTCGTCGTCCCGTCGAAACGCATGAGCTTCTGGTCGGGATCGCCGACGGTGCGGGCGAGGAACGCCAGGACTCCGGTGTCGCTGACGGCGAGGGCGGTGCCGAAGTCGCGGAGGGTCGTGCCCGCCGGTCCTGGGCTTCCCGGGAGCAGGACGGACTCGAGCGCCGTGCCGTTCCACGTGAAGATACCCTCCCCGACGGGGCCGCCCTCGAGCGTGGCGATGAAGTACACGCTGGTCGCCGACAGGACCGGCGGCCGGAAGGTCGCGAACGTGCCGCCGGCCGGGCTCGGCGATCCGGTGTGGGCGACCGTGGTCGGCACGCCGCCGACGTCGACCACGATGGCGGACGCGGTCTGCGCGAAGACGGTCGTCTTCTCGTCGGTCGCGACGGCCGCGAGCAGCAGTCCCTGCGCCCCGCCGTAGGGGCTCGGGTCCGACGAGCGCACGATCTCGGCAACGCTCTTCGGTCGGCGGTAACGGGGAGCGCTCTTGCGGGCGACGAGGCTGAGCGTGCTGCCGGGGTCGCTGCGCGTCGTCACGGCAAGGCGCACGACGTCGCCCTTGCGGAGTTGCAGCACCAGACGGGCCGGCCCGCCGTCGCTGCTCCGCTCGACGCAGGTGGTCTCGGTGAGCGCGCCGCACGCGCCGGTGTAGACGGTGATGCCGGCGCGATAGGTGCTCGCGGTCGCGTCGAGCTCGAGGCTCAGTTCGCGCTTCGCGGTGTAGGTGTACCAGACGGTCGGGTCTCCGCCGGCGCAGGAGGACTCGGGATCGGTCGCGCCGATCGTTGCCGTCTCGACGGCCAGCGTCTGCGTCGACGGGACCTTCTTGATGGCCGTCGCGGCGGCGCACTCGTCGTTCGTCGGTTGGGCCCGCGCGAGCGACGGCAACAGGACGAGCAGCGCGGCGGCGAGGGTCAGGGGGGCGCGGGGGAAAGGGCTCACTGGCGATCTCCTAGGGAGGTGGCGCTTGCACGCGCTCGGGGCGGCCGGACCAGGTCCAGCCGACGCTCGTCCGGCTGACACCCATCATGAGACCGGCGAGGGCTTTCGGATGGATGAAGAGGGTGTCGGGGACCGCCGCGTGCGTGGAACCGGTCCAATCGCCCGGCGCGTGCTCCTCGAGCCGCGCGCGGAGGACGGCGAGATCCGGCGCCTCGGCGAAGCACATGTACAGGCACGGGCCGCGCTTGGTCAGGTAGCGTCCCATCGTCTTCCCGAGCTCGTGGGGCGTGATGACCTCGATGCGGTCGAGGCGGTCGCGCGGATCGAACATGGTGAGCGTACCGCGATATCCGTACTCCTGGCTCGCGATCGGGCAGAAGCGGTCTGGTGCCAGATCGAAGAGACGCGCGTAGTGGGCGGCGGCCGCCTCCCAGTCGGCGACGAGGTTCGTCACCTCGTAGAGATGGGAGATCAGGCCCGGTGCTGCCGGCGCGTCGCGGAGCGGCGACACCACGCAGCGGAGCCCGGTTCCGCCCGTCGCGTGCGGAGCGAGGAACAGTTGCCCGTCGGCCTCTGCGAAGTCGACGCGCCGCTCGACCAGGCGGTGCCGAAGCGCGTCGAGGTGCGCCGACGCGACGCCCGCCGCGAACAGTCCCGGACCGGCCGCGCGGAGGTGGTCGGCGACCGGCCCTCCGCCGTCGGGCTCGAGGAGCTCGATCGTCGCCCGGCCTGATGCGAGCGTCGTCCGCCGTGCGGCGAGCGGAGCCACGGCGTCCTCGGACGCGATGGCGGCATCGAGCAGGCGCGCAAATCCCGCGGCGGCGGCACGGCGATCGGTGACGGCGAGCTGGACGCGGTCGACGACGGCGAGCATAGCCATGCTCTACCCGGGTTGGCGGCGTCGGGTCGAGCGGGATCGACGGGGCTACTTGAGCGTGGTCGCGTCGGTGCCCATCGCCTCGAGGGCGCCGAAGAGGATCTGCTCGCGGTAGTCGACGTACTCGGAGTAGCTCGACGTCAGGACGTAGGCGAAGAGCTCGATCTCGGTCGCCTGGGGGCTGATCTTCGCGAGCCGTGCGCGCGCGCTTGCCGCGTCGACCTTGGCCTGTGCCGCCAACATCTCGCGGAGACGCGCGACGATCTCGCGGACGCGCGCCGCGCCCGTCTCGTTCCGGAGCGCCAGCGTGATGCGGACGGGGATGCGGTCGCGCCGGCTCAGGTTCTCGAGCGGCATCGCCGAGAACTGCGCGTTCGGAATGGTCACCACCGTGCGGTCGAGCGTGCGAATGCGGGTCGAGCGGAGGCCGATGTCCTCGACGATGCCCTCGGCGTCGCCGAACCGGCAGAAGTCACCGACCCGCACCGGCTGGTCGGCGATCAACGTCACGCCGCCGAACAGGTTCTCGACGGTCTTTTGCGCGGCGAGCGCGAGCGCGAGGCCGCCGATCCCGAGCCCGGCGGCGATGCCCGTCACGTTGAAGCCGAAGTTCTGCAGTGCCGCGACGAGCGCGAAACACGCGACGACGATCTTCAGCACCCGCCGCCCGAGCGGGATCATCGAGACGGCGGCGAGCTGTCGTCGCTGGACGAAGCGGCGCTGCGCCCGCGTCGACATGACGTCGATTGCGCGCAGCACGAGCCACGTCAGCGCGACGATCACGAGCGCCTTCCCGACCCCGATCACCACGCGCTGGGGCGTGAACGCGAGCGAGAGGAAGGGGAGCGCCGTCGCGGCGAGCGCGACCGCGAGCAAAAGCCCGATCGGACCGATCGCGTGCGTCGCGGCGCGCTGGTCGAGACCGGTGCGTGAGAGCAGCGGCGCCCCGATGCGCACGACGAAGCGGCTCCCGAGCCACGCGAGGCTCGCAGCGACCACGACGACCAGGGCCAGTCCGATCCACTGCCACAGGCGGACCCCGAGGAAGCGCAGCGAGACGAGCGGCGCGGGCAGGCGGTCGGCGAACGGGCCGTAGCCGAGCTCGGTGTAGAGGTCGGGGATGCGCGCGACGGTGTCGGGGGCGACCCGCCAGATCGTCGCGCCCTCGGCGCTGCCGCGCTCGAGCTGCAGCTCGACGGGACCGGCGCCCGTTTCCAGGATCGCGAGCAGGTCGCGGTTCCCGGCGAGACCGTCGTCCGGCTCGCCCTCCGTCGCGTCGCTCAAGAGCGCGAGGTCGAGCGCGACGCCGCGCTCGAGCACCGCCTCGAGCTCGCGCGCCAGCATGGGGCCGCGGGTCGCGCGCGACGCGCGCGGCACCTTGCGAAGGTCGAGGAGCTCGGCAGCGCGGGCGTAGTCGTTCTCGCGGCATGCGGCGAGGAAATGCTCGGCGGCGCCGCGCGGGACGTCGGTCCCGAGCGGACCCTGCGCGCGCGGCTCGCCGGCGGGTGTGGCGGTCGACGCGTCGGGCGAATCCGCGTGCGCGTACGGCAGCGCGAGCGTGCTCGCAAGGTAGGCGGCGATCACCCACCGGAACGCGCGCGTCATGGGCGCCTCAATACAAGGAACGGCGAAGGCGGGCTACCGCGGTGCGTTGCATCCGACGCGTGCCGTCCGCTAGGGCGAGAGCATGACGATCGCAAAGAACGAGCCGGTTCGCATTCCGGTGCCCGGCGGCAAGATCATCGACGAGCACTGCGGCCTCGCGTCGGATCGCCGTGACACGTTCAGCGTCGCGCACATGGTGGCGCCGCCGGGGTGGTCCGAGGCACCGCAGACGCCGCAGTTCGACGAGGTGACGCTGATGGTCCGCGGCCGGCTCGTAGTCGAGCAGGGCGGCGGGCGGACCGAGCTCGGCCCCGGCGAGAGCATCACGGTCCCGCGCGGGACGACGGTGACGTACGCGAACCCGTTCGAGACCGAGTGCGAGTACTGGGCGGTCTGCGTGCCGGCGTTCTCGGTCGCACGCGCCGGCCGCTGACGGACGCCCCCCGCGCTACGTGGTTCGTCGTGACCCGCGAAAACGGGCCCCCCAAGACCGACGCGAGCACGCCCGTGGGCAAGACTGACTGACGCGCGGCCCGCGCACCCGCCGAGGGTGTATTCCTCCGGGCATTTTCCGGTGGCATGTTCGGCGGGCAGTCGACTAAGATCGCGGGGTTTCGGAATCCCCGCGGGCCCGCTCGCGCGCGTACACGAAAAGGAGCTATCCAATGGCACAACCGAGATTGCAGTCGAGCTACGACGTCGCCCCGGGCGTCCAGCAGTTCATCGGCGGGCGCACCCGGAAGATGCTGATCGACGGGAAGTGGGTCGAGGCGGCGTCCGGGAAGACGCTCACGACCTACGACCCCGCGACGGAAGAGCCGCTCGCCGAGGTGCCGGCGGGTGACAAGGAGGACATCGATCGCGCCGTGAAAGCGGCCCGGCGGGCCTTCGAGACCGGGCCCTGGCGCCGCATGACGGCGTCCGAGCGCGGGCGCGCGATCTGGAAGCTCGCCGACCTGATCGAGAAGCACGCCGAGGAATTCGCGCAGCTCGAGACGCTCGACAACGGGAAGCCGCTCGCGGTCTCGCGCGTGGCCGACGTGCCGCTCGTGATCGATCACTTCCGGTACTACGCGGGGTGGGCGACCAAGGTCGAAGGCGAGACGATCCCGGTCTCGATCCCCGGCCAGCAGATGTTGACGTACACGCTCCGCGAGCCGGTCGGCGTCGTCGGGCAGATCATCCCGTGGAACTTCCCGCTGCTGATGGCGGCGTGGAAGCTCGGCGTGGCGCTCGCGTGCGGCAATACGGTGGTCTTGAAGCCCGCCGAGCAGACGCCGCTTTCGGCGCTCCGTCTCGGTGAGCTGTTCGAAGAGGCGGGCATCCCGCCCGGCGTCGTCAACATCGTGACCGGCTACGGCGAGGCCGCCGGCGCGGCGCTGGCCGAGCATCCCGACGTCGACAAGGTCGCGTTCACGGGCTCGACCGAGGTCGGCAAGATCATCATGCGCGCTGCGTCCGGTAACTTGAAGCGCGTCTCGCTCGAGCTCGGCGGCAAGTCGCCGAACATCATCTTCGCCGACGCCGATCTCGAGTCGGCGGCCATCGGCGCCGCCAACGCCATCTTCTTCAACCACGGCCAGTGCTGCTGCGCGGGCTCGCGGCTCTTCATCGAGGCGAAGGCGTACGACAAGATCATGCCGACCCTCATCGACCACGCCCAGAAGATCAAGCTCGGACCCGGGATGGATCTCTCGACCGAGATGGGCCCGCTCGTCTCGTCCGAGCAGTACGAGCGGGTGACGGGCTTCCTCGAGTCCGGCAAGTCGGGCGGCGGCACGGCCGCGTCGGGCGGCGGCCGTCCAAAGAACTTGAGCAAAGGATACTTCGTCCAGCCGACGGTCTTCACCGACGTGAAGCCCGACGCGAAGATCCTGAACGAGGAGATCTTCGGACCGGTCGTCTGCGCGATCCCGTTCAAGGACGTCGCGGAGGTCGCGGCGGCCGGCAACCAGACCGACTACGGCCTCGCCGCCGCCGTGTGGACGAAGGACATCTCGAAGGCCCACCAGCTGGCATCGACCCTCAAGGCCGGCACCGTGTGGATCAACTGCTACAACGTGTTCGATGCGGCCGCGCCGTTCGGCGGCTACAAACAGAGCGGCTTCGGTCGTGAGATTGGAAAGGCCGCGCTCGAGCTCTACACCCAGATCAAGACGGTCTGGACGAATCTCGGCCCGCACACGAGCTGAGCACCACGCCGCACACTGCGCGCCGCCCGGACGAGCCCGTCCGGGCGGCGCGCGCGTTTCGCTTCGGCGGGCCGCTGCGCGCGCTCGCGGGCACGGTGCTGATCGTGTGCCTGCTCGAGGTCGGGTTCCGGGTCGCCGACTTCGACTTCGAGCGCGCGGCGCACGGGGTCCGCGTGGTGCCGATCTTCTACCGGGAGCCGATCGTGCCGGTCGGCGACGCGTTCTTCCGCCGTCCCGGTCCGGACCGCTGGGAAGGAAACGCGCTCGACGTCATGTACCGGATCCTCGGCGGTGACGACGGCGCGTACGCCGACGCGCCGCGCGTGACCGCGGAGTACGACGCGCTCGGATTTCGGAACCCGGCCACGCTCGACGACTGGGAGATCGCCGTGGTCGGCGACTCGTTCACCGAGCTCGGATTTCTCCCCGACGACCAGATCGTCACGACCCGGCTCGCGACGGCGCTCGGCGTCCGTGTGAAGAATCTCGGGGTCGGCTACACCGGGCCCGCGACCCAGACTTTCTATCTGCGCGAGTACGGCAAGGCGGCGTCGACGACCGACGTCGTGCTCGTGTTTTTCGAGGGCAACGATTTCTTCGACCTCACGAGCGAGCGGAAGCGCCTCGACGAGGCGCGCGCGTCTGGTACGCCGCCGACGCCGTCGTGGGACGCGACGACGCTCCTCCAGGCGCTCCCGA
>JANNPN010000437.1:0-25596 GCA_031400185.1 Polyangiaceae bacterium
CTGCTCCAGACGGCGACCGCCCTCGGCCCGGTGCCGCCCTCCCCGACGGCGATGGTGCTGTCGGTGCTCGCGACGTTCCTCGTCGTTGCGTGGCTCGCGGCGCGGAGCGAGCGGCGGCTCGCTACTTCTCCCGCGCCAGCACGGGCGCGCGGGTAGCTCGCGCGAGATCCGCGTCCGGGTCGACGAAGCGCCGGTTCGGCCGGCCATTCAGCGACACCCACACGTCGGCGCGCACCTCGACGTCCGCGTGGCCCTGGCGGCGCGCGTCGTCCGCGAGGTGCCGCGCGTAGTCGGCGATCATGTCCGGTTGGGTCGCCATCATGCTCGCCTGGAGCGTGGTGAGCTCGCTCCGCGGATCGACGGTCCAGGTCTCGCCGCTCGCCGGATCGCGAAGGCGAAACGTCGCCATCCCCGCCTTTTCGATCGCCATCACGCGCCACGCGAAGCGGAAGCCCTCCTCAGTCCACGCGATGTCGTCGGTCAGGGCGAAGGCGCGGAGCGGGATCAGCGTCTGCACCACGAGGTGCAGCGCGAGCACGGCCATCGCCGCGCGCTCGCACGGGATCGTCGCGATCCGCGTTCCGCCGGGCCACGCCTCTCCGGTGAGCCGGGCCAGCGCGCGCCGCGGCCAATCGGGATCGAAGAAGATCGGCGTGAGAGCGATCATGAGCCACGGAAAAATCCCGATCGGAAAGAGCACGCTCGTGAGCAGGTGGAACACGACGACGACCGCGTAGGCGAGAACGCGCGTCCGCCGCCAGAGGAGGAACGGCACGATGCCGAGATCGAAGGCGGCGCCCGCCCAGCTGAACGCGTAGGCGGCCCAGCCGTGCTCGAGGAGCGCGCCGATCAGCGGCACGTCGCCGCGTGCCGCGAGCCAGATGCGGAGCGGCTGCGCGTGCACGAGCCAGTCGGCGTTGAGCTTCGCGACCCCGCCGTAAACGTAGACGAGCCCGAGCTGCGCGCGCAGCACCCAGACCGTCCACGCCGGCACCAGGTCGGCCGCCCGTGCCGGACGGCGCCACGCGTCGACGGAGCCCGCGGCGCCCATCGGCAGGACCACCATCAACGCCGCGAGCACGCTGACGAGGTAGTAGTGGTTCAGGTAGTTCGTCTTGTCGATCAGGTGCGCCCACGTGAACCCGAGCGCGAAGAGCGCAGTGCTCGTCCGCGTGCAGCACCCGACCACGATCGCGAGCGCCAGGACCCCGAGTACGCCGAAGTGCACATACATCCCGATGCCCGGCCACGGCCGCACCCATTCGAAGCCGGCGTACGGGAAGAAGAACCGCGGGTGCACGAAGAGTGCGTCGATCCAGCCGTACGCGAAGTAGCGCACAACGGCGATCAGCATCACCACCCCGAACGCGCCGCGAAAAGAGACGAGCGAAGCGACGTCGACCGACTCACGAAGCAGATCGGCCCGTTGCAGCGATCCGCCGCGGCTAGTCGCCGTCCGTCCCTCCGAACGTGAGCTTCACCCCGAGCGTGCTGGCGACGTCGAGCGTGAGCGCGCGGCGGAGCTCCTGCACCGCTTCGTACGCGACGAGCGCCTCGTCGCGGTGGTTCACGATGGCGTCGGCGAACGGCTCCGGCACCGCCTGCACCGCCGCGATCGCCGCGTCGAAGAGCCCGCGCACCGCGGTATCGACCGCGGGGCTGATCGCCGCTACCTGAACGCCAATGCCGGTCCCCTGCCCTCCGGTGTACGTGCCGCGGTAGACGTCGGCGACGCCCTCGATGTTGGCCAGGATGCCGGCGAGCGTATCGCCGCTCCGCGGCGACTCGATGAGGTCCGGGCGCGGCCCCCCGCCCTTCACGCCGAGCGGCTCGCCGAGACGCCGCTCTTCCACGATCTCCATCGTGAAGATCATGCGGTTCACGACCTCGTCGAACGCTTCCTTCAGGGTCGGGAAGGCATTGCCGCCAATGCCCGAGTCGATGAAGTCGGCGCCGAAGTTGCCGCCGCTCGGCTCCCACGCCTCGCGCAGCTCCTGCGTTCGTTCACTGATGTTGACGCCAACGGCCAGAAGGTAGGCGCGCCGGCGCGCGTTCTCCGTCCCGAGGAGCCCGGTCACGACCGCGGCGTCGCCGGCCGGGTCGAAGATGAAGTACTCGATCGCCTGGAAGCCGACCTTCTGCGCCCCGAGCGTATCGAGGTACGCCGACGACTGCGCGCTCGACCCGGCGATCTCCGCGTCGATCTGGTCGGGGTTGGCGTTCGGCCAATCGATGCGCGCGCTCGTGCGCTGGACTTCGGACGGTCCGAGGCGGAACGCCTCGGTTTCCTTCCACACCCGCCGCGTGGTGCGCCACGCCTGCTGCGCGATCGCGAGACGCTCGGCGCCGGGTGCGGTCACGAGGTCTTCGAGCGCGACCTGCAGATCGACTGCTTCGGCCGCGAGCGCCCGATAGCTCGGGATCGCGCCGGCGTTCGACAGGTCGCGGAGGAAGGTGCGGCGCGGACCGAGCGAGCCGCCGCTGCAGCCGGTCGGGTTGCCGAGACCGGCGGCGGCGCGCAGCACGTTCACGCCGTCGGTCACGGTGATGCTGCCGCTGCCATCGACGTCGCAGCGGGTCGCGTCGCACTCGCCGCCGAGCCCCGCCGCGGTCCGCAGCACCAGCACGCCGTCCGTGACCGTAATCGCGCCGCTGTCGTCGGCGTCGCCGCACACTTGCGCGGCCGCGGGCACCGCCGTCGTCAGCAGCGCGAGCGCGGCCGCCACCAGGAAGAGCTTGGTCGTCATCGTCATTGGTCCCTCTTACCTCAGAGCGTCTCGAGAAAGCGCACGAGCGCAGCGCGGTCCGCGGCCGGCATCGTGCGAAACGCCTCGCGCGCCGTCTCCGCCTCGCCGCCGTGCCAGAGGATCGCTTCGGCGAAGCCGCGCGCGCGGCCGTCGTGCAGCAAGAACGTATGATCGTTC
This sequence comes from Polyangiaceae bacterium, assembly GCA_031400185.1. Classification (GTDB taxonomy): domain Bacteria; phylum Desulfobacterota; class Binatia; order UTPRO1; family UTPRO1; genus UTPRO1. The sequence goes on from JANNPN010000437.1 coordinate 2,925, forward strand.
ACCGTCGGGACGAGGCCGAGGCCCCAGAGGGGCGGCGTCCGCCACTCGCTGCCGCTCGCGAGGAAGTCCGCCCGGCCGTCGGCGAGGTCGGGGCCCATGTCGTGCAGCAGGAGGTCGGTGTACGGGTGGATCGTCTGGTGCGACACGGCGGGGAAGCCCGGGAGCTCGCCGGTCACGAGCGTCGTCGTGTGGCATCCGCCGCAGCCCGCCGACGCGAAGAGCGCCTCGCCGCGCCGGGCTTGCGCGTCGTCGATCGCGCGCCGCGCCGGCACCGCGAGCAACGTCACGTAGAACATCACGAGGTCGAGCTTCAGCTGGTCGACCTCGGGGGCGCCGCCGTTCGGCGCCGCTACGCACGCGGCCTCGACGCTCGTGCAGTCCTCGTCGAGGAAGAGCGGCGAGGTGATGCCGATGTCGCCGAGGAACGCACCGGCGGTCTGCTGCTCGAGCGTCGGCGCGTTGGCCTTCCAGCCGAAGCGCCCGAGGACCGTCGCGCCCTGTCTTCGATCCCACACGCGATTGGCTCGACCTGAAATCCCGTCGCCGTCGGTGTCGTCGGGATCGGCGGTCGCCAGGACCGTCGCCTCGTCGAGCGCCTCGAGGAGCCCGAGCCCGATGATCTGCTGCGCGACCCTGACCGACGTCTGCACGTCCGGCGCCAGCGGGCCGTACGCGAGATCGTCGATCGCGAGCCGCGGCGCGCGCAGGCTGTAGGACGTGCCGTCACCGTAGGCGCCGGGACGCTCCTCGTACTCGAGACGCGGCGCACCCTCGGCGGGGACGCCGCGGATCGCGCGGTTCCCGAGCTGGTGTCCATAGCGCGGCTCGGCGACCGACCCGTCGATCGGATCTTCGCCGGGGACGCTGAGACGCACGAGCAGCGTCTCGAACGGCTCGTCGCCGACCGGCGGCCGGCCGCGGCCGTCCTTGAAATGACATCCCGAGCACGACAGGGCGTTGAAGATCGGCCCGAGACCGTCGCTCCCGACCGTCGACGACGGCGCCGTCACCCAGTTGCGATTGAAGAGCGCGTTGCCGGTGAAGAAGTGGGGCCGCTCCGCGAGCGGCTGGTTCGCGGCCGGCTGACCGAACGCGTTCACCGACGTGTCGAAGACCGTGGTACCCCCGCCGAGGAGCGGGTCGGGCGCCAGCGCGGGGCAGACCAGCGCCGCGTCGATCCCGGCCGCGGCACGCAGAATCCGCACGCCGTCGGTCACGCTCACGCTGCCGTTACCATCGACGTCGCAGACCGCGGTCGCGCAGCCGTCCGGAAGGGCCGCCGCGGCGCGGAGCGCGCGCACCCCGTCGGTCAGCGACACGCTGCCGTTGCCGTCGGCGTCGCCGCAGACCTCGGCCCGACTGCTGCCCGTCCAAAGGCCGACGGCCGCTCCGAGCATCAGAGCGGCCGCCAGCGTCGGACGAATGCGAAACACTTGGTGCAATGAATCCCCGGGCGCTTATTCCGGAGTGCCGGTCGTCACACCGAGCGCCTCCGCGACCGACGCGAACCCGTCGCCCTGCGCGAAGAGGTCGGTGATCGCGGCCTGGATCGCGACCCGGCCTGGGCTGTCGTCGGCGCCGACGATCGCCTGATCGAAGGGTTGCGGGATCGCCTGCACGGCGGCAACGCTCGCCGCGAGCTGTTGCTGAATCTCCGCGTCGAGCGCCGGGTCGACCTGGCGCACGAGGTCGTTCACGCCCGGGCCATCGAGGTCGCCGTAGCGACCGAGGTAGCCGTTCTGGATGCCGATCGCGTCGTTGGCGAGGTCGTCGCGGGTGTTGTCCGAGAAGCAGGAGTGCTCGTCCTCTTGATCGCGGGTCTCGAACGCGACGCTCAAGCGCTCGCCGCCGAGCTCGCCGGCGCTGAGCGTCCCGAGGCCGGTGAGGATGCGGCCGAGGGCCTCGTCCGTGTCGATCGACAGCAGCTCGGCGCGGTAGTTGCTCGGGTTGCCCGGCGCCCACTGGTCGGTCACGTCCTGCAGATTGTCGACGAGGAGGTGCGCGGTCGCCGACAGATACTGGCCGCGGCGCTCCTGATTTGCCGCCGTACCCGTGCCATCGGTCACGTAATCGGTGAAGGGCCGCGTCCCGGGCCCGGTGGCACTCGTGTCCTGGCCCCAGAGGAGGAACTCGATCGCATGGTAGCCGGTCGAGACATTGGCCTCGCTGCTGCTCTGGTTGGCCTCCGCGATGGTGTCCTCGTCGATCACCGGAAAGCCGGCCGGGTCGTTGATGATGCCGCTGTCGGGGGCGCCCTCGACGTAGTCGATGAAGTTCTCGTCGAGCGGCCACGCATTGATGAGACCCTCGGGGCCGGTCTCGGGCTCGTCGATCGGGCCATTGTAGAAGCGCGCGATCTCGGTCTGTTGGTACGACGGGCGGGAGGCGATCCACGCGGCCTTGGCAGCGTCGAGCGTCGCCTGGCTCGGCGCCTCGACGAAGGCGTCGACGGCGTCGTGCAGCGCCTCCGCGTCCGCGAGCGCGTCGCTGTAGTTCGCGAACAGCAGGTCGGCGTAGTTCTCGACGACCTGCGCGGCGGTCACCACCACGGGGGTCCCGGTCGGCGTCGGCGTCGGCGTGCGGGTCGGATCGCCGGTGCTGTTGTCGTTGTCTCCACACCCGGCGGCGGAGAGCGCCGCGCCGGCGAGCAGCATCATCAGCGATCGCTTCGAAATCGCCCAGATCATTTGGATCTCCTTCGGTCGTTCAGTCGTCGTCATCGTCCGGAGCGCTCGAGCGGTAGTCGTTCGGCTGCGTGGTGTAGATGGCCCACAACACCGCCACGACCATGAAGGCCAGGACCGCCTCGAGCGCGAGGAAGGCGGCGACCTTGAGATACGCGAAGCCCGGGGACACGAACCGCACGAGCCAACCCGACGCTTCGTCGGCGAGCGCGGCACTGAACGCGAGGCTCACGATCCACGCCTTCGTGCGGTTCGCGATCGGCACGAAAAGCAGCAAGTGCGTCATCGTGAGCACGAGAATGCCCATCGCGAACACGTGGAAGTGCGTGATCTCGAGAAGCCCCTGGTAGCTCCGCGGCTGCGTGAACATCGCCTCGTTCCCGAGGTAGTAGGCGACGACCGACGCGGGGTTCAGCGTCATCTTCGCGAAGTAGAGGAGCGCGTTCGTCACCCAGAGCAGCGTCACGAAGACGAGGAACCACACCAGCACGAGCCGCAGCAGCTGGTTGTCCTTCCAGTCCGGCGTGACGGTGAACCGCATTCATTTGGCTCCGGCCGCGGCGGGGACGGCGACCGCGACGAGGGCCAGCGCGCGCCGCACACCTCCCGTCATCGCCTGCGCCGAGAGCGTCGCGCCCGTGATGCCCTGGATGCCCGCGCCGAGCTTCAGGTCGTCGTCGAGCGTGCCGCCGCTGAACTGGCCGATCCAGCGCTCGGTCGGCAGGTACTCGGGGGGCTCGTGGAACGCGAGCACGTCGACGCGGCGGAGCGTCCCCTTCGGGTCGATCACGACCATGAAGGTCTCCGGAAGCGTCCGGACGATGTGGCTGTCGATGACGGCGTAGCCCTGGACCTCGCCGCCCTTCCACCCGACGTAGATCGTCCAGAGCTGCGACTCGAGCTTCGCGCGCGCGCGCCGCTCGATCTCGGCCTTCTGCTCGTCGGTGAGGATGACGACGCGCTCCTCGATCCGGTCGTTCCCGGGGAACGCGAGCGCCAGCGCCTCGTCCTTCGCAAGGAAGACGGTCGCGCGCGCGGACGGGACGAGCAGCAGCGCGGCCGGGATGCCGATCCCGAGGAGCGCGAGCGCGCCGAGCCGCCGCGCCCGCCGCGGCCCCACCGCCGGGAGGAACATCTCAGAACACGAAGCCCGCACCGAGGTTGACCTCGTCGGGGCGCGGGCGCTGCTTCCCGGCGTTGAAGTTGCGGTACTCGAGCTTCAGGACGACCTGGGGATGCGGCTTGTAGTCGAGACCGACCGTGTAGAGCTGGACGTCGTTCCCCGGCACGCGCTGGAAGCCGGCCGGCACGCCGTCCTGGGTGTCGAAGAGCTCGTAGCGGAAGAACGGCGCCAGGTAGTGCGTCGTGTCGGGGAGGACGAGCGGCAGCACGTCGTAAGCGATCTCGGCGTAGTAGCCGAAGGTGTCGTCGGCGATCGTGTCCTCGAGCGCGCGGCTCAGGATGTCGGCGTCGTCGACCGAAACGAACGTCCCGAGCGTCCGGAGCTCGAGACCGCGCCAGTGGAGCTGCGCGTGCACTTCCCAGAGCAGCGTGAACGCGCTCGGCTTCTCGCCGTCGAAATCCCCGTCCTGACCGGCGTCGCCCATGAAGAACGAGCCGCCGACCGAGGCGCCGGCGAACGGTGCGTACTGGATGCGGACCGTGCCCGCGAGGTCGTCGGCGAGCGCGCGGTTGCCGTTCTGCCGCCCGCCGCGGATGCCGTTCGACGAGGAATAGCCCTGCGCGTTCAAGCCGTTCAGTACGTACGCGCGATAGTCGAGTCCGGGGGCGAGCGTGCCGAAGATGCCGACGCCGCCTTCCCGCCACGTCGTCGGGATGATCAGACGCTCGACCTCGGGACGGATCACGCCGTGGAAGAACGGCGGCTCGTGCATCTCGTTGATGAACCCGACGGGCACGAGCACCAGGCCGGCGCGCACGTTCAGCTGCTCCCACAGCATGAAGTCGAGATACGCGAACTCCACCTCGACTGCGCCGCTGTCCGAGCTCACCGTGCTGCCGCCGATGAACGCGTGCTCGAACTCGATCTCGGCGTTCAGCAGGATCCGGTCGCTGAACTTGTAGCCGGTGTAGAGCACGAAGCGCAGCATGTCGAATTGGTCGCGCCGGCCCCGCTGATCGCTCACGAACTTTTGGAAGTTGAACTCGCCGTAACCGCCGATCGAGAGGCCGCGCTCGATCTGGTAGACCTTGGAGGCCGCGGGGCCGAGGCCGTAGACGCTCTTCAGCTCCTTGTGCTCGGGGAGCACGAGCGCGCTCTTCAAACGCTCGACCTCGGTTGCGAGGACGCCGATCTTGCGGTCCTGCTCCGCGTTCGTCGTGGCGAGCGCGCCCGCCTCTGGCGGTGCCGCGGCCGGCCCGGCCTTGGGCGCGGCCGCCGCTTCGCCTTTGCCTGGCGCGGGACGGCGCTCGGCTTCGAGGGCGCGCAGCTGCGCGCGCATCTCGTCCATCTCCTTCTGCATCCGGTCGAGCTGCTCCTGGTACACGCGGATGCGGGCATCGTCCTCGGCGCTGGCAGGCATGGGACACAGCGCCACCACGAGCGTCACCACCAGTACCCAAGTCGTGCGTTTCACCCGGACCATCAGATCCGCTCTCGCACGGCTGCGCGCCCGGTCGCTGCGGGTTCGAAACCGCGCGGTGCCCGTCCCACGAACACGAGTCGACGCGTACCGCCGCCGTCATCGACGAAGAGCGCGCCGACGCCGGGCAGCTCGGCGATCGTACGCGCGGTCTCCTCCGGGCCGAGCACGAGGAACGCCGTCGAGAGGGCGTCGGCGGCGGTCGCGTCGGGCGACCACACCGTCACCGCGAGGCCGCCGCGCACGGGACGGCCGGTCCGCGGATCGAAGATGTGGCTCGTCGTGCGCCAGCCTTCGGTCGCCAAGTCGCGCGCGTAATTCCCCGAGGTGGAGACCGAGTCGTCGCGATCGAGCGTCAGCACGCCGAGCGCCCCGTCCGGATCGGCGGGATCGCGGACCGCGATTCGCCACCCGCCCGCCGGCCCGGCGCCGAGCAGGGCCAGGTTGCCGCCGAGATCGAGGACCGCGTCGCGGACACCGGACGCTGCCAGCGCGGCACGCGCGCGGTCGAGCGCGAAACCCTTCGCGATGCCGCCGAGGTCGACACCCATGCCGGCCCGCCGGAAGCGCACCGTCCGTGCAGCGGGATCGAGGAGGAGCCCGCCCCACCCGACCGCGTCGACACGCCCGGCGGGCAGGTACGCGAGATCCCCATAGGCGCCCCATGCACGCAGGAGCGGGAGCGTCGTCACGTCGAAGGCGCCGTCCGTCGCGTCGCTGAGCTCGCGCGCGCGCGCGAGACACGCAAACAGCTCGCCGTCGACGGGCTCGGCATGAGCGGCGGCATGCGTGTTCATGCGCACGAGCCCGCTCTCGGGACGATAGAGGCTCATGCTCGCGTCGACGCGGCGGAGCGCCGCGAAGCCCGCCTCGAAGGCGCCCTCCGCGCGGGCGTCGGCGAGCGTGATGGTTGCGATGGTTCCCATCACGAGCTCGGCGCGGATCGGCGCGGGCTCGGTCGCAGCCCGCGCCGGCAAAGCCGTGACGAGCCAAATGATAATGAGAATGAGTTTCATTTTCTGCAACCGTCGATACGTATTTGGCGCCCACGCGGGTGTCAAGCCGATTTGACTCGTGGCGACCGGCCTGGGATAGGCGCGCCGTGCCGTCTCCCTTCGCCCGCGTCGACCACGTCGTCATCGCGGTGCGCGACCTCGACGCGGCTGCGGACGCGTACGGCGCGATGCTCGGCGTGTCGCCGTCGTGGCGCGGCCGGCACCCGGCGTACGGCACCGCGAACCTGCTGTTCGCCTTCGGCAATTGCTACGTCGAGCTGCTGGCCCCCGCGACCGATGCCGCCCCGGACCGACACCCGATCGCAGCCGCGCTCGGCGCGTATCTCGCGCGTCGCGCCGAAGGCATCTTCGCCCTGGCGCTCGGGAGCGACGATCTCGCGGCGACCGCGGCGGCGCTCGCCACGGTCGGGATCGCGCCGGGTCCGATCGCGGACGGCGAAGCACGCGACACGAACGGGGTGACGCGGCGCTGGCGCTCCTGCGCGCTCGACCGCGAGACGACCCGCGGGGTCACGGTCTTCGCGATCGAGCACGCCGACCGGACGGCGATCGCTCCCGCGGCGCCCGTGGGCAACCCCGCGAGCGTCGTGACCGACGTGGATCACGTGGTGCTCTTCTCGGACGATCTCGCCGGCGCCCTCGCCCTCTGGCAGGACGCCTTCGCCATCCCCGAGCGCTGGCGGCGCGAGTTCGCCGAGCGCGGCACGGTGAACGTCGGGCTTCGCCTCGGCGGCGTGACGCTCGAGGTCGTGGCGCCGCTCGCCGGCGGCGCCGGCACGCGCGGGGAGCGCGCGTGGGGACTCGCCTACCGGGTCGCCGACGTCGACGCGGCAGTCGCGCGCCTCCGCGCCGCGGGCGTCGCGGTCGGGGACGCCCGCAGCGGGCTCGCGCCCGGAAGCCGCGTGTGCACGCTCAAGTGGGCCGACCGCCTCCCGACCCTGCTGATCCAGCCGCCGCCGCGCGCGGCGTAGTGCTGATTCGAGAGTCGAGCGTCCGCGTGCGCAGCGGAGAGATCTCCGTTGGTCCTGCCGCTCAGGTCTGGATGATGCGCGACTCGCGCTTCGACGCGACCCGCGGCGCGCGCCCCGCCCGACACTCCGCGCACACACCGTACAGCTCCATCTTGTGGCGCGTGATCACGAAGCCGAGCTTCTGCGCGACATGCTCCTGCAGGCGCTCGATCGCATCGTTCGCGAACTCGACGATGCGCCCGCAACGCTCGCAGATGAGGTGATCGTGATGGTGCTCGTGCTCGACGTTCTCGAAGCGCGCCTCGCCATCGTGGAAATGGCGCTCGGCGGCGAGCCCGCACTCGCGGAGCAACCGCACGGTGCGGTAGACCGTCGCGTAGCCGACGCGCGGGTTCACCTGCTTCACCTCGCGGTAGAGCTCCTCGACGCTGATGTGGCCCTTGTTGGCGAAGAACACGCGCGCGATGTCGTCGCGCTGCGAGGTCGACTTGAGGGAGCGCTCGCGTAATGCCTCTTTGAAGGCGTTGAACCGCTGCGACTGGATGCGCTGGCTGACGACCATGGATCGCTCCGTGAAGTGCGGTGCCCCGCCGTCACGCTTCCGCGACCGCGACCGGCTTTCGTCCTCCGATCATGGCGCGCAAGGCGGGCGAGAGAAAGACCTGCTCCAGGTCCCGCTCCGCGAGGGCGCTGCACAGCACCTCGATGCGCTCCGGACCGGCCAGCTTGCGGTCCATCAGGATGACGTCCTGTTCGCCGACGCGGCACACGCCGCTCCGCGGCCGGTAGCCGACGTCACGCAATAACTCCTCGTCGCGAACGTCGAAGCCGAGCTCGCGCGCGACCCGCACCAGCTCCTCGACCATCGCCCCCACCGCCGCAGATTCCTTACGCTTCACGGCCGCGGATCATAGTGGTAAACGGCGGTCTGAGTCCATGATCAAGAGCATCCTCGTGACGCTGGACGGCTCGGCACACTCGGAGACGGCGGCGCAGTACGCGCTCTGGCTCGCGGAGCGTCTGCAGGCGACGGCCATCGGCATGCACGTCGTCGACGTGGTCTCGATCGAGGGGTCGGGCGCCTTCCTCCACGACGTCTCGGGCTCGCTCGGCTTCGAGCCGTATCTCGATTTCTCCTCGAAGATGCGGGACGCGCTCCAGCAGCGCGGCCGGATCATCCTCGACCAGTTCCTCGCGAGCTGCAGCGAGCGCGGCGTCCGGGCCGACTCGCAGCTCGTGAGCGGCATCGTCGCCAACGAGATCTGCGAGCAGGCCCGTACCGCCGACCTCGTGGTCGTCGGCCACCGCGGCATGAACGAGCGCTTCTCGACGGGCCTCCTCGGGGGCACGACCGAGAGCGTCACCCGCAAGTGTCCGAAGCCGGTCCTGGTCTCGCCGATCGAGTTCCGCCCGGTGACCCGACCCCTGCTCGCGTACGACGGAAGCCCACGAGCCGCGGCCGCGATGCATGAAGCGGCCGAGCTCGCCGCCGCCCTCGCCCTCCCGCTCACGGTGCTGCACGTCGGCAAGGACGACGCGACCGCCGACCGCGTGCTCGACGAGGCGCGCCGCTACCTCGCGAGCCATCGGGTCGCCGCGGAGTACGTTCACCGTCCCGGCCACGCCAACGAGGTGATTCTCGGCACCCTCGCCGCGGGCGACTTCGACCTCCTCGTGATCGGCGCCTACGGGCACAGCCGCATCATCGAGATGGTCCTCGGCAGCACCACGGAGTACGTCCTCCGCAATTCCGCGGTTCCCGTCTTCCTCTGTCGCTGAAAACACGAAGGGCCCGCTGCCTTCCCTGGCCGCGGGCCCTTCGTTCGTGTCACACCGGAGCGCGCGCTCCGGGTTCGGTCAGCTGCCGGAGCTGATCAGCTCGGCGATCGTGAACTTGTCCTCGGTCGTGCCTTCCTTGTCGCCCTGCGACCAGTACCAGCCGGGCTCGCCGGGGAAACGGTGGCTTGGGAGCGCCGCCTTGGTGGCATGCTGCAGCTGCATGTCGACCATCACGATGCACGGGATCATCGTGGTCTCTTCCTCGTACTTGATCTTGGCGCCGGAGAAGGCTTCCTTCCGGTGGGTGAAGTTGTTGATCCACACCTTCCAGAGCTGGCCCGCGCGGTCGTACATGTCGGTGTAGGGGACCTCGAAGATCTCCTTGTCGATGTAGAGGACGCGCTTCGAGTAAGCGTACTGCGGGAGCTTCGACTCGCCCTCGACGACGTAGACCTTGCGCTTCTCCCACTCGCCCTCGAACGACCAGTCGATCGCGCCTTCATTCCACTTCACCGGAAGGTTGGACGTGTGCATGGCGCCGAGGACTTCCTTCTCGCCGAGGTACTTCCACTCGGCCCACGCGATCTGGCCGGCGTACCCGCCGTAGCTGTCCTGATCGGTGTCCTGCCCGAAGAGGGCGTCCGAGCGCTGCGCGGTGGAGAGACGGCGCACGCGGCGGAGCGATGGCAGGTAGAGCCAGCTGTCGTCCTGCTTCGCGGGATCGAAGTAGCGGTAGTAGGTGAATCCGACACCCTTCAGATCGAACGGCTCGATCAGCGGGTGGAGGGTCTCCTTGAACTCGAACTTCTCGGCGTTCGGAATCTCGGGCTTCGGGTCGACGTAGAGCCGGCCGACGTACCGCAGGCGGCGGAAGTGATCGACCAGGAAGTGTCGCTCGACCTGCAGCGGCCGCTCGTCCGAGATCGGACCCGTATCCGCGTCGAAGTTCCGGAGGTCGAGGTCGTCCTCGAAGCCGGGGCGGAAGTTGAAATTCCACATCAGCTTGTTGGCGACGTACTTGTCGGAGGTTTCCACCTTCGGGAACGGTTGCCCGGCCACGTAGTTCTGGAGGCCTTGGCCGTCGTCGCCGAGCTTCACCTGGGCGGCGTACTTCTCGGTGGCTTCCTTGTACGCCTTCTTCCAGCTGATGGGCTTGGTCTCGACGATCTTCATCGGCCAGCCATGCTCCACCGCCCAGAACATGCCGGGCGACACCAGATCCTTCACTTTGTCGGCGTTGGCCTTGGTGATGACGTCGCCGACCGCGACGTCCGCACGAGCGGGCGCGGCTGCGAGCACGACGAGCGCCGCCACGGCGAGCGAGCTGCGTGTGAATTTCCGCATGGGGTGGTGTCCTTTCTGTCGGTTCACAGGTGCGCTAGGAGCCGAGCGCGACGTCGTGACGCCTAGGGAGACAGTCGCTCCGGAGACTGACTTCAGATACGCCGCCCTCAGTTTCCGTGTCAAATGAGGTACGGCTTGAGGACGGCGTCAGCCGACTGCGTTGCCGCCGGGCGGGGAGTCACTCTCCTCGCGACGCAGACGGGCCAGCCGCTCTTCGAGCTTCTTGATGGAGCGCTCGATGCGCTGGACCTCGTGCTGCACGACCGGATGGTTCGTGATCCGGCCGACGGACGACTTGATGCGCTCGTCGATCGAGCGCTGCAACGCCTCGAGGCGGCGCTGCGGTGCCGCGAGGATCTCGTCGAAGAAGCCCTTCCCGCCCTCGCTGCTGCCCTCCGCGGCCGGCGCCGCCGCTCCTGCGTCCTCGCTGCGCTCGCCGCCGACGCTTCCGGCGACCATCTCCTGGACGCGGCGCCCGGCCTTCTCGCCCATCGTGCCGATCGCCTCGACGCCCTTCTCGACCCGCGTGCGCAGCTGCGCCAGGGTGTCTTCGCCGTGCTGCACGAGCTCCCGTAGAAGCCCGAGCGATATCAGGCTCGAGCGGCGCTTTTCCTCCTCGAGGATGATCTGGGCGAAGGTGATGGCGGTCAGATCGTCGCCGTTCTCGTTGTCGATCACCTTGACGTCGTTCCCCGAGCGCACCAGGCGCGCGATCTCGTCGAGCGTGATGTAGCGGCTCTCGGACGTGTCGTAGAGCTTCCGGTTGCCGTAGCGCTTGATCAAACGGAGGGGGGTCGTCTGGCTCATTGGGGGCTCCTCACTCGGCCATGATCCGCATGAGCACGGTGCGCGAACGTGGACCGTCGAATTCGCAGAGATAAATTGCTTGCCAGGTTCCGAGGACGAGCTTGCCGTTTTCGACGAAGACGCTTTGCGAGATCCCTACCAGCGTGGAGAGGATGTGCGCGGCGGCATTGCCTTCGGCGTGCAAGTAGTCGTCCTGCATGGGAATCGTCCTTAGCAGCTCGCGGATCATGTCCTTGCGGACATTCGGATCGGTGTTCTCGTTGATCGTGATCGCCGCCGTCGTGTGTGGCACGAACAGGTGGCACATCCCGCGCATGACACCGGCTTCTTTGACGAGTCGACGAATACCCGCGGTCACGTCGATCATCTCCATCTGTGACTCGGTCTCGACCTTGAGCCTGTGCACGGGATTGACGCGCAGTACCATACGCCGCAACGCGTGATCAAGTTGTCGTTCCATATCGGTACAGGGCAAACCCTCGATATGCCGTTGGCGAGCTTCCAGGGCCCGGTGTGCCGCTGTTAGGATGCCGCCGCGTGTCACACCCGATCGCCGCCGCCGTCCAGATGGAGAGCGGACCCGACCTCGATGCCAACCTCGGCCGAGCGCACGCGCTCGCGTCCGCGGCCGCCGGGCGCGGCGCGACGCTGATCGTGCTCCCCGAGGTCTTCGCGTGGCGCGGCCCGCGGCGCGAGGAGGCCGCGGGGCAGTCGAGCGTTCCGGGGCGCGTGAGCGACTTCCTCTGCGCGCTCGCCGCCGAGCTCCGCGCGACGCTCGTCGGCGGCTCGTTCCTCGAGCACGCGCCCACGGACGGGCGCTCGTACAATACCTCGCTCCTCGTCGACGCCACCGGCACGATCCGCGCCGCCTACCGGAAGATCCACCTCTTCGACGTCGACCTGCCAGGACGCGTCACCGTCCGCGAATCCGACGCGCGCATTCCCGGACGCGACGTCGTCACCACCGCCACCGACGTCGGCACGATCGGCATGAGCATCTGCTACGACCTCCGGTTCCCGGAGCTCTTCCGGCGCCTCGCGGTCGCCGGTGCGACCATCGTGACGATCCCGTCGGCGTTCACGTCGTACACCGGGGCGGCGCACTGGGAGCCCTTGCTTCGAGCCCGCGCGATCGAGAATCAGGTGTACGTGATCGCCCCCAACCAGACCGGTACGAGCCCGCACGGGTTCCCCGACTACGGCCACTCGATGATCGTCGACCCCTGGGGCACCGTGGTCGCGCGCGCCGGCGACGGTGAAGCGGTGATCACCGCGGAGATCGACGCCGAGCACCTCGCGCGCGTGCGCCGCGAGATGCCGTGTCTCGGCCACGCGCGCTTGCTGTCGTGAGCGCGCGCGCACCGCGGCGCGCCGCGCCCGACCCCCATACGGGCGGCCCGAGCCGGTTCCCGCTCGTGACGGCGGAGGAAGCCCGCGCGCAGCTCCGCCGCTTCCGCGCGCTTCCCTCCGAGCGGATCGCCGTCGCCGACGCGGTCGGCCGCGTGCTTGCGCGCGACGTGCGAACGACGCTCGACCTGCCGCACTTCGCGCGCTCGTACATGGACGGCTTCGCGGTGCGCGCGCGCGACACGGCGGGTGCGAGCGCATCGGCGCCGGCACGGTTGCGCGTCATCGGCAGCGTCGCGATGGGCCACCCCGTCACCCAGCGCCTGGGCCCCGGCGAGGCGATGCGGATCCCGACCGGCGGCATGCTGCCTGCGGCCGCCGACGCCGTCGTCATGGTGGAGCACACACACGAAGCCGGCGACGGCACCGTCGCGATCGAGCGGGCGGCGGCCCGCATGCAGCACGTCATGCGGCGAGGCGAGGACGCGAAGAAGGGGACGCGGCTCTTCGCGCGCGGCCATCGCGTCCGCCCGGCGGACGTCGGCGCGCTCTCGGGCATCGGCCTCAGCCGCGTCTGGGTCGTCCGTCGTCCGCGCGTCGCGGTCCTCGCGACCGGCGACGAGATCGTGCCGCCCGACGTGACGCCGCGTCCGGGCCAGGTGCGGAACGTGAACCAGTATGCGCTCCGCGCGCTCATCACCGCCGCCGGCGGGATCCCGGTCGACTTCGGCGTGCTTCCCGATCGCGAGCGCGTGATCGCCACTGCCATGCGGAAGGCGCTCCGCACCGCCGACGCGGTGCTGATCTCGGGCGGCAGCTCGGTCGGCACCAAGGATCTGACCCCCGCCGTCGTCGCCGCGATGCCGGCGGCGCGCGTGCTCGTCCACGGCATCCGCATCAAGCCGGGGAAGCCGACGCTCATCGCGCGCGCCGCGGGTAAGCCGATCGTCGGTCTTCCGGGCAACCCGACCTCGGCGCTCGTCATCTTCCACGTCTTCGCCTTGCCGCTCCTTCGCCTCCTCGGCGGCGAGCCGGCGGCGGCGGCCTTCGCGCCCCAGCGCTCGATCACCGCCGACCTCGGAGTCGCGGTCGGGTCGCTCGCGGGACGCGAGGACTGGGTGCGGGTCGCGCTCGAGGCGCGCCCCGCAGGCGTGGTCGCGCATCCCGTCGCGGGCGGGTCGGGGGACATCGTCGGATTCGTCCGTGCCGACGGCCTCGTCCAGATTCCTGCCGACGCGGCGTCGCTCGCGGCCGGCGCGCGCGTCGTCGTGGCTCTGATCGCCTGATTTCTCGCGGTTCCGTCGTCGGATTGGCTCCCGGAGTACCAGGCCAATTGGATCTTTACGGTCCTATTGGATCAATCTACTGTCGGCCCATGCTCGAGCTCGCGTTCACGCCCGACCGCGGCCACCTGGAGCCGGTCTACCGCCAGCTCCGGAACTACCTCCGCGACCTGATCGCGGCCGAGCGCCTCCCCCGCGGGACGAAGCTGCCCGCGACCCGCGAGCTCGCGACTTCGCTCGGCCTCTCGCGGAACACCATCGCGCAAGCCTACGACGAGCTCATCGCCGACGGCCTGCTCGCAGCCCACGTCGGCCAGGGCACCTTCGTCGCGGTCCCGACGCGCCCCGCCGGCGCGACCGCACCGCGCCCCGAGGCCGCCGACGGACAACGCGGGTTCGTCTGGTCGGGTCTCTTCGCGCTGCGTGCCCGCTCGCTGGTCCTGCCGTCCGGACTCGCGCCGCGCCGGAGCGGCGGCAAGCGGTTCGACTTCCGCGGCGGGCAAGTGGCGCTCGACACCCTCCCCTCCGCCGACCTCCGCCGCGCGTTCACGCAGGCCCTCGGCACCGAGCTCGCCGACATCGCGGCGCAGCAGGGACCGTACGGGCTCACCGCCCTTCGCCGCGAGGTCGCGCGCTATCTCGTCGGACGCGGCATCGCCTGCGACGCGAGCGACGTCGCGATCGTGAACGGCGCGCAGCAGGCGATCGACCTGACGACGCGCGTGCTCGTCGATCCCGGCGACAGCGTCGTCCTCGAGCAGCCGGGATACTTCGGGGCGCGGGTCGCGTTCACGGCGTGCCAGGCGAACGTCATCGGCGTCGACGTCGACGCGGAGGGGCTCGTGACCGACGACCTGGCGCGGGTGCTGCGCGCACGGCGCGTGAAGCTCGTCTACACGACGCCGGCCGCGCAGAGTCCCACCGGCACCGTCATGAGCGACGCGCGCCGCCGTGCCCTGCTGGCGCTCGCCGACGAGCACCAGGTCCCGATCCTCGAGGACGACTACGACAGCGAGCTCCGCTATGAAGCGCCGCCGGTCGCGGCGCTCAAGATGCTCGATCACGCCGGCCAGGTCGTCTACGTTGGCACGTTCTCGAAGGTACTCTTCCCTGGCTTGCGGGTCGGGTACGTCGTCGCAGCACCTCCGCTGCTCGAGAAGATGATGCTGGCGCGCTGGAACGCCGACGTCACCACCAACGTCGTCACGCAGGCGGCTCTCGCCCATCTGCTCGCGACCGGCGGGCTCGTCCGTCATCTGAAGCGGGTGCGCACGGTGTACGCCGCGCGGCTCGCGGCCATGCTGGACGCGCTCGCCACCACGATGCCCGCGGGCACCGAATGGACGCGCCCGCGCGGCGGCCACGCAATCTGGGTGACGCTTCCGGACAGCACCGACTCCGACGCGCTCCTGCAGTCCGCCCTCGATGCCGGCATCCACTACACGCCCGGGGACGTCTTCTGCGGCCCCGGACAGGGCGCCCGTCATCTCGCGCTCTCGTTCGCCAACCACACGCCCGCCGAGATCGCGGCGGGGGTCCGATCGCTCGCCGAGATCCTCACGAAGCAGCTCGGCCGGAGCCGGAGCCTCACATGACCCGTACCGACCATAACGCGCAGGCGTCCGCCGCCGATTTCTGGACCTGGGTGTTCCTCCTCACGGGCCTCGGCAACCTCGCCAACGGACTCTGGATGCTCGCCGACCCGGCGCACTGGTACACGACCCTTCCCGCCGCCGTGCCCGACTTCGGCCCCCTGAACGAGCATTTCGTCCGCGACATCGGCTCGGCGTTCACGATGCTCGCGATCGGGCTCTTGTGGGCTACGTTCCGGCCGAGCGTGCGCGTGCCGGTCCTCGTGCTGGTGACGCTCTTCAGCACCTTGCACGCGCTCGTGCACGTCTTCGACACGAGCCGCGGGCTCGTTGGGCCCGAGCACTGGGGCATCGACTTCCCCGCCGTGTATCTCCCGACCGTCGTCCTGATCGTGCTGACGATCGTGCTGGTGCGACGGACGGAGGCACGCGCATGACCTGGCGGGTCGCGCTCCGCGTCGTCGCCGGGATTCTCGTGGGTCTCGGCCTCGGCTGCGTCCCCTTTCTCCAGTACGGCCTCCACGGCCATCGCCACGCGTCCCACATCGCCCATACGCACCACTGAGGAGAACGACCATGCGTCTCTCACCCATCGAAAACCCGAGCGACGTCGTCGGCAAGATCGCGTACTGGATGACCAAGCGCCGGCTCGGCAAGGTCATCACTCCGATGAAGGTGATCTACGCGCGCCTTCCTGCCCTCTTCCGGCATGCCTGGCAGCAGATCCAGATCGTCGAGAGCAAGATCACGCTCGACCCGGCGATCAGCATTCTCGTGCGGACGTGGCCCGCGATGATCAACGAGTGCAGCTTCTGCGTCGACATCGCGAAAGCGGCCGCGCTCTACAAGCACCTGACGCTCGAGAAGATCGAGACGCTGCCGTCGTACCGCACGAGTCCGCTCTTCGATGCCCGCGAGCGCGCGGCCCTCGCCTACGTCGAGGAGGCGACGCGCCACAAGCACGTGAGCGACGCGACCTTCGCCGAGCTCCAGCGGCATTTCAACGACCGCGAGATCGTCGAGATCACGTGGCTGAACGCGCTCGAGAACTACTACAACCTGTTGAACCTGCCGCTCGGAATCGAGGCCGACGGGCTCTGCGCAATCGCGCAGCGTCGGGCGGCCTGAGGGCTGCGCCCTCCGGGGACGGCCGCCGCGGCGCAGTGTGCACGGAGTGTAGCGAAAGACGCAGGAAACTTCGCGACGCGCACAGAGCGGCGTTGACCGCGGGTCGCACGTGGATGGATACCAGCGGGCGCAGGCATCTCGATGTCCGCGAGGTTTCACCGCCGAGGAGGTCACCATGAAGCAGGCGCCGCGAAAGCGGAGCACGCCACCGACGAGCCCGGCGACCGCGACGGATCACCAGACCCGTGGCCGCGAAGGCAGCGGCCGTGACGCAGGCGGTGCAGAGCGCGTTCGTCGTCGATCCAGCGCCGCCGCCAATCTATCGTCGGCTCCGCGGCTACACCTTCGACCCGAGCCTCTCGACGCGGCTCGACACCGCCGTCGTGAACGAGACGACGTACTACGTCGACTGGGAGGCAAAGCTCGAGAAGGGCCCCGTCGGCGAGTACCTCGAGGTCATGGAGAGCGACGACCTCGTGGCGATGATTCCCGTGCACCGCCAAACCGCCGGTGACCGTCATTGGGATTTTCCGTACGGGCAGCTCTGGGACCGTCTCAAGGTCAAGGCGAAGGGTCGGGTCTTGTTGGCCGACGGCGACCTCGACGTCGAGAAGCTGACGGACGCCAGGAGCGCGCTGTCCGACGAAGAATGGAAACGGTTCAAAAAACGGACGAAGCTCGAGCAGCTCTACGTCGAGCACCGCATCCCGTGCTGAGCGCCGAGAACGGCTAGCCCCGCCAGTCGCGCGCGATCGCGTCCGCGACCGCGACCCCGTCGAGCGCCGCGCTGACGATGCCGCCCGCGTACCCCGCGCCCTCGCCGCACGGGTAGACGTTCGCACGCCCCGGCGCGGCGAGCGTCGCGGGGTCGCGGACGACGCGCACCGGGCTCGATGAACGCGTCTCGACACCGACCGCCACCGCGTCGCGCGTGTCGAAGCCGCGGAGCTGGCGCGCGAACTGCGCCACCGCCGTCTGCAGGCGGGTAGCGACGAACGCTGGCAACATCTCGTCGAGCCGAACCGGGCGAAGACCGGGTCGATACGAGCACGCCGGGAGATCGCTGCTCGGGCGCCCCGCGACGAAGTCGACGAGCCGCTGCGCAGGTGCCACCTGCGCACCGCCGCCTTCGAGAGCCGCGCGGCGTTCGATCGCTTCCTGCAGCTCGGTGCCACCCGTCGGGCCGGGAAAACCGAGTGCCGCGACGTCGCCGGGCTCGAGCGCCACGACGATGCCGCTATTCGCGAACGGCGAGTCGCGCCGCGCGAGCGACATCCCATTCACGACGACCGCGTCGGTTTCGGTCGTCGCCGGCACGATCCAGCCGCCCGGGCACATGCAGAAGGAGAACACGCCGCGTTCCTCGACGGTCGCCGCGAGCCGGTACGCCGCCGCCGGTAACGGAAAGCGATCGACGTCGGGGCCGTACTGCGTCCGGTCGATCAGCGGCTGCGGATGCTCGACCCGCACGCCGAGCGCGAACGGCTTCGCCTCGACGGCGAGCCCGGCGCGCATTGCAAGCGCGTATACGTCGCGCGCGCTGTGGCCGGTCGCGAGGACGACCGCCGCCGCTTCGAGCTCGCGGCCGTCGGCGCAGCGGACGCCCTCGATGCGCCCATCCCCGACGACGAGCTCGGTCACGCGCGCGTCGAAGACGATCGGAACGCCGGCGCGAGCGAGCGTCTCCCGGAGCGCCGTCACGATCTTCGGCAGGCGGTTCGAGCCGACATGGGGGCGCGCGTCGACGCGGATCTCCGGGTCGGCGCCGTGCGCGATCAGGATATCGAGGACCGTCGCGACCGATCCGCGCTTCTGCGAGCGCGTGTAGAGCTTGCCGTCGCTGTACGTCCCCGCCCCGCCCTCGCCGAAGCAGTAGTTCGACTCGGGGTTCACGATGCCCTCGCGGTTCAGCCGGGCGAGGTCGCGACGCCGCGCCTGCACCGGCTTCCCGCGCTCCAGCACCACGGCGGGGACACCGTGCTCGGCGACTCGGAGCGCGGCGAAGAGGCCCGCCGGGCCGGCGCCGACGATCACGACGGGGCGGCCGGCCCGGGGCGCCGGGAACGCCGGCGCCCAGGGAAGCACCTTGGACACGACGGCTTCGTCGCGCTGCCAGACGCGGACGTGCAACTGGTAGCGCACCCCGCGCCGCGCATCGAGCGCACGCCGCAGCACGCGCACCTCGGCCAGATCGTCGGCCGCGCATCCGAGCGCACGGCTCGCCGCCTGCCGGAGCGCTCCCGCGTCGTGCACGACGTCGGGGCGGACGACGAGGTCGAGGTCGCGGGGCATGACGCCGCGTCCGGCCGGTCAGCGCGCCGCGAGCCCGCGCGCCATCGCGGCGACGACGGCGCGCGCGGCCGCGACGGGATCCGCGGCGTCGCGGATCGGACGACCAACCACGAGATAGTCGGCGCCGGCTCGCATCGCGGCCTCGGGCGTCTCGACCCGCTTCTGGTCGCCGTGCACGTCACCGGGCTGACGGATGCCCGGGGTCAGGATCACGAACTTCGGGCCGCACGCGCGGCGGAGCGCGACGAGCTCGCGCGGCGACGCGACGACCCCGTCCATGCCGCTCGCGTGCGCGAGCCGGGCCAGGCGAACGACCTGGCGTGCGGCGTCGTCCTTCACGCCGACCTGGCGGAGGTCGGCGTCGCCGAGGCTCGTCAGCACGGTCACCGCGAGCACGATCGGCCGGCGCAGGCGCTCGCGCCGGCAGACGTCGCGGACGGCCGCGGCGGTCGTCGCCATCATCTCGGCGCCGCCCGAGGCATGGACAGTGAACATGCGGACGCCGAGGCGCGCCGCCTCGACGCCGGCGAGCGCCACCGTCTGGGGAATGTCGTGGAACTTGAGGTCGAGAAACACCTCGGCGCGGCGCCGTTGCACGCGTCGCACCACGTCGGGCCCGGCGTGCATGAAGAGCTGCTTGCCGACTTTGAAGAGCCCGACCTCGGCGGCGAGCAGGCGGACGAGGCGGTCGGCCGCGCGGACCGAGTCGACGTCGAGGGGAAGCGCCAGGCGGGCGCGGGCGCGCGCGCGGCTCATGCGACTGACTCGACGGCGCCCGTCACGCGTGCAGGTCCTTCGCGACCATCTCCGCGACCCGCGCCACGACCTCGGCGATCGGCACCTCGATCGCCGCCTTCTCGCTGCGGCGCTTGAGCTCGACCGCGTCGCGCTCGATGGCACGCGGGCCGACGGTGATCCGGAGTGGGCAGCCGACGAGGTCGGCGTCCTTGAACTTCACGCCGGGGCGCTCGTCGCGATCGTCGAGCAATACGTCCACGCCGCGCGCGACGAGCTCGTCGTGGATCCGCTCGGCGGTCGTTCGCAGGCGCTCGTCGGTGAGGTTCACCGGGACGACGACGACGTGGAACGGCGCCAACGGCATCGGCCAGATGATGCCGGCCTCGTCGTGATTCTGCTCGATTGCCGCGGCGATCGTGCGCGTGACCCCGATGCCGTAGCAGCCCATCTCGAGCACGCGCTCTTTGCCCGCGGCGTCGAGGACGGTCGCCTTCATCGCCTCGCTGTACTTGGTGCCGAGGTAGAAGACCTGGCCTACCTCGATGCCGCGCTGGAGCACGAACGTGCCCGAGCAGCGCGGGCAGCGGTCTCCCGCCCCGGCGACGCGAAGATCGACCATTTCGGCGCCCGGAAAGTCGCGCGCGGCACTGACCCCTTTGACGTGGGTGTCGGCCTTGTTGGCGCCCGTGACGGCAGCGGTGATACCGGCGAGCGCGTGATCAGCGAGGATCCGCACCTTGCCCTTGAGATTCATGGGTCCGGCGAATCCGACCGGGGCACCGGTCACCGCCTCGACGGTGCTCTCGGGCGCGAGCTCGACGGCCGGCGTCCCGAGCGCGTCCGCGAGCTTCGGCGGCGAGAGGGCGTGGTCGCCGCGGACCAGGGCCACGACGACGGTGTCGCCCGCCACGTAGAGCAGCGTTTTGATGAAACGGTGCGGCTTCATCTTCATGAACGCCGATACTTCCTCGATCGTGCGCTGCCCCGGCGTCGGCACCTCCACGAGCGGCGTCGGCTCACCCGCCGCCGCCGGCGTGCCGGCGCCGATCCCGGCCTTCTCGACGTTCGCCGCGTACTCGCACGCGTCGCAGCTCACGATCGCATCCTCACCGGAGTCGGCGAGCACCTGGAACTCATGCGAGCGGCTGCCGCCGATGGCGCCCGTGTCGGCCTCGACCGGACGGTACGCGAGTCCGCAGCGGTCGAAGATGCGGCGGTAGGTCTGGAACATGTTGTCGTACTCGCGATCGCAGTCGGCGCGCTCGACGTGGAACGAGTACGCGTCCTTCATGATGAACTCGCGCCCGCGCATGAGCCCGAAACGCGGCCGCACCTCGTCCCGGAACTTGCTCTGGATCTGGTAGAGATTGATCGGGAGCTCGCGGTAGGAGCGCACGTCGCGGCGGACGAGGTCGGTGATGATCTCCTCGTGCGTCGGACCGAAACAGAAGTCCCGGTCGTTGCGGTCTTTGATGCGAAGGAGCTCCTTCCCGTACTTGTCCCAGCGTCCGCTCTCCTGCCAGAGCTCGGCCGGACAGACCGCGGGCAACAGCACCTCCTGCGCGCCCGCGCGGTCCATCTCCTCGCGGATGATGCGCTCGACCTTGCGGAGCACGCGCACGCCGAGCGGCAGGAAATCGTAGATGCCGCGCGCGACCTGGCGGATCATCCCGGCGCGCAGCATCAGCTTGTGGCTCACGACCTCCGCCTCGCCGGGCACGTCGCGCAACGTAGGTATCAACGTCTGGGATTGGCGCATCCGGCCCTTATAGCGTGCCGAGCGTCGATTGCACCCTCGCGGTCGACTGGTATGGTCGCGCCGGCGTGGACTTCGGATTCAGCCCCGAACAGGAGATGCTTCGCGCGTCGGTGCGAAAGCTCCTCGACGACGCGTGTCCGTCGCCGCTCGTGCGCGCGATGCTCGCCGATCCGACCGGGCACGCGCCGGAGCTCTGGCGACGGCTCGCCGACCTCGGGCTGATGGGGATCCTGGTTCCGGTGGAGCACGAGGGACAAGGCGGAAGCTTCCTCGACCTCGTCGTGGTGCTCGAGGAGATGGGCAAGTCGCTGGTGCCGGGGCCGTACCTCGCGACGACGGTGCTCGGCGGCGTCGCGATCGCGCTCGCAGGCTCGGATGACCAACGGCGCACGCTGCTGCCACCGCTCGCGACTGGGGAGCGCCTGGCGACGCTCGCCGTCGACGTCGGCAGTTCTGTCGACGGAACGCACGTCCCCTGCACTGCGACCGCCGACGGCGAGGGCTACCGGCTCGCGGGCGAGGTGGCGTTCGTCATGGACGCGCACGTCGCCGCGACGCTCATCGTCCCGGCGCGCGTCGGCGACCGAGGTGCGCGTCGGCGCCGCGGCCTTGGCCGCACTGGCCCGTGCCGACGAAGTCGACACCGTGATGGCCTCGATCGTCGGCGCCGCCGGCCTGCCGGCTTGTCTGGCAGCGGCCAAGGCCGGCAAACGGCTGCTGCTGGCCAACAAGGAAGCGCTGGTCGTCGGTGGCGGCCTGTTCATGCAGGCGGTGGCCGACGGCGGTGCCACGCTGCTGCCGATCGACAGTGAACACTCGGCCATCTTCCAGTGCCTGCCCGAAGACCGCAGCACCTGGGCGCGGCGCATCGACCACATCGTGCTCACCGCCAGCGGCGGTCCGTTCCGCGAGCGCCGCCACGACACGCTGCACGCGGTGACGCCCGCACAGGCCGTCGCGCATCCCAACTGGGTGATGGGGCGCAAGATCTCGGTCGACTCGGCGACGATGATGAACAAGGCGCTCGAGGTCATCGAGGCGCGCTGGCTGTTCGATCTCGAACCCGAGCGCATTCGCGTCGTGGTGCATCCGCAAAGCATCATCCATTCGATGGTGGTCTGCCGCGATCATTCGGTGCTGGCGCAGCTCGGCACGCCCGATATGCGCGTGCCGATCGCCTATGGCCTGTCCTTCCCCGAGCGCATCGCCTCGGGGGCGTCGAAGCTCGAATTCGAGACCCTGAAGGATTTAAGTTTCGAGCCGGCGGATCGCCAGCGTTTCCCCGGCCTCTTCCTCGCCTGGGATGCCTTGAACGCACGCGAAGGCAGC
>JANNPN010000017.1:0-14782 GCA_031400185.1 Polyangiaceae bacterium
ACCCGCCCGCCTGCTGCATCTTCCTGGTTCTCTCATGTCTTCATCCTCTCGACGCCGTCGGATTCGGCACGGCGACGCTGTGCGTGGTCGATCGGTCCGGGCTGCGACGCGGCGGCCGCGAGGAGGCGGCTCGCGTGCGACGCGCAGGTCGATCCTAGCCTCGACGAGCGTCCCGCGACGTCACCATCGTCGGCGGCAAGCCGCGTACACGCTGGCGAGGCGATCACGCCCGCGCTTTGTGCCTTGACGGCGGAACTATGCGTTGGGACTCTCGAGGATTCGACCAGTCGCGAGCAGGGGGGGCATGTCATGCGTGTATCAACGGAACGGGCCATCGCGGCCGTGGGACGGGGCATCCTCCTGGCGGCGGCCCTCGCATGCTGGCTGCCCTCGGCGTCGTTCGCCGCAGGCCCCACGGCCCGCGCCGACCGAGCCGTCGGTGCCATGCTCGAGACCTACGTCCACGGCGTGACGCCCGAGCTGGCCGCCGACCTGATCGGCCCTGACGACGTGCCAACGCTCGTCGCGCTGCTCCGGGACCCTGCGTTCCCGCGGCGGGACAACGTGATCGCGTTCCTCGCATACGTGGGCGGCGCGGAGAGCACGGGGGAGCTGCTGACCTTTCTCGCGTCGCCCCTCGATCCGAGCGTCCCCGAGGAGGATCGATCGCTGCTGCTCGCGCCGCAAGCGCTCGGCCACCTGGCCGACCGCGGCCACACCGGCGCGCTGACGGCGCTGCTCGATCTGACGAGCCCGATGCCGATGGTGGGCCGCTGGCGAGCGCCGCCGCGCGCGGGCGCGATGCGCGCGCGCTCCGCCGCGACCTGCTGCGGATGGCATTTCGCGGGCTCGCGCTCAGCCGCGCGCCAGCCGCCCGTGCGCGCCTTGCCGCGCTGGCCGAGGGCCGCGCGCGGCCGCCGCGCGACTTCGACGATGCGGCCGGGGGCGCCGCGTCGGCCCGCCGCCTCATGGCCGAGCTCGAGGGTGTGTCCGGGGCCACGCCGGCGTCGACGGGCAATCCTCGCGTCGCGGACACGCAGCCGAGCACGCACGAAAGCGGGATCACCTACGCCAACCACCCCGACGTGACCAGTCCCATGGACGATGCGCGCCTCGACGCAGTCCTCGGCCTGGCTTCCCTCCGAGCCGGCCGCGCGGACTTCGGCGCCGACGTGTCGTGTTGCGTCCTGGTCACGCGTTCCGGCAGCGTGCTGACGTTCGGAGCCGTTGGCGACGGGCTCGACGTCATCGACGACGACGACGAGCTGGACGCCGTGCTCGACGACGCGACCGCGCGGACCAAGGTCGTGCGCACCATCAACTACTGCGGTGGGCCGGGCATGAACATCATCGGCTGCGCCGAGACCCCCGGCAACAGCATGACCGTCGTGCGGCGGACCAACCTCGGGTCGGAAGCCGTGCTCTGGATGCACGAGTACGGCCACAACACGGGCCTCAACCACAACGGCAACAGTCGCTACCTCATGGCGGGGACCGACAACGGCGCGAACGACGGCCTGTCGCAGGGCGAATGCAACGCGTTTCACGCCCCGCATCCGGCGGCGGGAATCATCCCGACGGCGGTCGGCGCGTGTGCCGACACGGATCTCGACGCGGTGCACGACCTGATCGACAACTGCCCGACGATCGCGAACTTCGAGCAGGCCGACGCCGATGCCGACGGCGTGGGCGATCTGTGCGAGACCGTCTGCGGGGATGGCGTGCCGGACGGACCAGAGGAGTGCGACGACGGGAACGTCGATCCCGACGACGGCTGCACGGACTCGTGCACGATCTGCGGCAACGGCGTGGTCACGGCGCCGGAGGAGTGCGACGACGGGAATTTGCTGGGCGGCGACAGCTGCTCCGCGAGCTGCCTGCTCACGTGTCCCTCGGCACCTGTCGGCGGCTGCATCGTGCCAGCACAGACCCAGAGGGCAACGCTGCTTCTCAGGAAGAAGGCCCTCAGCAGCGGCGATCAGCTCGTATGGAAATGGATGCGGGGCCCCGGGACGCCCAAGGCCGACTTCGGCGCGCCGACCGCCACCACAGGATACGCCCTCTACGTCTATGACGGCGCCGGCCTGGTGTTGGACGCGAACGCGCCGGCTGGCGGGGTGTGCAACGGCAGGCCGTGCTGGTCCGAAAGGTCGACGAGCTTCAAGTACTCCGACAAGGAGCTGACGCCGGACGGTTTACAGCAGGTGGTCCTCAAGGAGGGTCTCCTCGTCGGAAAGGGCCAGCATCACCGTGAAGGGGAAAGGCGGCCTGCTGCTGATGCCGAATCCCGCCGCGCTGGTGGCGCCGATCAGGGTCCAGCTCCGGCGCAGCGACACGAGGGCGTGCTGGGAGGCCGTCTTCAGCGCGCCTTTCACGAAGCAGGATTCGACCCAACTGAAGGACCGCGCCGACTGACGCGCGATCCACGCCGTCGATCCGCGCCGACGATTGACAGCGACTCACACCGGCCACTATCCAACGCGCCAATGAAGCGCGTCGCGATGGTCCTTCGTTCTCTTTTGGTGCTTGGGGGGTTTTTTCTGGGCATGGACGCCTGGGCTGAGGATGCGAAACCCTCGAAGCCTACGGTCGCGAAGCCCGGACCTGTGGAGCCTGCACGCGCGAAGACGGTCACCCCGAGCGAGCAAGTGCGCGAGATGGTCTCGGTACCCGGCGGTCCCTTTTTCATGGGCTGCAGCGAGTCGGTCGATACCGAGTGCATTGGTTACGAGAAGCCGGGGCGAACGGTCGAGGTCGGCGCGTTCAGCATCGACACGACCGAGGTGACGGTCGCTGCCTACGCGCGGTGCCGGAGCGCGGAGCAGTGCTCGAGCAGCGGGCTCAACCTGCCCTTCTTCGACGGCCAGGATCAGCCGGACTTCGCCGAGTTCTGCAATTGGCAGAAGCCAGGTCGCGAGAATCATCCGATCAACTGCCTCAATTGGGATCAGGCGGTCGCCTTTTGTACGTGGGCCGGGAAGCGTCTCCCGACCGAGGCCGAGTGGGAGAAGGCGGCGCGCGGCACCGACGGGCGGAAGTACCCCTGGGGGAGCGTCGGTTACGGGAGCGCGCGCAAGGTTGCGAACATCGCCGACGAGACGGCAAAGGGCCGCTATCCACAGTGGACGATCGCTGCGGGCTACGACGACGGTTTCGTCGGCACCACCGTCGTCGGCTCGTTCCCCGCGGGTGCTTCTCCGAGTGGCGCGCTCGACATGATCGGGAACGTCTTCGAGTGGACGGCTGATTCGTTCGAAGGCGGCCGTGCCGTCCGCGGTGGGTCCTGGGACGTTGGACCCCCGGGCGCGCGCGCGTCCAGCCGCAGCTGGGTCGGGGGCGAGAACCGGAACGCCAACGTCGGGTTCCGGTGTGCGCGGTAGAGCCCGCAGCAGGAAGTCCCGCTTGTGATCGCAACACGGTCGCGGCGAGAGGGCCATGTGACCCGGCGCGATCGGTGTACGCCTCAGGCGGCGTCGTGCGTCGCCGACGCGACACTCTGCTCCGTCAAGTTCCGGTCCCACGCCTGGCTCTGGTCCCCTCCCAGCTGCCGCCCCAGCTGCCGCTCATGCACGCCGCTCCGCCGTCCTATGCACGCGACCCGACGCGTCGAAACGCCCCGCGTATCGTCGCGGCGCTGGGCCGATTCGAGGAGCTTCCTCGTGGTCGCGTCAGGGTCGAGCTCGAGGTTGTGGCAAAGCTCGCGGAACGTAATCCGCGCGTCGTCACCCTTGATCCAACGCAGCACGCCGGCACGCTCCCGTGGATCCTTTCCAACGAGCACGCGCACCGCGTCCACCAGGACGGCGACGAGCAGCCGCCGCTCGGGTAGATCGAGGAAGTGCGCCGTTGAAGGCTCACCCCACTGCGAGGCGAGGAGCCCGTCATTGGGCGATTCCTCGAATTCCTTGTCCGCCAGATCCGCCACGCCCTCATTAGCGACGAGTGTGCCACAGCGACGAGTGTGCCACGCGAAGGCTCTTGCCAGGCGAGCTGCAGGCAACGGTTTTCTGCACATGTCTACAAAGCGCCGCGCAAGCGCGATGGTGAGGTGGGCGTTCGGAATGGTTGTGACTCCCCGAGTCATTGAATGCTCGCCGTGACGAGTGCGAGGGCGGGAGCCTCATCGGCGCCTCCCGGGAGTTCGCTCGGATCAACGGAGACGCGGTGCGGAGCGTTGAAGAAACCCGGCGCGGCGACCGCTGGGGTCGCCGCACCGGGACGGTTCCTCGTTGCTCCGGCGTCGCTACGGCGCCGGCGTCACCGCGACGACGTCGGCGGGGATGCAAACCCGCTCCCGCTTCACGGAATCGACGACCCCGGGTGCCGGGAAGAGGTTCCCGGGCGCGGTGTAGAGCGGAGTGCCCGTCTTCGTCGCCCGCGCGACGTGCTGCGATTGCTTCGGGTCGACGGGGTCGCCGACGCTGACGGGTCCCAGCGGGCCCGAGGCGGCCGCGGCCGTCGCGGCGTTCTCGAACGTCTTCGCGAGCCCCGACTTGTAGCAGAGGAGGCTCGTGCTCGTCGTCGCGGTCGACGCGGTGATGACGGCCGTCGTCTCGCGCGGCGGTTCTACCGCGGTCATGTCGATCGGGTTGCAAAGCTCCATGGCCGAGTTGAGATCGTGGAGGCACGCACCCTGGACCGGAGTGCCCGTGAAGCTCGGCGCGCCGCTCACGTCCGTCGCGCAGTCGTCGAGCTGATCGCGGAAGAACGCCTGCAGGTCCTTCCGGAACGCCGGGCCGAGGCAGAGCGTGTGCTGCCCCGCCGTGCCGCCGCAGTCGGCGTCGTCGACGCAGGAGCCGAGCGGGTTCACCGCGGCCGCGGCGTCGCAGCTTCCGGGGGTCTGCGCGGTGAAGCGGCCCTTCACGACGGACACCTGGTAGCAGAGGAAGTGCGTCGCGTCGGCCGGTGCGGTGGGCGGCGCGTTCGGATCCTTGTTCGCGGGCACGAGGACCGCCGTCACCTTCGACGTGAGCACCTCGATGTCACCGACCTGGCACTCGAGCACCCAGTTGCGCGGGTTGTGCCGTGCGGGCTTGGCGAGCTGTCCGCCGACGGGCGGCTGGATGCTCTCCTTCGCCGAGCTCGCCTGGTAGCGGAGGTAGTGGAGCCCGCCGAGGTCGACGGCCGCGCCGTCGCTCTGTTGCGCCGGCAGCAGCAGGCTCTTCTCCTTCTTGACGAGGAAGTTCTCGGGATTGTCCGTGGCGCCGGGATCGAGCGCCGAGAGCACCACGTCGTCGATGCTGATCGCCCATCCCTTCGGGAAGGCGTTGCCCGCGAGCGGCGCCCCGCTCGCATCCTTCTTCGGCGCCTTGATCTGGTACCCGACGAAGGGATCGCCGCGCGTCACCTGCAGGCGCGGTGCAGCCTGTTCGGTCCAGGTCGCGCCGGCGTTGACGGAGTAGCAGAGATAGTAGGTGCCGGGCGACGCGATCGCTTCGCCGAGCGGCTCGGTGTCACTGTCGTCCAGCACGGTCGTGCCGACCCGGCTCCCTGGGTTGCCGCATTGTCCCGCCTGCGCGAAGGAGATCATGCTGGTCGACGTAGGGATGGCGCCGGTGAACGTCATGACGGGCGTCTTCCTGGCGGCGATGATGGTCGGGCTGATGAGGGTGATCGACGTCGACGTCACGACGATGACCGTGAGTTTCGGGGTCGTCTGTTCGACCCAGCTCGTTCCGTCGACGGTGAAGCAGAGGCTGTAGAGGCCGGGGCTCGCGATGGCCTCGCCGAGCGGGGCCGTGTCGCCGATGTCGAGCGCGGTCGTGCCGACGCGGCCCGCCGAGCTGCCGCATTGACCCGCGGGGGCGAACGCGACGAACGTCGTCGGGGTCGCGGTCGCCCCGGTGAACGTCAGGACCGGGCGCGAGTCGACGCCGATGATGGTCGGACTGATGAGGGTGATCGTCGGCGGCGTCGCGACGATGACCGTGAGCGTCGGGGTGGTTTGCTGCACCCAGGTGGCGCCATCGTTGGTCGTGTAGCAGAGCCGGTAAACGCCGGGGCTCGCGATGGGCGCGCCGAGCGCGGCCGCGTTGCTGGTAGCGAGGAGCGTCACGCCGAGCTGCGCCGGTGAGCCGCATTGCCCGTCGGCCGCAAAGGCCACGTACGTCGTCGGCGTCGGGGTCGCGCCGTCGAACGTGATCACCGGCGTCGTCCCGAGCCCGACGATGCTCGGGGTGATGAGGGTGATCGTCGTCGCCGTCGCGACGACGACCGTGAGCCGCGGCGTCGTCTGTTCGACCCAGCTCGTCCCGCCGTCGACGGTGTAGCAGGTGACGTAGGTGCCGG
This sequence comes from Polyangiaceae bacterium, assembly GCA_031400185.1. Classification (GTDB taxonomy): domain Bacteria; phylum Desulfobacterota; class Binatia; order UTPRO1; family UTPRO1; genus UTPRO1. Next base: position 6,289 of record JANNPN010000017.1, read on the forward strand.
GGCTCGCGATGGCTTCGCCGAGCGGCCCCGTGTCGCTGCTGTCGAGGCCCGTCGTGCCGACCCGCACGGAATCGCAGTGACCCGGCTGCGCGAACGCGATGGCGGTCGTCGGTGTCGGTACCACGCCGTCGAAGGTGATGACGGGCGTCGTGTCGGCGCCGATGGTGCTCGGGCTGATGCTGCTGATCGAGACCGGCGTCGCGCGGACCACCGTGAGCGTCGTCAGAGACTGCTCGATCCAGGTGGAGCCGGCGTTCACCGTGTAGCAGACCTTGTAGACGCCGGGGACGCTGATGGCTTCGCCGAGCGGCGCGGTGTCGGTGCTGCCGAGCGCCGTCTCGCCGACGCGCGCGCTGTTGCAGGAACCCGGCTGCGCGAACGCGACCATGGTCGTCGGCGACGGCACCGCGCCGGTGAAGCGCATGACCGGAGTCGTGTCGGCGCCGATCGTGTCCGGGACGATGCTGGTGATGTCATCCGCCGACGCGGAGCCGATGCTCACCGCCAGCAAGAGGAGACCCACGCTCGCGACGACGGCACCCGTATGCGAGCGTCGGACGCGTCCGTGGAAATTCGAGCCGAACGAGATGCGAGTGTCCATGACGTGGATCCTCCTGGTGCTCCGCGTGCGTGCGTGAACTCCACGTCCGACCTCCGACTGGACTCCTCTGCCGGTGGTCGCCGCGCGGACGAATCGGGGCGACGTCAGCGTCGATAGCGCGCGAAGGGGGTGCCGCGTCAAGACGCAGTCAGCCAGGAGCGCTGGTCCGCGAGGGCCATGCGACCGCGTTCTGCGTTTCACCTCCGCCCAGCTGTGCCGATCTGGCGCAGGTTTCGAGTCGCGGCTCCTGTTCATTCTCGTTCGGACGCGATCCCGTAGCGGCTGCGGTACTGCTCGTAGCGCCTGCGCTCGCTCGCGACGTCGAGGCCCGCGTCGGCGAGCGTGTAGCGGTGCGCCCCGTGCTTGTCCTTCGGGTTCGCGGCGAGAAACCGTCGCATGCGCGCCTCGGCCGCGGGCGAGAGCGCGAGGCCGAAATGCTCATAGATGCGCCGCACCATCCCGATCTCGTCGCGAATGAAGTCCTGGAACTGCATGTCGAAGACGGGCGGCGCGCCGCCGGGCCTGGCGTCGCGCGCCACGGTCGCGGACGCGAGACCCGCCGCGAGCCGCTCGGTCCACTCGCGGCCGATCGCATGCCGGTCGATCGCGTCGCTCGCCATCGAGCGCAGGACCGCGATCAGACTCGCGAGCGACGCGATGACGCGGAGCGGGTCGCGATGGGTCTGGACGATCCGCGCGTCCGGGTACTCGGCGAGGAGCGCGCCCATTGCCCAGAGATGCCCCGGGGACTTCAGCACCCAGCGCTCCGCCGGACAGCGCCACTGGAGGTACTGCAGCTGCCGGCGATGCGAGGCGTACACCCAGCGGAGATCGTTCCGGTCGAGCCACGCCTGGTAGGTCGGAAGCGTGTGCGTCGTCGTGAAGACCATGCTCGCGAAATCGTGGGCCGTGAGCGCGACGCACTCCTGCGGCAACGTCGCTCCCATCGGGTGCATCGCCTTGAAGTTCGGGATCAGGCGATCGACGCCGCCGAGGTGCTTCTCCACGGTCGCGATGCGCGGGTCGGTCTCGTAGGTCGCGCGCTCCGGCGGCGGGTCGACGTACATCACCTCCCACGTCATCGGCACCCGGTTCGCCGGATCCTGCGCCATGAGCTCGTGGAGGATGGAGGTGCCCGTCCGCGGGAGCCCGACGATGACGATCGGCCGCTCGACGCGACCGTCCGCGATCTCCGGGTGCGCTTTCCGAGCCGCCGTCATGCGGAGACGGTTCTCGAGGAGGCGTACGAGGTCGGTGCGCGCGGTCATGCGCCCGAGCACCGTCAGGCTCGCTTCGCGCTCGAGGCCGTCGAGGAGCAGGCGGAAGGGCTCACGGAAGGCGTCGTCGCCGAAGTCCTCGAGCCCGGCGCGGCGCGCGGCGCGCCGCATGAGATCGTCCGCGTCGAGGTCGAGGAGCGGAAGGCCGAGACCCCGGAGCGCCGCGCCCGCGCCGTTGATGATGCGGATCGGCAGCGGACGCAGCGGGAGGTCGGCCATGGGGCGGGCAATCGAGCACAGGGGCGCGGGGAGGTAAAGGAGCTCGGCGCCGTCCGCTCGATCCGAGCGCGCGCGCCAGGCCTACAACTCCACCCGCGCCTTGAACCCGCCGAAGATCATCCGCTTCGCGTCGAACGGCATCTTGGTCGGGTCCATGCCGCCGAGACGCGGGTCGGCCATCACCTTGGCATTGATGCGGTCGCGGTCCTTGCGGGACTTGTAGGTGATCCATGCGAAGATCACGACCTCGTTCGGCTTGAGCTTCACGCTCTGGGGGAACGACGTGAGCTTGCCGGGCTTCACGTCGTCGGCGACGCACTCCGTGTACTCGAGCGCGCCGTGTTCGCGCCAGATCTTGCCCGCCTTGCGGGACATGGTGAGATAGGCCGGTACCTGCTTCTTCGGGACCGGCACGACGAAACCATCGACGTAACGAGCCATGCGCACACCTCCTGAGGAAATCGCGACCCGACCGTAGGCCGGGCGGCGTGGTTTGTCCCTCTGTCGAACGGAGAATCACGAAATCGACAGCGCAGCCGCGCGACGACGCGCGCGCCCCGCTTCAAGGGCCGACGCGCGCCTGCTACGGTCGCCGCCATGCCGACCCTCACGTTGTCGTGCGCCTTCGCCACCTCCGAGACGAGCCACGAGCACGCCCGCATCGCCGAGGAGCTCGGCTACGCGCGCGCGTGGTTCTACGATTCCCCCGCGCTCTACCCCGACGTCTGGGTGCAGCTCTGTCGCGCCGCCGAGCGCACGGCGAAGATCGGGCTCGGCCCGGGCGTGCTCGTGCCGAGCCTCCGCCACCCGATGACGAACGCGGCGGCAATCGCGACCCTCGTCGGCATTGCGGGTCGCGGCCGCGTCGCGATCGCCGTCGGGTCCGGGTTCACCGGCCGGTTCACGCTCGGGAAGCGGCCGATGAAGTGGGCCGACGTGACCGCGTACGTCACGACCCTGAAAGCGCTGCTCCGCGGTGAGCAGGTCGAGTGGGACGGCGGTCTCCTCCAGATGCTGCACCCCGCCGGCTACGGCGCCGCGCGGCCGATCGAGGTGCCGTTCATCATCGCCGCGGCCGGGCCGAAGGGCATCGCGGCCGCGCAGGCGCTCGGCGCCGGCGTCTTCGCCGCGCCGATGCCGATCGCGGGGTTCGACTGGAGCATCGCCCTCACCTTCGGCACCGTGCTCGCTCCGGGCGAGGCGCCGGATGGCCCGCGCGTGCTCGCGGCAGCCGGACACGCGGCGCCCGTCATCTTCCACTTCGCGCTCGAGAACGACCGGCTCGAGCTGCTGCCGAACGGGAAGGAGTGGGCGGCCGCCTACGCGGACGTGCCGCGACAGGCCCGTCACCTGGCGCTCCACGATCGCCACCTGATCGCCCTCAACGACCGCGACCGGCCGTTCGTCACCGCCGATCTCCTGACCGCGAACGGCCTGGCGCTCGACGCGGCCGGCTGGCGCGAGCGGGCCGAGCTCCTGCAATCGATGGGCGCGACCGAGCTCGCCTACCAACCTGCCGGACCGGACATCCCCGGCGAGCTCGAGCGCTTCGCGCGCGCGGTCCGGGGCTGATCGTCGGTCCGCGCCGCTCAGCGGCCCGTGAACTTCGGCGGCCGTTTTTCCGCGAACGCTCTCGGGCCCTCGGCGGCGTCGGCCGAGCTGAAGACGCGCGCGCCGAGCGCCTTCTCGAGCACGAAGCCCGATTCCAGGCCGAGCGCGCGGACCGCGATCTCCTTCGCCGTCTTGACGGCGAGCGGGCCGTTCTTGCAGATCGTCTCGGCCCACTTGAGCGCGGTCGGGAGCACCTCCGGCGCCGGGACGACGGCATTCACGAGCCCGATGTCGTAGGCGCGCTTCGCGTCGATCGGCCGGCCCATCAGCAAGAGCTCCATCGCGACGGCCCACGGGATCTGGCGCGGCAAGCGGATGTGGGAGCCGCCGGTCGGGATGATGCCCCACCGCACCTCGCCAAGCCCGAACGTCGCATGCTCGGCGGCGATGCGGAGGTCGGTGCCCTGCAGGAACTCGAGCCCGCCCGCGATGCAGAAGCCGTTCACCGCCGCGATGATCGGCTTGAACACGTCCGAGAAGGGCCGCTTGGTGTGGTCCCCGTACCCGAGGTCGTCACCGTCGGCCATTGCCGGGATCGCTTCCTTCAGGTCCATGCCGGCGCAGAACGACTTCTCCCCGTTCGCCGTCAGGATGGCGACCCACAGATCGGGGTCGGCGTTGAAGTCGGCGAACGCCGCGTCCATGCCGCGCAGCATGTCGGCCGTGAACGCGTTCATCGCGTCGGGCCGATTGATGGTGACGATCGCGATACGATCGCGTTTCTCGTAGAGCATCGTCGGCGGCAGCGTGGGCGGCGTCTTCTTCATCGCGGAGAGTCCTTTCGCCTCGGAAATCGCAATGCGTTCTACTCGAACCGGATTCAAATGGAAGCGCGCGGCGGCGCGATGAGAGGGTCTCACACCGTACGACGGCGATGACTGGACGCCAACGGCCAGACGTGAACTACCTACGCCCGATGACTTCGCGCACGTCCACCTCGAGCACATCTCCTTGACCCGCCCGTCCCGTAGGAGGCCGATGAACCGATCGTTTGCTGTCAGATACGCACGCCTGCTGATGCTGGCCGTCCTCAGCGCTGCCGCCGTTCCGGCCGAAGCCTTCACGACCTTCACCGTCACGACCACCGCCGACAACGGCAGCAATGCGAGCCCCACTCCGGGATCGCTGCGACAGATGATCGTGATGGCCAACGGGATGGCCAACGACGTTGACGACGTCGATCATATCGTCTTCGCCATTCCCGGCGCGGGCGTGCAGACGATCACCCCGCTGACCGATCTGCCGGCGATCACCGACCCGGTGACGATCGACGGCTACACCCAAGCGGGCACCAGCGAGAACACGCTGGCGGTGGGCGACGATGCGATCCTGTTGATCGAGCTGAACGGCGACAACGTCGCGACGATCGGCCTCGATCTCGTCGCGGGCGACAGTACGGTGCGCGGCCTGGTTCTCAATCATTTCGACGCCGACCTCTTCGGCAGCACCGCCATCCGGATCGCGTCGTCCAACAACCTGATCGCCGGCAATTTCATCGGTAGCAACGCCGCCGGAACCGCGGCCGTTCACAATCACGCGGGCATCAGGATCACCGCCGGCGCCAACAACGTGATCGGGGGGACGACGCCGGCAGAGCGCAACGTCATTGCCGGGAGCGCCACGCCGAACGCCCCGTCGGGAGGCCTCGGCGTGGTGATTTCCACCACGCAAGCGGGGACCCGGATCCAAGGGAACTACATCGGTACCGACGCGGCCGGGAACGCGGCGCTGGGCTTGTTCATCGGCATCCACCTGATCGGGTCGAGCACGGCCGACGTCACCATCGGCGGCATCACGCCGACGCCGGGCACGGGCGCGGGAAACGTCATCTCCGGCAACAGCAGCAACGGCGGCATCGCCAACAACGGCATCTTCATCGCCAACCGGCCCGGCGACCTCACGATTCAAGGGAACATCATCGGCTTGAATGCCGGCGGCGCGACGGCATTGCCCAACGGCGTGAGCGGCATCCATTTTCAGGATGAAGTTCCCGGCGCCAGCGTCCTCTTGATCGGCGGCACCGCCACCGGCGCCCGGAACGTCATCTTCAACAACCGCATCACCGGCATCGTTAGTAGCGCCCTCGGATTGCAGATCCAGGGGAACTACTTTTGCACCGACGTCACGGGCACCACGAAGGCGCCGGCTATCGGCTTCAATACCGGCGGCGACGCCATCTCGATCGGCGGATCGGCGACGATCGGCGGCGCGACGGCTGCGGCGCGGAACGTTTTCGGCTGCAACGGCATCGCCGTCCACGTCTTCGGCGGCTCGATTACCCTTCAGGGCAACGCCATTGGCACGGCAGTGGATGGCACGACGGCGCTCGGCAACAGCGTCGGGGTCCGCGTCGACAACGACGCGGTCGTCACGGTCGGCGGCACGGGCACCGGCGAAGGCAATGTGATCGCCAACAGCTTCCTCGCCGGCGTCACGGTGCGGAATACCGCGCGTACGGCGATCCTCGGCAACTCGATCTTCGGCAACGGCACCGATCCCAACACGATCGGTCATCCCGGCATCGATCTCAACAATGACGAGGTGACGGACAACGACGCGTGCGACCCGGATACGGGACCCAACGGCCTGCAAAACTATCCCGAGCTCGCAACCGCCAGCAGCGCCGCGGGTGGCACGACCATCACGGGGAGCCTGAACGCGCAGGCGAGCACGACGTTCCGCGTCGAGTTTTTTGCGAGCCCGACGTGCAATGACGTCGGCAACGGCGAGGGCAAGACGTACCTCGGCTCGGCGATGGTCACGACCGATGCCAACTGCACCCAGGACTTCGCGGTGACCTTCCAACCCGCGATCGGGCCCGGGCAGGTCGTCACGGCTACGGCGACGGACCCGAGTCAGAACACCTCGGAGTTTTCGGCCTGCATCCCCGGCCCCGGCGGCAGTCCTGTTCCGACCCCTTCGGCGACCGGGCCCGTGCCGACGCGCACCCCTGCCCCCGAGGATTGCTACGATTGTATCGACAACGACGGCAACGGCTTGATTGATCGGAACGACGGCGTGTGTCCGCAACGCGCCAACGGCCTGGGCGTCGGCCTCGACCTCCCCGCCAAACGCGCGAAGGCGGTCGTGAAATGCGCCAAGACCCTGGGCAAGGCCGGGTTGAAGTTCTCCGGCGCGCGACTCAAGCATCTGCAGAAGTGCGTGAACGCCGCCTTCTTGTGCGTGCAGCTAAAGCCGAATGACGAGAAGTGCAAAGCGAAGGCACGGAAGACTTGCGGCAAGGAGCTCACGAAAGCCACCCTCGATGGGACCAAGCTGAAGTCGGCTGTCTTGAAAGCGTGCGCGGCCCCGGCCGTCGACGAGTCGGATCTCCGTGCCGTCGTCGGGGTTGGGTACCTGACAGAAGCTCCCGTCTGCCAGGAGCGCGGCATCGCGAACCTCCTCACGGCGAGTGACGTCGCGGACTGCGTCGTCGCGCAGCACGCATGCCGGGTCGAGGATCTCGTCGCGACCCAGGTGCCGCGGGCCGCCGAGCTGGTCAGCTTCGCCGGACACGATCCGGCCGTCGAGCTCCCCTGCCTCGCCGCAGGTGCCAACGGCGGCGGCAGCAATGTCGCCGAAACCCTGCGCAAAGCTACCGTCAAATGTCAGCAGGGCATCGGCAAGGCTGGCGCCAAATTCGCATCGGCAAAAGCCAAGGCCCTGCAGAAATGCGCGAACGCCGTGTACGCCTGCCTTCAGGTGAAACCGTCGATCGCGAAATGTCGCCAGAAGGCTGCGACGACGTGCACCAAGCAACTCACCAAGCTCATGGCCCCCGGCACGGGCGCGATCGCCAAGCTCACGGCGACGATCGCCAAGAGCTGCACCAAGGCTCCGCTAACCCCCGCGGAGGTATTGGGGAGCAGTGGACTCGGCTTCACCGGCCTCGGCAGCGAATGCGAGGCACTCGGGGCGCCGGCGCTAGATTCGGTCGGAGCGGTGACCACCTGTATCGAGCTCGAGCACAGATGCCGCATTCAGCAAATGCTCGAGACGGAGATGCCGCGGCTCGAAGAGCTGGTGAACATCGCGCCGTAACGAGCCGTCAATGCCCGCCGGCAATGAGTTACCGATGCGTCGGTCGCACGCTCGCGAACTCGAGCGGCGTGAACGCGTACGCTCCGCTCATTCGCCGAACGCCTCCCCTGGTCCGCCCGCGGATCGTGCGACCACCGTGAGGTGCCCGCCGCGCGTCAACCCGCCGGCGGGATGCGCAGCATCTGCCCCGGGTAGATCTTGTCCGGGTGCGACAGCATCGGCTTGTTGGCCTCGAAGATCAGCGGGTACTTGTTGGCGTCGCCGTAGAACTTCTTGGCGATCTTGGAGAGGTTGTCGCCGCTGACCACCGTGTGCCATTGCGCTTCGGGCTGCGGGGTGCTCACGGTGAGCATGTCGTTCACCGCTGCGACACGTTCGACGTTACCGCAGCACAGCAGCACCTTTTCCTTGGTCGCCTGATCGGCCACCACACCGGAGACGGTGACGGTGGCGCTCGGTGCATCGAAGCTCACGTCCAGGCCGTCGACCTTCAGTCCCTGCGCGCGCACGTAGTCGGCAATCGCGTTGCCGGCAGCCTTGCTCAACGCGGCGATGTTCTCCGCCGTGGGCGCTTGGTCGGCGGCGGTGGTGGCGGCCTAGGCCTCGCCCTTGCCGAACAGCTTCTCGCCGGCTTCCTTGATGAACGACAGCAGACCCATGGGTGCTCCTTGATGGTGGGGGCGCGAAGTCTAGTGGCTCGCGCCGCCCCTATCTGTTCGGTTGCGCACAACAGCAGCCGTCGTCG
>JANNPN010000044.1:0-5738 GCA_031400185.1 Polyangiaceae bacterium
ATATCTCCGAGTTCGCGATCAGGTAGTAGGCGTGACGGTGCCGGCCGCCGCGGTTCACGAACGAGCCGACCTCCTGCAGCATGGCCGCCGCGGTCAGCCACTCCTCGTACTCCGCGGGAAGCTGATGCACGGCCTTGAGCTTCGCGAACAGGTCGGCCGCGAGGTCGCGCACGGTCTTGGCGTACTTCGCGTCGACCCCGTAGTGAGTCCCGTGCGTGACGAGGGCACGCTGGCGCTGCGATTGGATGCGCCGCTGGATGTGCCGCTCCCCGCCCAAGTCGCCCGCCATCTGCGCCAGCAGGCCGTCGCGGAGGCCGAGCGGCGAATAGCGGAACCCGCGGATCCCGTGCAGCATCAGGCCCGCGTAGACCGCGGACCCCGCGATGATGATCTCGGCGCGCCGGAGGCCGATGCCGGAGATGGCGCGGCGCTTCTCGAGGTCGAGTCCCGCGACCTTCTCGGCGATGCGCTCGATCTCCGCCGCCGTCGCCTGGGCACCGCGACCGTCGCCGCGCCGCTTCGACGCGAGGCCAGCGAGCGTCGCCGCCGTGCCCCCGGTTGCGATCGTGGCCTGGACCCGGCGGGCGAGCACCCGCCGCTCGATGCGTTCGATCTCCTCGGTGACGTACGCGCGGAGCCGTTGCAGCTCCTTCGGCCGCGGCGGGTCGTGCTGGAGGAACTCCTCGGTGAGGCGGACCGCGCCGAGTGGCAGGCTCGCCATCTCCTGGATCTGCCCGCCGACGGAGAACGTGAGCTCGCAGCTGCCGCCGCCAAGGTCGACGAGCAGCACGCGGCGGGCGGTGAGCCGCGTGCCAGCCATGACGCCGAGGTGGATGAGGCGCCCCTCTTCCAGCCCGGTGATGACCTCGAGCTTCCAGCCCGTCGTCGACCGGACCCAGTCCTCGAACGCCTTGGCGTTCTTCGCCTCGCGCATGGCGCTCGTCGCGAGCACGCGGACCGACGCGGCACCGTGCCTCTGCACGGCGCGATGGAAGCGCTGCAGGGCGTTGATGGTCGCCTCCATCGACTGCGGCTCGAGCTGGCCGGTGCGGAAGACGGTCTCGCCGAGCCGCGTCACCTCGCGGTCCTCGTGGACGGTGACGACCTTCCCGCCGCGGGCGAGGCGCGCGAGCTTCAAGCGCACCGAGTTGGAGCCGATGTCGACTGCAGCGAAGGTGGCCATCGCGAGCGACCCGGGTCAGGAAGCGCGCGTCAAGCCCGAGCGCCGGCGCTCCGCGGCAGCGCCGGGAGCGCGGAGCCCGTCACGCGGCGGACGCCTTTCCGACGCGGGGCCGGGCGAGCCTTCTCGAGGCGCCGGCCGACCCGCTCGACGGTCTCGATCGCCTTGATGAACAGCGCGTCGGTGCGGGTGCGGATCGCGGCGAGCAACTGAGGCCCTCCTCGAGGGCCGCTCGCGCCGCGCCCGTCGAGCTCCTTCTCGGCGCGCGCCGCGAGCGTCAGCCAGTCGTGCCAGTCGCCGATCGCGTCCTGCACGCGCTTCAGCTCGGTCACCGCCTTCGCGGCCTCCGGCCCGGGGAGGATCTCGGCCCGGTAGCGCAGGCGCTTGGTCGCGATCCGGAAGTCGTGGAGGCTCTCCGCGCCGAGCGGCTCGGCCGCGTGCCGCGCCGTCGCGAAACCGTCGAGGACCTCCGAAAGCGCCCGCTCGGGGTCCGACGTCGCACCGTGCGTGCCGGTTGCGGCATGCACGACCGCCTGGCGGAGACGCTTCACCACGCCGCGATCCCGTGCGCCGCCGATCGTGCGGGCGAGCCGCTTCACCCGCTTGTCGCGCGTTTTCTCGAGCGCCTGGCGGAGATCATCGCGGACCTCGGCGGCGACGGTACGCGGCAAAGTGGCAAGCGCCTTCAAGTGCACGTCGACGTCGCGCACCTTGCCGGCTCGGCGGCGGACGCGATCGAGCTGCTTTCGCACCTTCCGCTGCGGGTCGCCGTTTGCGTCGGGCAGCAGCGTCTCGACGCGCCGGATCGTCGTGCGGAGATCGTGCACCAGGCGCGGTTTCGGCGCGTCGCCGAGCTCTTTCAGCAGGCGCACGAGGTCTTCGGAACGGCGCTCGAGCGGCGAAGGCGGCGGACTCGATTGCCGCGGGGGCCGACCGAGCGGCTCGTTCGAGGTCGTTCGTCCCGTCAGAACGTCCGGATCGCCGTCGTGCATCACTGCCGCCTCCCGCGTGTGGTGAAGGAAGAGGCCGACGGATGGTGAAGTGCTGCTGCCGGCCCGGGAGGGCGGCTATAGGACTTGCCATGCGGTTCTGCAAGACCCGCGGCCGCTGCGGGGCTCGCCGGCGGGCGAGCCTAGGGAGAGGCGGGTCCCTCGGCGCCCCCGTCCGCCGCTGCCGCCAGCGCATTCGTGAGCGCGGCGATCGTCACCGCGCCGCCCTCGCGCGCCTGGTCCATCACCTCGAGGGCATAGCCGTAGCCGACATCGTCCGCGGCGTCGAAGAAAAGGATGTGGTCGTCGCGCGCCGCGAACATGCGCTTCAGGCGCTCGGGCAGCTCTTCGTATCCGACTGTCGTGCCGTTCACGGTGATCGCCTTGTCGGCAGCGACGCGCAGGACGAGCGGAGGGTCCGGCTCCTCCGGTGTGTCGTGCGCGACCTCCTCCTTCTCCTGCTTTGGCGTGTGCACCCAGAAGTGCTTCGAGAGGAGCGGCGTGATCACCATGAAGATGATGAGCAGCACCAGCACGACGTCGACGAGCGGGGTCACGTTCATCTCCGGCGTGACGCCGCGCTTCTTGCCGCCCTGGCCGTCGCCGAGGTTCATCGCCATGGCGTCACCCCTCGTGTCCAGCAGACGTCGCGGCGTCGGCGGTCGTGGCGCCTTCGCGGTGCCGTTCGCCGACCATGAGCGACATGCCGGGGAAGCCGACCTGCTGCGAGCGCGCCAGGATCTCGCGGATATCCTTGTACTTCAACTTCGCGTCGGCCCGAAGAACGAGGCGGCGAAGCGGCTCCGCGGCATGCTCGTCCGCCAGGGCCGCGATGGCCCCTTCGAGGTCGTACTGCTGATCGTTGATGAAATATTCGCCGGCCTTCGCAACCGACAGCTTCACGGGATCCATCGCCGCCTCGACCTCGGGATCGGGATTGAAGATGCCGGGGAGGTCGACGGGCAGATCTTGATCCATTTGAGGCGCGACCACCATGAAGATGATGAGCAATACCAACACGACGTCCACGAGGGGCGTCACATTGATGTCCGGGGTGACGCCCTCGGAGGAAACCTGTCGTGTCCAGCCGCGGCCGCGGCTGGAGCGCTGCGCGCCTTCAGGCGACTTTCTCATGCCGCTTTCCGCCTTGCGCTTCGCGCTCCGCCCAATCTTCGATCGTGTCGAGAAGCTCGCCCGCCGAACGATTGAGCGCGCCTTCGTCGCTCGTGATCTCGTTGGTCAGATAGTGAAACGCGAGCACTGCGGGAATCGCGACGGCCAGACCGAGCGCCGTTTCGACGAGCGCCTCACTGATGCCGGCGGACACCGACGACAAACCGCCGGATCCGGTCGAGGCGATCCCTTGGAAGGCGCTGATGATGCCGACGACCGTGCCGAGCAACCCGACGAACGGAGCAACCGATCCGACCGATGCGAGCACCGCCATGCCGCGACGGAGATCAGCGCCGATTTCCTCCATGTAGCGTTCGAGATGGCGCCGGGTGCGCTCGGCCGGCGTCAAACCGGAGATGTCGGCCGTTTTCGTCGCGTGCCAATACGTCGTGATCGCCGACCGGACGATACGAGCGAGATGACCCGCCTTGTACCCGTCCGACACCGTGAGGATCGTGTCGATGTCTCCGGCTTGCATCGACTCGGCCACCGCCGTCGCGAACGCACGCGAGGCCGAGCGCGAGCGGCGTAGCGTCACGATCCGCTCGATGAAGACAGTCAGAGACGCCAACCCCATGATGACCAGCACCGCCGCGACCACCATCGCCGCGAAGCCCATGTGCTGAAAAATTTCGAAAAGATTGAACGACATTGGTTCTCCCCCTCTACACGTCGAGTTTGAAAGGAATTTGAATGATTCGGTACACGGTGATCGGCTGTCCCTTGTAGCGGGCAGGCTCGTACTTCCACAGCTTGACCGCCTTGACGGCCTCCGACACGAACGGTTCCTCGCCCCGCATTACGTCGACCCGAGCCACGGATCCGTCGGCGAGGATCACGACCTTGAGCACGACCGTGCCGGTCTTGCCGGCAGCGCGCGCTTCAGCAGGATAATCCGGCTTGAGGTTGCTCTTGACCGGCACGGGTGCGACGCCGTCCTCGGGAAGCGCGATGGCGCCACCGACCATTCCGCCCGCGACGCCGCCCGCCTGCCCGCCCTCGAGCCCGGCGGGATCGCCCGGCCCGTCGCCGTAGACCGCGATCCCTTTGTCCTCGCTGGGATCTGCTTCCTTGGGAGCCTCCTGCGGCGCTTCCTTCGGCGCCACGAGCTCCTTCGGTGGCGGTGGCTTGTCGAGCTTCCGGATCTTCTGATCGGGCCGCACGACCGGCGCGGCGGCCGCGGGAGGCGGAGGCTTCACCTCCGGAGCCGGAGGTGGTGGAGGCGGCGGCTCCGGCTTCATGATCTTCTCGACGAAGGTGACGTCGACCTTCTTTTCTTGGACGATTTGCTTGGTCGCCGTCCCTAGCACGAGCGCCAAGATCCCGAGCAGCACGTAGACGCCGGACGATGCGGCGACGGCCGCCCACCACTGCCGGGGTCCGCGCTCCTCGTGGCCGTAGCGGAACCCCCCGAACGCCGGCGTGCCCATCTCCGGCACCGCGGTGTCGGCGGGGAGCTTCTCTGCCGCAGCCGTACCTCTGCTCACCGTCCGAACCTCCTCGTCATGGCGTGGTCACCGGCGTGCACTGCACGATCGTGGGCGGCTCGATGGGGCTTCCGAACGTGTCGGACGCATCCTTGGTGATGCAGCTGAACTCGAGCACGTCCGGAATCGGCGCCCCCGTGCAGCGATCGAACGACACGGTGAAGTTGAACTCGGTCTGCGCACCGGCCGGGAGCAGCGCCAGTTGAGCCGCGTTGTCGAAATCCACGAGGTTGTTGGAACCTGCGAACCCGCTCACGCGGCCACCGACCGCGCCTGTTCCCGGCAGCCCGACGACGCCGGCCGGATACGAAAGACAGACCAGGACGGCGCCGAGCTCTGTCGGGCCGACGACACGCACCTGCTGATTGTGCCGCACAGCCTCCACGCCGTCGCAATCCACCGGCGGCGCCTGGCAGTTCGCCGGACAGGCATCGCAATCAGCGATATTGCCGTCATCGCAGAACTCGCCGCTTTCGAGAATGTCGTTCCCGCATACCCCCGGCGAGCTCGTCGGCGTCGGAGTCGGCGTACCCGATCCTGGCGTCGCCGTCGGCGCTGGACGACATTCAGCGGGATAGGGTTTCAACCCTGGAGCGGCAATTGCGTCCGCGCAATCGACGTTCGCCTCGCTCAGGCATCCGACGCAGGTGACGATGTCGCTCGCGTCCGCGATGGGCGCGGCGCATGCCGGACCGCCGGGAACGCTCACCGCTGGACACGTCGCCGGGAATCCCACCGCCGCGACCGTCAGATCATCGCCACCGCCGCACGCCCCGTCCCCTCCTCCACACGCCTGGCACACGGTACTCGACAACTTCGCTTCGGCTTTGGCGATGGCAGCGGCGGCCTTGCCGTCGCCCGGAACAGGACACGGAGCGGATGCCTTGCCGCGCAGGATGGCGTCCTCGC
>JANNPN010000050.1:0-12030 GCA_031400185.1 Polyangiaceae bacterium
GGCAACACGACGACGATGCGTTTTCCGAAGAGCATGGGCACGCGCCGCGAGAGCCTGCGGCGCGCGCTTCGATATCACGAAGTCGCCGCCGGGTCGCAACCATGCGGACGCTGATCATCGGCGCGTCCGGGCTCGTCGGAACGGCGCTCCGCGCCGAGTTTCCCGACGCCGTCGGCACGTACTTCCGGAATGCCGTCGACGGGCTCGTGCCGCTCGACATCGCGGACGTCGCCGCCGTCGATGCCCTCGTCGGCGACGTTGCGCCGGCGCTCGTCGTGCTCCCGGCCGCGCAACCGAACGTCGACCGGTGCGAGCTCGAGCCCGCGGAGTCGGAGCGCGTGAACGTCGACGGCACCCGCCACGTGGCCGCGGCCGCGGCCCGCGCCGGTGCGCGCCTCGTGTACTTTTCGACCGACTACGTCTTCGACGGGCGGGCCGGCCCCTACGCGCCCGACGCGGCGACGAATCCCATCAACGTGTACGGCCGCCACAAGCTCGCCGCGGAAGCGATCGTCGCCGCCGCGACCCCGGACCACCTGATCGTCCGCGCCTGCGGAGTCTACGGGTACCAAGCATCCGGCAAGAACTTCGTGATGGCGCTCACGCGCCTCGCGGCCGCGGGCGAGCCGATGCGCGTACCGAGCGACCAGTGGGGCACCCCGACGCTCGCCGACAACCTCGCCGCGGCCGTACGCGCACTCGCGCTGCGGGGCGAACGCGGCATCGTGCACCCGGTTGGGCCCGACTACCTGACCCGCATCGACTTCGCGCGTGTCGCCGCCGAGGTCTTCGGCTACGCCGCGTCCGATTTCCTCCGCCCCGTGACGACGCCCGAGCTGAAGCAGCCGGCGGCGCGCCCCCTCCGCGGCGGCGTCGACAACGCGTCGACGCAGGCGAAGCTGCCGATGCTCCGGCTCGTCGGCGCCCGCGAGGGGCTCACGCTCATGCGCCGCCGCATGGAGGCCGCGGCCGCGTCCTGACGGCCATGCGGGCCCGGCCCCACCAGGTGGCGGAGTGCCGGCCCCGCGGGGTGCCGCCGGTCCCGTCGCCCGCACCACCGACCCCAACGCCGTCGCGGGATACCGCAACGACGCACCGGGCGTGATCTTCGGCCCCGGATCGGTATAGCATCGCCGCCCGCGAGCCGGCGTGCTCTTCGCGCCTGCCGGAAAGGACACTCTCCGACGATGCCGAGCGCCTCGCCCGCCCTGTCGACGCCCGTCCTGTATCCCTCCCCGGTCCCCACGACGACCTTCGATCCCGGCATCCTGATCCCGACGCTCGGTCCATTCTTCCCGAAGGCAGGCGCGGTCGGGGTGCTCGTGATCGCGCTCGCGTATTTTTCGTTGGGCGTCGCGGTCGGCGCGCTCCTCAAGCACAGTCCGCGCGCGCGCCGCTGGTTGCCGATCCTGGTGATCCCGGGCGTCGTCGCGGCCGTCGTCTTCTTCGTGTGGGTGATCCGATCGCTGAGGTGACGCGCGCCGGGTCCGATGCGGCCGGGGTCGCCGCGATCGTCGCGGGCGCGGCCTGCGTCGTCGCGGCCGTCGGGTTCCGCGGCGATTTCCCGCTGAGCGACGATTGGTCGTACGCCTACTCGGTTCGCTCGCTCTGCAGCGACGGGACGCTGCGGTTCCTCCCGTGGACGGGGGCGAGCCTGATCCTGCAGAGCTGGTACGGGGCCGCGCTCTGCCGGCTGTTCGGCTTCTCGTTCGACGTGCTCCGGCTCTCGACGATCGCGCTTGCGAGCGCGGGGACCGTCGCTTTCTTCCTGATGCTGGGACACGCGGGCGTCCGCGGGGCTCCGCGCGGCCTCGCGACCGCGCTCTTCGCGCTCGACCCGCTCTACGTGAACCTCTCGTTCACGTTCATGACCGACGTCCCGTGCACCGTGTTCGCGGTCTTCGCAGGCTATGCCTACGTGCGCGGCTTCGTCGCCGAGCGCCGCACCTGGCTGTTCGCGGGCGGGCTCTCTGCGTCCGCGGCGCTCCTGATCCGCCAGCACGGAATCTTCGTCGCAGGGGCCGCCGCGTTCACCGCGCTCGCCGCATCCAACCGGCCGTGGCGCGCGCGCCTCGCCGACGCGATCGCGGCTGGCGCCGTGCCGCTCACCGTCGCCGTCGTCTTTCACCTCTGGCTCTTCTTGCTGCACGGCGCCCCGGGCGCCGTGGCGCACAAAATCGACGAGGCGACGCGGCTCGACGTGCTCAGCCTCGTGAACGCGGCCTTCCGCGGGCTCGAGACGATCGGCCTCGTGCTCGTCCCGCTGGCGCTCGCCGCGCGCCGCGACGTCGTGGCGCGCCATCCCCGCCTGGTCGCCGCGGTCGCGGCGTTCCTCGGGCTGCTCGCCGGCGCGCTCTATCTCAAAGAAGGCGCCGCAATGCCCTACCTGACGAACGTGATGTACGACCTCGGCCTCGGGGCGTCGACGCTGCGCGACACGTTGTTCCTCGGCCTGCGGCCGCCGATCGAGCTCGGTGCTCCCCTGGCGCTGATCCTCACTGTCGCCGCCACCGCGGGAGCCGCGTTCGTCGCGGTCGCGTGCGGCGACGCGCTCGTGCGCCGGCACACACCCGTAGCGACCTTCCTCGCGCTCGCGACTCTCCTGGTCTTCCTCGGCACGTTGCTGCAGTGGCGGTACTACTTCGACCGGTACCTCGTGATCGTCGTGCCGTTCGCGATCGCGACCCTCGCGACCACAGCGCGGATCGCGGTGACACGCACGAGCGTCGCCCTCCTGGCGCTGCTCGCCTGGTACGCGGTCGCCGGCACGCACGACTACATGGCGTGGAACCGTGCCCGGTACGGCGGCCTCGCCGAGCTCGCGGCCGCCGGTGTCGGCCCTCGGCAGATCGACGGCGGCATGGAGTTCAACGCCTGGCATCTCGCCCCGAGCCTCGACCGGTGGCAATCGGACGACGACGTCCGGCCCGGCAAACCGCCGACGACCAAGAGCTGGTGGTGGGTCGTCGACGACCAGTACCTCGCGAGCTTCCGCCCCCTCCCAGGGTACGGCGTTCGAAGCACGCACGAGTACCGGCGATGGCTCGTCCCGGGGACCGGGCGGGTGGTGATTCTCGAGCGCCTGGCCCCGTAGCGGCAAGTTCTACGATCCGTGTAAGCCTTACGCTCCGTTTTTTGGCGGTCCTAGCGCTGGGCACGGAGCATGGCCGCGTCGTTGCGGGCACATCGCTTGCTCGCCCTCGCAGGATGAGCCAGCCGCTGAAGATTCGACCGGAAACGGACGCCGCGTCGCAGGACACCCAGACCACGCCGCTGTGGACGCACGGGGTCGACGTTCCGCCCCTGATGCCCATAACGGCGACCGTGCGCGCCGATGTCTGCGTCGTTGGCGCCGGCATCGCCGGCCTCAGCGTCGCGTACCAGCTCCTGCGATCGGGGGCGTCGGTCGTCGTCCTCGACGGACGCGGAGTCGGGGCCGGCGAGACCGTGCGGACGAGCGCCCACCTCTCGAACGTCCTCGACACGCGGTACGCGCAGCTCGAAAGCGTGCACGGCGTCGAGCGCACCACGCTCGTCGCCGCGAGCCACGCGCGTGCGATCGACGAGATCGAAACGATCGCGACGCACGAAGGTATTGCCTGCGAGTTTCAGCGCGTCGATGGGTACCTCTTCGCCGCTCCCGAGGACGATCCCGCGTCGCTCGACGACGAGCGTGCCGCAGCGGTGCGTGCGGGACTCGACACGGATTGGGTGGAACGGGCGCCGCTGTCGCCGTTCGACACCCGTCGCTGTCTCCGTTTTCGGGGCCAAGCGGTGTTCCATCCGGCGCGGTACCTCGCCGGCCTCGCACGGGCGGTCGCGGACAACGGAGGCCAGCTCCTGGCCGGCCACGCGACCGGCTTCGAGCGGACCAACGTGCAGGTCGCGACGGGGCACACGGTCGAGGCCACGCACGTCGTGGTGGCGACCAACACGCCGGTCAACGACCGCGTCACCATGCATACCAAGCAGGCGGCGTACCGCACCTACGTGATCGCGGCGCCCGTGCCGGCAGGCTCGATACCGCCGGCCCTCTACTGGGATACCGAGGATCCGTTCCACTACGTTCGGCTCGCGCGGCACGACGACGCGCGCGACCTCCTGATCGTCGGAGGCGAGGACCATCACACGGGACAGAGCAACCCCGGCCGCGCGCCGTTCGAGCGTTTGGAAGCGTGGGCGCACGCCCGGTTCTCCGGCCTCGGTGCGGTCATGCACCAGTGGTCGGGACAGATCATGGCGTCGATCGACGGCCTCGCGTACATCGGCCGCAACCCGGGCGACGACCCGAACGTCTTCATCGCGACCGGCGACACGGGCAACGGCCTGACATCCGGGACGATCACGGGCCTGCTGCTCGCCGACCTCATTCAGGGCCGTGAAAACCCGTGGGCCGACGCGTACGATCCTGCACGCATCAGGCCCCGCGCCGCCTGGACCTTCGCGAAGGAAGGCCTGCACGTCGCGGCCGGCTACGCGCGCTGGCTCGCGCCCGCCAAGTCGCAGGCCCATGCCGAGCTGGCGCCCCGCTGCGGCGCCGTCTTCCAACGCGGGCTCCGCAAAGTCGCCGTCTATCGCGACGAAACCGGCCGTTTGCACGAGCGCTCGGCCGTTTGTCCCCACCTCGGCGGCGTCGTCGTGTGGAACGATGTCGAAAAATCGTGGGACTGCCCCTGTCACGGTTCGCGCTTCGACGGGCAGGGCTGCGTGCTGAATGGTCCCGCGACCGGCGGCCTCGAACCCGTCTGATCTGCAGAGCTTTGTAGGCTCTGCCTCCGTTTCGCACGGGGGCGACGATGAAACCGCAGGAAATGGCGGAACATCGCGCGAGCCGGACGCTGGCACACATCTCGCTCACACACCGCACAGGAGGTGACTTCGATGCGGAAACTCAATTTCATTCTCGCAACGGGAGCGTTCGTGCTTCCGATCGTCGTCGGGCCGTCGTTCGCCGCGGATGCGGACAAACGGCCGGCGGATGCGCCGGCGCGAGCCGACGCGGACAACACCGGACGCAACGAGCGCGACGCCGACGGCTCGACGCTGACGCCACTAGACCAGGGCGAAAGCGAAGCCGATCGCACCATCACGCAACAGATCCGCAAGGCCGTGGTCGGTCACGACCAGCTCTCCACCAATGCCAAGAACGTCAAGATCATCACGCAGAATGGCGTGGTGACTCTGCGCGGCCCGGTGAAGAGCTCGGACGAGAAGGCCACGATCGCGACCGTCGCCCAGAAGACGGGCGGCGTGAAACGGGTCGAAAACCAGCTCGAAATCGAACGCAACTAAATCACCGTCACATCATCGTCAACGAAGGAGGAGATCATGTCACAAGCCGTATTTTGCATCGCAAAGACCGAAGGCCAGGCGCAGCGGATCGTCGTCGATCTGAAGAGCGGCGGGTTCAGCAGCAACGACATTTCCGTGCTTTTCCCGGACAAGACTGGGACGCGTGACTTCGCGCACGAGCACAACACCAAGGCGCCCGAAGGCACGGCGACCGGCGCAAGCGTCGGCGGCCTGCTCGGCGGCACCCTCGGGTGGCTGGCCGGCATCGGCTCGCTGGCGATTCCCGGCATCGGCCCGTTCATCGCGGCCGGTCCGATCATGGCGGCCCTCAGCGGCGCCGCGGTCGGTGCAACCGTCGGCGGCGTCACGGGCGCGCTCGTCGGAATGGGCATCCCCGAGTACGAGGCCAAGCGGTACGAGGGGCGCATCAAAGAGGGCAACTACCTGATCTCCGTGCACACCGAAGACTCGACCCAGCGCGGCCGCGCGAAGGAGATCTTCGAGCGTGCCGGCGCCGAGGACATCGCGTCGGCAGGCGAATCGAGCGCTCCGCGCGCGGTCAACGCGTAAGCTCGCTCGTCTCACGCTTCACGGGGGTGACGTGTCTGGGGAGGCGCGTCACCCCTTGTCTTCGCGACGCTACTTGACCGCGACCACACCCAAGCGCGCATTCATCCCGATGGCCGCGCCGGCCCCGAGGATCATCTCGAGCGGGATCCGCATGGCGAGCGGCATCCGGTAGCGGCCGAGATAGACCGACCCTTGGCGGAGCTCGGCCACGCGAAATCCGGCCGCCTCGACGACCCGGCGTAACGTCGGCGGCGTGAAGTAATAGAGGTGCGGCGGCACGTACAGCCGGAAGAGCAGATTGTTCGCCGCCGGACCGCGGCAGCGCGCGTACCACCCGACGAGGTAGGTCAGGAGCGACCGCTGGTTGGGCACCGCGATCGCAACCGCCCCGCCCGGCCGCAAGCGCTGGTGCACGCGCTTCAGGGTCGCGAGGGGATCGACGACGTGCTCCAGCACGTCCAGCATGGTGATGCCGTCGAAGACGCGCTCGCCGAAGTCGTACGTCTCGAAGGGTGCGATCGTGATCGTGAAGCCGAACTCGTCCGCGACCTTCGCGGCGGTGAGCGGCGCGATGTCGATGCCTTCCGGCTGCCAGCCGCGCTGCTGCGCCAGGTGCATCAGGATGCCGGTGCCGGCGCCGACGTCGAGGAGCCTTCCGGGTCCCCCGGTCGCGTGCTCGAGGCGCTCCAGGTGGCGCCGCATCTCGCGGATCACCGGGTCCTCGACGAAGTCGCGGTTGCAGTTGGCGAAGAAGTCGCGGACCTCGGGGAACTCGCTCGCCTCGGTATAGCCGCGGGTCTCGACCGCCTCCTTCTCGTCGATCGACGGCAGCGGATCGGCGCGCACCAGGCGACACCCCGAGCAGCGCAATACGCGTCGCCAGCCCATGTCGTGAACGAGCTCGTAGCTCGTGTTGCGGCACAGCGTGCACGGTTGGGAGGTCGGCATGGCGGAAGGGAGCCGGGTTATTGGTGGATTCGACGGTGATTGCAACGAGTCGATGCCGGAAGGGCGCTCCGAACGGCGCTAATCATCGCCTCATCATCTATGACAGATGGCGACGAGGTCGAGCGCGTCGGGACGGCTCTCCATCACGACTTCGAAGTCTGCGAGCGTGATCGCGCGCGTGTCCTCCGCGACGTCGCCGACCCGCCGGCGCACCATCGCACCCAGGTGCGCGAACGCGAAATGCATGAGCCCGGTCGGCAGGTAGTGGCGAAGCCCGAGGGGATCGAGACGGAGGATGCGCTGGACCTGCCGACGGCGCTCGTCGTCGAACGCGTGCACGCGCGCGCTCCCGACGACGCTCCCGAGCTCGACGCGCGAGAAGATCGGCCGGAGCATGGTCGCGAGCTCGTCGGCCGTGTACTCGCGGAGGTGCACCGGGTTCTCGGAGACCGAGGTCAGGCGGTTCGGGGTCGTGAGCAGCAGCCGCCCACCAACCCGGAGCGCCTCGCGGACCGCGCTCAGGAACCGCACCGGATCGGCCAGGTGCTCGATCACCTGGAAGTTGGTGACGAGGTCGACGCGAATGTCGGCGGCCTCTGGCAGCGTGTGGACGTCGAGCTGGCGGAACTCGAGGTTCGGACGCGGGAACGCCGCGCGCGCAGCGGCGACCGGCGCCTCCGCGTAGTCGACGCCGAGCACGTGTGCCGCGGTGTCCGCCAGCAGGACGGTATTGAACCCTTCCCCGCAGCCCGCGTCGAGCACGTCGAGACCGCGCGCGAGCTCGCGCGCATACAGATACGCGACGCGATGGCGGGCCTCGTCGTACGCGAACTCCGCCCCGCGGCCCGGGCGCTCGGCGCTGAGGTGTCGGCGGGCCATCAGCCGGCGTTCCGCTGGTCGGCCGGCGCGGCGAACGCACGCGGGGCGCGGCCGCGCTGCTTTGCCTCGGCGGTTCCCGCCAGACGCCGGACGACCGAATCCGGGTCGACGGCAACGGCGCGTGCGAGCGCGGCGCTCGTCGCAGCGTCGGAGATCGTTTCCCCGAGCGCCCACGCTGCCGCGCGGCGCACCCGGGGGGCGTCGTCGAGGAGAGCGTCGCGCAGCGCCGGGGCGAATGCCTCGTCGGACATCGCGGCGGCGATCCAGATCGCGGGCTCGCGGGGTGGGCCCAGGCTCCGGATCGCGCGCTCGAGACACGCGCGGGTCTCGTCCCGGGCCGGACCGCGATCGGCGAGTCCGAGCACCGTCGTCGGCATGAGCACCACCATCTCCTGCTCCCGGCGCGCCAGCATGGCGACGAGGTCGCACGCGAGGCCGGCCGGCGCGAGACGCGCCAGCGCGTCGGCCGCGGACGCCGTGGTCGCCGCATCGCCGGCGAGCCGACGACGCAGCAGTGGCACGCTGTCGGCGTCGCCGAGCACGCCCGCGAGATGGGCCGCCAGCGCCGACGCCCGCGGCGCGGCCGCAGCGTCGGCCAGTACGGTGCGGACGGCGGTGACGAGCCCGCCCCGTGCCGGAAATGCGACCGGCTCGTCGCCCCCCGACCAGAGGTTCCGCCGCGCGATCAACTGGGCGCGGACCACGAACATCGCCCCGAGCGCCTCGCGCACGATGCGCGGATCGCTCCGGCTCGCGGCCTGGAACAGATACGAGGCCGCCCGCGCGTCCCGCGTATCGCGAATCGTCCGCAGCAGCAGGACCTCGCGCCGCCGATCGAGCCGCGCGCCCGCGACGTGGGTCTCGAGCGCCTCGTCGGGGACGGACGCGAGCCGGTCGATCAGCGCCGTCATCGCGGCACGGCGCACGAGGGCGTCGTCGCCGGTCCCGAGCTCGAGGAGCGCCGGGGCGGCGCGCGCGATGGGCTGCGTGCTCCACGCCGCGATCCGCGCCACGGCCTCCGCGACGTGGGTACTGTCGATCGGCGGCTCGTTGCCGCCGGCCGGCACGAGCACGTCGAACCGGCCGGCACGCTCGCGGAGCGCGTAGCGAGCGCGGACGTAGCGTCGCAGAAGGAAGTAGTAGGACGACGAGTCGTCGAACACGAAGAAGTCGGAGTTCAGGCTGATCAGCGCGGCGGGCATCGTCCGTGCGAGCACGTCGACGATCTCGGCTTCCTCGCGATGATCCGGACGGCCCGGGAAGAAGTAGCTGACCGGTGAGGGATTGACCGCGCCGGTGAGAAACAAGGCGATGTCCGCGGCGGGGAACGTCAGGCTCGGCTCTCCCGGCGCGACGAGGCTCGCGAGGCGCGTCGCCGCCGTCCCGAGATCGTCGAGATACGCGCTCTGCTCGCGCTCCACGCTGACCGGAGCGACCGCGAAGGGCAACGGCGCACCGGGCTGACTGAGACGTCCCGCCAGGCTCGGCGAGACGCGCAGCGCCAGAACCGCAACGAGCACGCTCACCACGACCGGCAGCGCCACACGTGCGACGCGGCCGCCGCCGACCTCCGCCAGGCCGGCGCGCCACCATCCGAGCACCCGTTCGAGCAGAAACCCCGCGAACACGATCGTGAGCGACGCGGCCGTGATCAGATGTGCGAAATCGGCGCGCGGATAGAGCTGGAGATGCATGAACAGCGCGCACAGTAACAGCGTGATGGGCACCTCGCATCCGACGGTCGTCCGCAAGCGCCACAGCCACACGACCCCGACGGCGTGCGTCGCGAGCGCGAGCGGGAACCCCGCGCTCTCGAGCTGCCAGATCAGCGACCACGTCATCCGCTCGGGCATGACGCCGATGCGCGCGACCGCCGCGACTCCGGTCGCGCCCGCGAGCGCCACCACCAAGGCGACCTGCCAGGGCCGCAGCCAGCGGGCGCGGAGGCCGAGACCGGCGACGCCGATGCCCGCCACGGCGCACGTCAAGACCAGTGCCCACGGCTCGAAGGCGGGATACGGGACGTAGTACAGCTGCGCCGCGCCCGACCCGATGAGCAGCACGTCGCGGAGGAAGCCTTCGGTGCCGAGCCGCGACCAGAAGAACACGAGCCACGGGAGCGACGGGGCAACGAAGCTCACGAGGACGACGGCGGCGTCGCCGAAGAGATCCGCGCGATGGGAGCGCACGCGCGTCGGCAGCGCGAGCAGGGCCGCAGTCAGGGGCACGAGGTAGGCCACCGCATCGCGCGCGCCCGGCCACAGGCCGAGCGTCACCCACGGCCCGACGAGCACGCCGGCCCAGAGCGACCACCAGACCCACGCCGACGCCCGCCGGCGCGCTGGCGTCGGCTCGTCGATCACCAGGAGCACCGCGACCGCCGCGGCGATCGCGAAGACACCGGCATTGGGCTTCGTCGCGAGCGCCGCCGCGGCCGCGAGACCCGCGGCGAGGAGCCAGCCGCGTCGGCGCACCTCCACGAAGCGGATCAGGGCGAGCGTCATCACGATCCAGGCGCCCGTCGCGTACCAGGCAGGATACGGGATGTTGAACATGCACCACCCGCCCGGAAACACCGGGATGAACGCGAGGTAGAGCAGCGGCACGATCAGCGCGAGGACGGGCGAGGCCACACGCAGCGCCAGAAGCGCGAGCCCCGCGACCGATGCCGCGTGCAGCAGCGCCAAGAACGCCCGCAACGTCGGCAGCGCGCCGGCAACCCGCCAGAGCAGCGCGTTCAGGTAGAAGTAGCCGGGCGTATACCCCGTATCGAAGTCGACGTACGGAATGTGCCCGTCGGCCACCCGCGCGATCGAGTACAGGATGAGCCCTTCATCCTCGAAGTTGAGGCCGTAGTCGCGGAACGGCAACAGGTACGCGAGGGCGATCGACGCCGCCGCGAGCGCAACGATCGCGCCCGCGCGCCCATGGCTCACGAACCGCCCCGAGACGATTCCGCGGCGACGCGCTCGATCACCGCCTGCATCTGGTCGGTCACGGCGTCCCACGTGTAGTGCGCCGCCCAGCGGAGCGCGCCGGCGCGCAGGCGCTCGTAGACGACGTCGTCGGTGAGAAGGCGCCGGAGCGCCGCCGCGCAGGCGAGCACGTCGCCGTGCGGCACCAGCATGCCCGTGTGGTCGTGGCGGACGGAGTCGCGGAGGCCCGGGACGTCGCTCGCGACCGCCGGCGTGCCGCAGGCGTTGGCCTCGAGGATCGTGAGCCCCCACCCTTCCTTCTCCGACGGGTTCACGAAGACGCGCGCGTTCCGGTAAAGCGCGACCTTCTCCTCCTCGCTGACGAAGCCGCGGAACTCGACGGCGTGCGCGAGCCCGAGCTTCGCGACTTGGCGCTGGAGCCCCGGCAGCGCATCGCCCCGTCCGACGATCAGGAGGCGCGCGTCGGGCACGCGCTCGACGACCTTCGCCATCGCGGCGACCGCGATGTCGATCCGCTTGTACGGCTCCACCCGTCCGAGGGACAGCACCGTGCGCGCGGTCGCCGGCGCACCCGGCCGATACAGCTCGTGGTCGAGCCCGTTCGGGATCATCGTGATGCGCTCGGGCGCGATGCCGCGCGCGATCAGGTCGTCGCGCGTGCTCGGCGAGACCGCCACCATCGGCACCTGGCGATAGAGCGCCGGGATGCCGAGCTCGCTCAGATAGGTCACCGTCGCGACCGGCAGGTTCGCTTGCCGAAACGCCGTCGCCCCGAAGAGGTGGTGCACGATCGCCAGCACCGGGAGCTTCGCATAGAGCGGCGCGTAGAACGGCAGCTTGTTGAGATCCTCGATCAGGATCGCCGAGCCTGGCACCTCGCGCTCGAGCCGCCGGTAGGCCGCGGGCCCCTTGGCGTAGAAGGTGTAGCGGTTGCCGACGCGCAGGACGTCGATGCCGCGCATGGTCGTGCGCTCGGCGCCGCCGGCGAACCCGGAACAGATCAGCGTCACCGGGAAGCCGCGCGCCGCGAGCCGACTGAAGATCTCGACGAAGTGCACCTCGGCGCCGCCGGCGAGCGGGTTGTCGAGGTCCCGCTCGTTCAGCACCAGGAGATGCGGTCGGCTCACAGCTTGCCGCGCAAGACCTGGAGCTTCAGCCACCACACGATCCACAGGGCTTCGACCGCGATGCGTTTGTTCATCTTGGAATCGCCCTGGGTCCGGTCCATGAAAATGATGGGTACCTCGCGCATGCGTACGCCCTTACGCCAGGCGCGGAAGTTCATCTCGATCTGGAAGGCATAGCCGTTTGAGCGCACCTGGTCGAGATCGATCGACTGGAGCGCGGCGCGGCTCCAGCACTTGAAACCGCCCGTGGCGTCGCGGATCGGCAGGCCCGTCAGCCG
>JANNPN010000061.1:0-33274 GCA_031400185.1 Polyangiaceae bacterium
TCGGGCTGGGGGTGAACCTCGTCGCTGCCTGGCTGCTCTCGGGTGCGGCGAGCACGAATCTGAGCGTTCGGGGCGCGCTGCTGCATGTGCTCTCCGATCTACTGGGATCGGTGGGCGCAATAGCGTCGGGCATCGTGATCCTGGCAACCGGCTGGAGCGCGGTCGACGCGGTCGCGAGCATGCTCATCGCGATGCTCATCCTGGTGAGCTCGTTCGGACTCATCCGGGAGGCCGTGGATGTCCTCATGGAGGCGGTTCCCCGGCACATTGATCTCGACGAGCTCCGCCGGACGCTCGAAGGCGTGCCGGGCGCGACCGAGGTACACGACCTCCACGTCTGGAGCCTCACGACGGGGCATTGTGCGCTTTCGGCGCACGCTGTCGTCGACGAGAACGTCACTGGCGACCACGTGCTGGCCGAGATGAGCGACCGACTCGCCGAGCGGTTCGACATCCATCACGTGACGATCCAGCTCGAAGTCCGCAGCCGCCGACACGCAGAGCCGGCCCACTGATGCATGCGGCGGCGACGCTCTTCCTCGACGTGTGCGTGCAGCCGGATCTCTGGCCCGGCGGCCGGTGGCCGTTACTGAACGCCGACCAGGCCCGTAACGTCGTACGCCTCTTCGCGTTGGCTTCCGCGAATGCGGTGCGTCAGGGCGGGATCGTCTGCCGTCACACCGGCGGGTCAGCCGAGGCGCATTGCCGGACGCCCGGCGCCGCGACCGCTCGTCCCGTCGGCTGCGTGCCGGCGCTGCCGATGCGCGTCGCGACTTCGGACGATGTCGACGCCGCGCTCGACCGCGCGACGGCGACGTACGTGGATTCCGGTTGCCTCGATGCGCCGGACGCGACGCCGAGCGGAGCACAAGCGTTCCGGTACGTGATTGCGGGGGTGCGCGACGCGGTGGTGTTCGGCGCGGGCGTCGAGCTCGGTGTCGATCGCGTCGTCGAGGCGCTGCTCCAGCGGCGCATCCGCACCCACGTCGTCCTCGACGCGGTCGGCACCGCCGACGAGATTCGCGCACAGGCCGTCGTGGCCGGCTGGAAGCGCCGTGGTGTCGATGGCGTCACCGCGGCGATCGTCGAGCGGTTGCTCGCCGTGCGCTGACGCCCGGCGAAATTGACGGGTGGGGTGCGGCCCCCTATTGTCCCGCCAATGTCCGGTCATCCGAGCTTCAAGACGATGATGAACGAGGTCGTCGCCTTCGGGAGCTGCTGCGAGTGCGGCTCCTGCGTGCTGGTCTGTCCCCACAACGTCATCGACTACGTGGACGGCAAACCAAAGCAGGTCGCGAAGGCGACGGCGGCGTTCGACTACTGCGGCATCAGCGAAGGCATCGGCTGCGACGTGTGCGCGCAGGTCTGTCCGCGCCTGAGCCCGCGCGAGTTCGAGCTCGCTGACCTCCTCTACGGGCCGGATCAGCCCTATCGCGGCGCCTTTGGCGTCTACCGGCGCGTCGTCGCGGCGCGGGGGGTTGCGCCGGAGATCAGGGACCGTGCCCAGGACGGCGGCGTGGTGACCGCGATGCTTCGCTGGGCGTTCGAGCGCGGCGTCATCGACGGTGCGGCGGTGTCGGTCGCCGACCCCCAGCGCCCCGCGCTGCCCATGCCGAAGCTCGTGACCAACGTCGACGAGCTCATGACCAGTGCCGGCTCCTGGTACACGTATTGCGCGAACAACCTCGCGCTCGAGGATGCGGAGCGGTTCGGCCTCAGCAAGGTGGCGTTCGTCGGCGTACCGTGCCAGGTGACACCCGTTCGCAAGATGCAGCTCGTCGACGCCGGCTATCTCGTGAACGGCCGCAAGAAGGACAAGCACATCGAGCGGCAGAGCAAGTTTCTGACGGGATACGGTTCGCGGGTCGCGTTCACCATCGGGCTCCTCTGTACGGAGGTCTTCACGTACGAGGGCCTCATGGTCGACAAGATCGAGCGCGACATGGGCATCCCCCTGGACGACATCAAGAAGTTCAACGTCAAGGGCAAGGTGCTCATCTACAAAAAGGACGGCGAGCTCGTGGAAATGAAGCTCAAGACCGCGCAGGAGTACGCCCGTCCCGAGTGCCACCACTGCGGCGACTTCTCCGCGGAGCTAGCGGACATCTCATGCGGCGGCGTCGGAGCGATGGACTGGACGATCACCATCCTCCGGACCGAGCGCGGCGAGGCGCTCTTCAATCGCATGGTCGCCGAGGGGCTGCTCGAGGTGCGACCGATGGAGGAGTTCGAGAACTCCATGAAGGTAATGCTGCGCCTCAGCAATCGCCAGCGGGTCCGCGTCCCCGTCGCTCCCGGTCAGGACGCATCGCGCATTCGTCACATGTAGTCGCACGAGGGATCGCTCCCGTCTGGCCCTAGAAAGACTTCGGCCGCCCGCTCGCCGTGGGGAGGTTCGGCGAGGGGGCGGCCGTACCGGCCGGGCAAGAACAGCCCGACCCGGGGAGACTAAAGCTTCAGTCCTCTAGGGGCACACGCAGGTCGACGGGATGCCGCACTCGCCCGTTTCCACGTTGCACTGGTCGACTGTACACGGGTTGGCGTCGTCCAGACACGTCATGGTGGCACCCGGGACGCATGCTCCCGCGGAGCACAGGTCGTCGAGCGTACACGGGTTCTCGTCGGTACACGGCGCCGTGTTCGGGATGCCGCAGATGCCCGTGGTCGGCTCGCAGACGTCGTCGGTGCACCCGTTGCCGTCGTCGAAGCACTGCTTCGGCGTGTAGCACTGGCCCGTGTAGAAGTTGCATGTGTCGGCGGTGCAGAGGTTGCCATCGTCCGCGCAGGTCTTGGGCGCGCCCGGCTGACAGGTCGGCAGCTTGCAGTAACCGCCCGTCGGCGTCGTGCACTGGGCGTTCGAGGTGCAGGCAAGACCGGCATTGGTCCCACCGATGCAGAGGTTGGTGCCGCCGCCGCAGACGTCGTTCAGCGTGCACTCGTCGAAGTCGTTGCACGGGATGCCGTTCGTCGCGCAATCCTGGATCGGCGCCGGCAGCGTGAAGAAGGCGTTGGCCGTGGCCGCGCCGGTCTGGCATGCACCGCCTGGACAGCCGGCGCTGTTGGTGCACGTCAGGCCGTCGTTGACGCCGCCGACGCACTGATTGCCGACGGTGCCCTTGATCTGCCGAATCGTGTTCACCTGCTCGCGCGGGTAGGTGAGGCAGGCATAGGCCTTTCCGGGCTGATTTATGATGGGTACCCCGGTGCGGGCCTGGAACTGGACGAGGTTGCACTCGGGCGACGGGCCGCCGTTCGTGTCGGCGTCGCTGATGACCGCGCCGTTGGTCGGCGCGAGCACCGTGAAGTCGACCCGGATACCGTCCGCGACCGGCTGGCCGAGGAAGTCGGTCACGGTGGCGGCGATCACGGTCGTGAGCGTGCCGTCGCCGTTGTCCTCGGAGAGGGTCGCCGTGAGCGCGAGCCCGAGGGTCGAGGCATCACCCGGACGTGGTGTCGGCGTTGGTGTCGGCCTCGGGGGCCCGCCCGGCGGCTCGCCGACAATACGGAACGAGTTCAAGAAGAAGAGCTGCTTCTGCGTGTTGCCGTTGCCGAGCCAGTCGGAGTCGCTGACGAAAATCACGAAGCTGAAGTTGGCGTCGAGTCCGACGTCGATCTGCTGAGTGTCGGAGAGCCGGAAGATCTTGTTCCCCTGGCGGAACTCCATCACGTAGAGGCGCTTGGTGCCGGACACGCCGGTGCCCTTCAGGTCGGCCGTCGACGTGAAGTAGAGGCGCGTCGCGCCGCCGGGGCCGGGCGCGGGGTCGGTCGTGTCGCCGTCAGTCCCGAACGTGACCTGCGTCAGCTTGTACGGGATCCTGCCGAGGTTGAGCATGAAGATGTTCGTCCGAGTGTTGCCGGTCAGCGCGAGGTCTGCAGCCGACTCGAAGAAGATGAAGCCCCCGTCGCGGCTGAAGACCGGATTCAGGCTGTCCGCCGCACCGAACGTGAGCTGCTCGGTAATGCCGGTCTTAAAGTTCTTGAGGAAGATCTGCTGTGCTCCGTTCACGCACGCGTTGCCGGCCGCATCTTCTGCGGACACGAAGGCGACCATGTCGCCCCCCGGGCTCACCGCCGGGTCGGTCGCGACCACGGGCGTGACGAGCTCGAGGCCGGGATTGTCGCCGCCGGACGGGCAGGGATAGCTGCCGCAGCGGCTGTTACGCAGCCTGCGCGGCTCGGCGCGGTAGATGTGGGGACCCGGTGCCAGGTTCTGTTGGTTCAAGTCGCCGGTCGACGTGAAGACGATAAAGCGCCCAGAGTAGTTCAGCACGGCATCGTAGCTCTCGCCGACGCCCTTGGTCAGCTGGACCAGCTTGGTCTTCTCTGGGTGCTTGAACTTCACCTGACGCGCCGTGAAGACTTGGCGCCCGGTGCTGCCGTTCTGGAGGGGATCGCCGGCAGTGTGGAAGGCGAAGGTCGACGCACGGGGCGATCCGCTCGGGTTGAAGCTACCCTGATCGCCGGACGTGAGCTGATAGAAGCCGCGCTGCCCCTTCAGGATCCGCTTCGCCGTGTCGAAGACGAAGATCTGCGGCACCGTGTTGCCGTTTCCGAGCAGGTCGGCGTCGGAGTGGAAGAGCATCACGTTGGACACCTGCGTGAAGCCCGCTCCCCCGAGATCTTGCGAGGGCCGGTCGGTCACCTGCGTGATGACCGGGCTCTTCAAATGCAGCGCTTCGGCGCGGGTACTGCCGAGCAGGACGGCCGCCATCGCCACCAGGACCATCAACGCGCTGATGAGCGCCCGCCTCGTGCTGCTACCCTCCGTGGCTTGATTCTTCATGGCCGCACTTCCCTTCCTGCAATCGATTGGGGTCAATTGGAATTCGTCACAATGACGCCGACGTCGTTCGAGCGTCGTCGCGCAAAGGCGACGTCGGTTCGGTCGTCATCGTCCGCGTCGTGGCATGTCAGGCCGCCGACGGGGTTGCCGACCGGGAAGTCTCGCTCGTCGCTGCTCCAGAATCCGGTGCCGGACCCCTGGAGCACCATGATGTCGCTGCTGGTGACACTCGCGACCGCGATGTCGAAGTAGGTGTCGCCGTTGAAGTCGCCGACGCACATCGCGATCGGCGTCTGCCGGCCGCGCGTGTGGCGCTCGGTGACGGCCGGGAAGCCCCCCGTGCCGTCGTTCAGGAACGTGATGACGTTGCCTTCCTGCGAATCGGTGAAGGGGGTCGCGGTGGCGGTCGGCACCGGGACGGTGACCGTCGGCGTCGGCGTGGCGGTCTTGGTCGCGGTCGCCCCCGAGGTCGAGGTCGGCCCCGGGTCCGGCGTCGGCGTCACGGTCGGTGTCGGCGTCGCGGTCTTGGTCGGCACGGGGACCGCGTCGAACTCGTTCAGCACGACCAGATCGTCGAAGGTGTCGCCGTCGAGGTCGGGAAGCACGACGTCCCACGGCGAGAAGCCCTGACTCGCGACGTCCGTCCGCGCGTAGCTGCCGTCCGGCTGCGAGAGGAAGACCGAGACGGAGTTGGCGCCGCGATTCGCGGTCACCACGTCGGCGACGGTGTCGCTGTTGAGGTGGCCGATCGCGACGCCGCGCGGCTCTTTCGCGGTCGCGAGGTTCGCTTGCACCGCGTAGCCCGCGCCGCTCGTGTTCTTGAAGATCGTAAGCCGGTTGCTCTCGGACTGGGTGACGGCCAGGTCCTTCTCGCCATCGCCGTCGATGTCGTCGATTGCGAGCGAGACGTGACCGGTGCCGTTCGGAAGCTTGGTGCGGGCGAGGGTCACGAACTGGCGGCCGCCCAGGTTGATGAAGATGCTGATGTCCTGCGAGCCGGCGTTCGCCGCGAGGAGGTCCTGCTTTTCGTCGTGGTTCAGGTCCCCGATCGCGAGCGCCTCGGGCAGTTGGCCGGTCTCGAGCCCGAGGCTCGACGGATTCGGACCACCGAAGTGGATCACGAGACGGCCGTCCTGCCGGCTGACGCCCGCAAGGTCGACGTGGCCGTCGCCGTCGAAGTCGTCGGCGGCGGCGCCGCGGACGTCACGACCGATCGACGGCGCCGAAGGAAGCGGCGCGCCCGCGAAGCTCCCGAAGCCCGTGCCGTAGAGGATGCGACACGAAGGGGAGGTCTCGGCGGTACAGCTGAGGAGGTCCTGGTGGAGATCCTCGTCGACGTCGGCGATCGCGAAGCGGGACAGGCCCGGCGTGGTCGGGATCGCAGGGGCCGGCAGGAAGCGGCCGCCGAGCGCACCGAGCATCAGCACCGGCGCCTGCTTCTTGCCTTTGAACTCGGCGAGCATGTCCAGGTAGCCGTTCTCGTCGAAGTCTGCCGCGGCGAGCGACACGATGCCGGCCGGTGTCGGCGTGGTCTGGAAGGTGCGGAGCGGGCCGGCGCCGTCGCTCATGAGGAGCATCACGCCCTTCGGCTTCGAGGTCTGGACGGCGAGGAGGTCGTCGAAGCCGTTCCGATCGAAGTCGCCCGCGAGGACCGGGCCGCTGAGCTTCGCCGGCGCGAGCACCGGGAGCGGCGTGAAACTGCCGACGCCGTTGTTGAGGAGGAGGGTCACCGAGCCGCCGCTCTTCTTGGTCGGGACGATCGCGAGGTCGGGCAGACCGTCGCCGTTGAAGTCGCCGGCGGCGGCGCCCGTCTTCCGCTTCACCTTGCCGAGGAGGAGGATCTGGCTGAACTGACCGAAACCGTTGCCGACGTAGAGGCGGAGGGCGCCACGGCTGTCGACGATCGCGAGGTCCTTGCTGCCGTCGCCGTTGAAGTCCGCGGCGTCGATCGAGTAGATCGTCTTCGAGGCTTCGACGGTGCACGTTGCGCTGCAGCCGTCACCCTTCTTCGGGTTGCCGTCGTCGCAGTTCTCGCCTGCATCGAGGATCGTGTTGCCGCAGTTCACGGGCGTGGTCGGCGGCAGATCGTAGCCGCCCGCACTGTTCCCCTTGAGGACGGTCACGCCGAGGATCTTCTTCGGGCCCATCGTCGCCACGACGGAGTCGGCGATGCCGTCGTTCGTCATGTCGGTGAGGAGCAGCGAGTCGGGGACGCCGGTGAGACCGGCGAGCGGTGTCACGGTCGGGTTCGCCAAGTCGAGGAGCTGCAGCATCGAGAGGCGGTGCCCTGCGCCGTCCACGAAGACGATCTGATTGCTGCCGGTTGCGGTTACCCGGACGCGGGCGGTTGCCATCGGGGCCACGACGGTCGAGGTCGCGATGCTGTACGGTGTCCGGAAGGTGCCGGGCGAAATCGCCCGCAGGATCTGAACGCTGTTGCTGTCGGAGTAGGATACGGCGAGATCGGTCAGGCTGTCCCCGTCGAAATCGGCGAGCGCGATCGCCTTGGCGGTCGCGCCCGCGAGGAGCGTCGAGATCAGCGAGAACGTGCCGTTGCCGAGCCCGGCATAGAGCTTGATCGACGCGTCGATGCCGAGGGTCGCGATGTCGGGGATCTGGTCGCCGTTGATGTCGCCGGCCGCGACGTACAGGAGGCGCTCGCCACCGGGGAGCGGGGCGGTCGAGAAATGGAACCCAAACCCGTCGCCGAGGAGCAGGTGCAGCGAGGGATCCTGCTGGTTGGCCGCGACCAGGATGTCGGGCAGATCGTCGCCATTGAAGTCGGCGATCTGCGCCGATACCGGGCGGCTTGCCTGGGGCGAGAGTCGCGGGATGCGGATGTTGCCGACGGCCGAGAAGCCGCCCGAGCCGTTGCCGAAGAGGAGCGTCAGGTCGCTCGACTGGACGTTCACGACCACCAGATCGACGTTGTGGTCGAGGTTCAGGTCGGCGGCGGACACCGACCGGGGCAGGTTGCCGACCGGGGAGACGCCACCCTTCACGAAGGTGCCGTCCTCCTGCCGGAGGTAGAGGGTGACCGTCTTGTCCTTCCAGCTCGAAACCGCTGCGTCGATCCGGCCGTCGTTGTTGAAATCGGCGCAGGTCGCACCGCTGGGCTCCGGGGCGGTCGCGATGTTGGCGTCGTGGAGCAGGGTGCCCGGGCCGGAGTTCTCGAAGACCGTTGCGGTACCGGAGTCGAAGTTCGCCGAGATGAGGTCGAGGATGCCGTCGCCGCTGCAGTCCGCGGCGTTGAGGCCCTGCGGGTTGTCGTTGACCGGGAGGGAGTAGGAATCGAACGGAAGGGTGAGAGCGGTTGCGGGGGCGGCGCTCAGCGCCAAGCTTATCGCAATCGCCATGGTGCCCCGCATGAGCGAACCCAAGAACGGTCGCAGCGTGCCGCGGTGGGGTTGGCGGCGGTCGCGCTCGTCAGGGTTCCTCAGGTCAGCCACCATGCGCCGGATCTCCTCCTCAGGATGCGAATTCATCGGGTGCCAGATCGTCTATCGAGTTAAGCGGTTTGATCAGAAAGGGACGCCCGAATCGAGCAAAGGGTCTGTGACGGCACAGATCGCTTCTGAACGAGCTCTTCGGCGTCAGTTCAGCAAGGGACATGCCGGTGGAACTAATCGAAATCTAAAGTGGTTCCGCCCTCAACAATGCACGGTTTTGCGAACCTGCACGACGGGGTTCCGCTCCGCGTCACCGAACGTGCGGTTCCTGCCGTTTTACCCTCGGTAAACCTACGCAGACGCTCGATAAATTCTCACGTAAAGGGAGGTGATTCGAGCCTGGGAAAGGTGGCAGACCGGGCAGCCCTGCCGGGGGGCAGTGGGGCGAGCGAAAAAAAGGGCGCCGGACATCGTGTCCGGCGCCCTCGGGAAGCTCGATCGCGACGTCTACTCGACCTTCAACTCGACCCGACGGTTCTGGGCGCGGCCGTCGTCGGTGTCGTTGCTCGCAACCGCTTGCGACTCACCGAGGCCACGGGTGCTGAGGCGACTCTCCGCGACGCCTTCCTTCACGAGGAAAGCTTCGACCGCGGCTGCTCGCCGATCCGAGAGCTTCAGGTTGTACTCGTCGGTGCCCTTCGCATCGGTATGGCCCTCGACCGCCACCTTGAGGTTCGCGTTCTCCTTCAGGATGCTCGCAGCCTCCTTGAGGATCGGCGCAGCATCTGCCCGGATGTTCGACTTGTCGAAGTCGAAGTTCACTCCGCGCAGCACGATCTTCTTCGCGACCGACGCGGCGGCGGGTGCCGGAGGAGGCGGCGGCGGCGGCGGAATCGGGGCAGCCTGGTCGAAGAAGCAGTGACCGAGGATCGCGCCGAGGAGCGCGCCGCCGACCGCACCCGTGGCGACCGCAAGCGCCTTGTCCTCGTTGTCGTTCCCGATGTCGAAGGCGCCGGTGTTGTTGCTGGCTGCGCCGGTCGCGATGCCGCCGCCGACCGCGCCCACGACGGCACCGCCGACGGTGCCATACCTCCACGGCTTCTGCATGCAGGTGCAGCCCGCTGCGAACGCGACCAGGAGTCCGCATGCCACCGTGAAACGCATTCCGACTTTCATCAGCTACCTCCCGTCACTGTCATTTCGGGGCGTGGTTTTCGCCGCTCGATCGTCCGCCCCGGATACGTGAAGTGCGGTTTCAAAGTCAAGCAAACGCGCGGGTCTACCGAATTCTGTCATCGCTGTAATTTTGCCCTTGCCTTTGCATGCGAGCGAGAGTATCACGCCTTGTTTCGTTCTTCCTGAAACTATTCCATAACAAAATTGTATCGATGAATTCTAACAGTGCTCGTCGCCGTCGCCTCCCGAATGTGCGGGCGCAGCGCCGACGCCGACCGGGTCTTGTGCACAGGTCTCTGCATGCAACGCGCAACTGCGCGTGGGCGCGGGACGCCGGACAGTATCCCCAGCTGTGGACAGTATCGGATGTGACGTTGGAATGGGCGGCGCGTGTGGTGGCGAGGTGGAAGGGGGAGTTGAGCGCGAGGATGTGTTGGCGAGGGAGGCGAAGGGGAGATGGAATCGCTGTGGGATCGTACGCTGGCGGAGCTGCGTTCGTCATTGCCCCTGCAGGACTTCACGGCCTGGATTGCGTGCTTGCGGAGCGCAAGCACTCCAGGCGACGAGATGACCGTCGAAGCCCCGACCGTGTTTCATCGCAATTGGGTACGGCAGTACTTTCTCGACACCATTCGCTTGACCGCGACGCACGTTGCCGGTCATCCCGTTTCGGTGTCGCTCGCCGTCGGCTCTGGCATCCCGGTCCATGTGCCGATCGCTCGTACGTCACCCGTTCCCGTCATCCGAAAGAGTGCGCCTGCGGCGCATCAGACGTTTCGCTTCGAGACCTTCGTCGTCGGGCCGTGTAACGAGCTGGCGCATGCCGGAGCTCGTGCCGTCGCCGATCATCCGGGGAGCGTCTACAACCCGCTCTTCATTCACGGCGGTGTTGGTCTCGGAAAGACGCACCTGGTGCACGCGATCGCCAATGGGGTGCGTCGGCGGTTCCGCAGCTATCGCGTGCTCTCGATCGGCGCCGAGCTGTTCGTGAACGAGATGGTGAGCTCCGTCCGGCGCCAGCAGATGGAGTCGTTCCATCATCGCTTCCGCAAGATCGACACGTTGATCGTCGACGACGTGCAGTTCATCGCGGGCAAGGAGCGTACGCAGGAAGAGTTCTTGCATACCTTCAACCTGCTCTGCGCGGCGGGGAAGCAGATCGTTCTCTCGTCCGATAAGCAGCCGCGCGAGATCGCGAATCTCGAGGTCGGGCTCCGCAACCGTTTCGAGGGAGGGCTGACGGTCGAGATCACCCGCCCCGATCGCGACACGCGCAGGCGCATCCTTGCGGCGAAGGCGGCTCAGCAGGGTCTCGACATTTCCGATGCGGTGCTCGATTACTTGAGCGATCGGATCCGCGCGGCGAGCGTCCGCGAGCTCGAGGGCGCGCTCACTCGCCTGAAGGCGCTGGCGTCGCTCGACGGTCGCACGATCGACCTCACGCTCGCCGAGCAGACCGTCGGGCTGCTCTATCCGGCGGTGCGCGAGCGCGTGCCGGTCGAACGGGTCGAGTCCCTCGTTGCCGAAGGGCTCGCAGTGTCGACGGCCGCCCTCTCGTCGAGTCAGCGGAGCGCGCGCGTCGTCTTCGCACGCCAAGTGAGCATGTACTTGTTACGGAAGCATATCGGCATGTCGCTCGCTGCGATCGGCGAGCGGTATGCCCGCGACCACACGACGGTCTTGCATGCCGCCCGCGCCATCGAGGCACGGCGCGCATGCGACCCCGAGGTCCGACGGCTGGTGAACGCGATTGAGGAACGGCTCTGAGAAACGGGGGACGGGGGAGACGGGGGGTGAGACGGAGCCCGCGGGGGGAAGGGGCACCAGCCGCCGGGCTCGGCGGTCGGCGGTCACGAAAAGTCGTTGCGCGTCTGCGCGGAGGCTGGCAACATAAGGAAACTTTTCCGCGGAGGTGAGCGATGCGATCGA
Source organism: Polyangiaceae bacterium (assembly GCA_031400185.1). Classification (GTDB taxonomy): domain Bacteria; phylum Desulfobacterota; class Binatia; order UTPRO1; family UTPRO1; genus UTPRO1. Next base: position 11,278 of record JANNPN010000061.1, read on the forward strand.
TCCTCGTCGGTTTGGCGGCGTTGGTGGTGGCGGCAGCGGGTCCGGCGTACGGCGGAGGCATCGTCGGCGACGAGGAAGTCCGCCGGGGGACGGTCACCGAGTCCGAAGTCGTCGAGACACCCGTCACCCGTGAAAGTATGGTCGTCCACCAGCGCGCTCCCTTCCGGGAGGTGGTGGTCGAGGACTACCACAGCGCCGGGGCGGAGTGGGGCATGGGCGTCGCCTCCACCATCCTCAGCATCTTCTACACCCCAGTGCGCTTGGCCGTCGGCATCGTCGGCGCGGGCCTCGGCGGCGTCGAAGGCCTCCTGACCGGCGGCGATCTTCGCACCGCCCGTTCGATGTGGCGGCCGACCGTCGAAGGGGACTACTACATCCGCCCCGACCACCTCGATCGCACTGAGCGCTACGAGTTCAGCAACGTGCGTCCGATCGCCCACGAGCGCTACACGCTTCACGATCGTCATGCCGTCGTTCGCGAGGAGGAAGCGGTGGCGATCGTCGAGCAAGTCGAGGCGGGCGACGCGGTGATGACGGCGCCGGACGAGCCGGTCCTCGAGGACGCGGACGAAGATCGCTAAGCGCCGCCGAGGTCCGGCTCCGGCTCGACGATCAGCGTGATCGAACGCGCGGCCAGCGCCGCGCGCAGTCCGTCGACGTACGCGCGATACGCGTCGGGCCGGATCTCCCACCACTCGTCGCTGACGCGCGGCGCGCAGCTGACCACGAAATCGGCCCGCGTCCGGGTGCTGTAGAGCAGGACGGTCTCGGTGCCGGTCAGGGCGCAGGTGGGAGCGCCGAAGGTCCCGGCTTCGAACGCCAGGGCGATCGGGCTTTCCGCTTCGTCGTGGCGAGCGGTGAGTGCGATCGGCCGGATCTCCTCGTTGCCACCGCGGTCCGGCGCGGCCGACGGGCTCGTGAGCCCATCCCGGTGGCACGCATCGATCCGCGCGGCGCATTCGTCCAGCGCCAGAAAGTGATCGACCGAGCGGCCGCCGCCGATGGCCAGCGGGTAGTAGAGCGTTCCCCCTCCGGGCCGCGGGGCGACGCCGCTGAAGACGTCGCACGCGAGCGCGGCTGCCTTCGCAGCGTCTCCCGACCGAAACGCTCGGACCGCCTCTTGGTACGTTCTGCCCTCGCGGACCTCGCCGACCGCGTCGCGGCATCTCGCGACGAGGCCGCGGAGCTCGGCGGCGAAGGGTACGAGCGCCTCGACCGCCCCCCGGCGCGCCGCGGCTCTAATCTCGGACCCAATCGCGAGCGCTCGGTCGAACGACGCGGGGGCGAGCGAGTCAGCGAGCGCCCGGTACCGGCGCGCATCCTCCGCGCTCCTGCCGGCTTCGCCGATAAGAGCCGCAGCCTCCGCCCCAGGGTCGGGGGCTGCGGCGGGAGCGCTCATGACGCGGCGGGCTGCTCACTCGGCCCGGCGGGATCTTTCAAGCCGGAATCCTCGAGCAGGATGTCGATCGCCGCCGCGACGAGGAGGAGCTCTTGTCGTGAGGTGCGCAGGGTTTCCGTGCCCTTCGAGAGCGCCACGTAGTCCTTGCGCTCCATGGCCGTGATGACCGCGGTGAATGCGTCGTGCAGGTCGTTCCACGCCTTGCGGTACCGGTCGTGAACCTCGGTCACCGCCGCTGTCCGCGGCTGGTAGCGCTCGATCTCGGCGAGGTGGAGCTGCATGTCGTCCATCACGCCGCTCAGGGTCGCGACGACGAACTCGTCGTCCACGTACTGGCTTTCGCGGACCTCTTTGATCGCTTTCAAGGTCTCGATCTCGACCGATTCCCATTTCTTGATCTTCGCTACGTACTGCAGCACGTCCTCGACCACGGCAGGGTCGCGGGCCGGCGGGCTCGTACACGCGAGCGAGAACAGCATGAGAAGCGCGATCAGGCGGTGCATCGCGGCCTTCTACCTACGGACGGCCACAAACAGAAGCGGCCCCGCAGCCGCACTGGGCGAGGGCCCGAGTGGGCCTAGGGGACTCTGGCGGCCAGACCGTGCGCTGGCGCAAAAAATTGCATCCCTGAAAGGGGTCATTGGTAATCTTCCCTTGTTATCTTTGCGACCTTCATGGCATGCGCGTTGCTTTGCTGGCTGCATTCGCTCGGAAGTGCTCGTCGCAACAACCCGGACCAACGCCACGTAATACCCCCAACGCCGACGATTCACGGCGCTCCGGTCAGCCGTTCCAGAAGGGGTACCCCACTACATTCTTCGGAGGGCATCACCCATGATTGAAGGCCGTCGCGTTCGTTGGTTCCTCGCCGTTCTATCGCTCGTCGCAGCCGTGGGCGGTTCCTCAGGCACCGCCTTCGCCGTCTGCGGCGACACCATCCCGGATCCGGGCGAGATCTGCGATGACGGCAATCTGATCGACGGCGACGGCTGCGACTCCAACTGCACGCTAACCAGCTGCGGCAACACCATTCTGACCGTCGGTGAGACTTGCGACGACGGAAACGTCATCGACGGGGATGGGTGCGACTCAAACTGTACGTCGACCGCCTGCGGCAACACCGTCGTGACGGTCGGTGAAACCTGCGACGACGGGAATCTGACCGACGGTGACGGGTGTGATTCCAACTGCACACCGACGGCGTGCGGCAATGGGATCGGGACCGCCGGCGAAGCGTGTGATGGCGGACCGTTCGGATCGCCGACGTGTGATCCCGACTGTACGCTTGCGGCGTGTGGCGACACCACCCTGAATCCCGCGGCTGGCGAGCAATGCGATGACGGCAACCTCACGAGCGGTGATGGCTGCGACGGCAACTGTTCGCTCACCGGTTGCGGCAATGGCATCCCGACCGCCGGGGAGGCGTGCGACGACGGGAACCTAGTGAGTGGTGACGGGTGCGACAGCAATTGCACGACCACCGGCTGCGGCAACAATGTTCTCACGGCGGGCGAGACCTGCGACGACGGCAACCTGGTGAACGGCGACGGGTGCGATGACAACTGCACGCCAACCGGTTGCGGGAATGGCGTCACCAGTGCCGGGGAGGCCTGCGACGACGGGAACCTCATCAGCGGCGACGGTTGCGATAGCAATTGCACCGCAACTGGTTGCGGCAACAGCATCGTCACCGCACCCGAGCAATGCGACGATGGCAACCTCGTCAACAATGACGGCTGCGACTCGAACTGCACTGCCCCCGGGTGCGGCAACGGCGTGACGACTCCCCCCGAGCAGTGCGACGACGGCAACGTCGTGAGCGGCGACGGTTGCGACGGCAATTGCATGACGACCGGCTGCGGCAACGGCATCGTCACGAGCGGCGAGTCTTGCGATGACGGCAACCTCGTGAGCGGTGACGGGTGCGACAGCAACTGCACGCCGACGAGCTGCGGCAACGGGGTCACCGCCGGCGCGGAGCAGTGCGACGACGGCAACGTTGCGGACGGTGACGGCTGCGACACCAATTGCACCGTGAGCGGATGCGGGAACGGGGTCGTGGCCGGCACGGAGACCTGCGACGACGGCAACCTGGCCAACGGCGACGGCTGCGACGCCTCGTGCCAGCCGACAGGGTGCGGCAGCGGCATCGTCACCGGCATCGAGCAGTGCGACGACGGCAATCTCGCCAACGGCGACGGCTGTTCGGCGCTCTGTCAACGCGAGTTCCTGAATCCCTCCGCGGCCGCCGGTGATCACTATGGCACCAGCGTGGCGGCGAGCGGGGCCAACATCGTCGTCGGCGCTCCCGAGGTCGATCAGCCGGGTGCGATCAACACCGGTCGGGCGTATCTGATCGCCGGCGACACCGGGGTCACCTTGCGCACGTTCTTGAATCCGACCCCCGGCCCAGGCGACGGATTCGGCGTCTCGGTCGCTGCGCTCGGCGGAAACGTGTTGGTGGGCGCGCCCTTCGACGACACGACCGGTCCGGACGCCGGCGCGGTCTATCTCTTCAACGGGGCGACGGGCGCATTGATCAAGACCTTCACCAATCCTGCGGCTGGGGCCAACGACAACTTCGGCTGGTCGCTGGCCGCGGTGGGCTCCAACATCCTCATCGGGGCGCCGAAAGACAGCACCGGGGCAGGCGGCGGCGGTGTCGCGTACCTCTACAACACCGTCGGCCTCCAACAGGTGTATCTGAACCCCTCACCCGCCTCGGGCGACCAGTTCGGATATGCGGTTGCCGCGCTCGACGCGACGTCCGTCCTGATCGGGGCGCCCATGCACGACATCGCGGCGGACGGCTACAACCCAGCCGCGCCCAACGGTGGCGAAGCCTATGTGTTCAACGCGGCGACCGGCGCGGTCACGGAGACCCTTACCAACCCATTCCCCGGACAGGGTGACCGTTTTGGGGCCGCGGTGACCTCGATCGGCGGCGACGCTCTGATCGGAGCGCCGGTCAACGACGCCGCGGCCACGAGTGCGGGAGCCGCCTATCTGTTCGACCCGAGCGGCATGCTCGTGCAGGTGTTCGTGAAGCCTGGTCCGCTCGTCAGCGACGAGTTCGGCTATGCGGTCGTGGCGCTCGGCACCGACAAGATCGCCGTCAGCGCGCGTCTCGACGACACGGGGGCGCCGAACGTTGGTGCCGTGTACGTCTTCCATGTGACGACGGGTGCGCTCCTGCAGTCGTTCCAGAAACCCGCTCCCGTTACCGAGGATCACTTCGGGAACGACCTGGCGGCGATCGGATCGAAGGTCTACGTGGGGACGCCGCTCGACGACTCCATCCACATGGATGCCGGCGCGGTGTACTCGTTCCTCGATAGCTCGTGCGGGAACGGCGTCCGTGAAGGCGGCGAGGGCTGTGACGATGGCAACATCGTCGACGGCGACGGCTGCGATTCGACCTGCACGGTGACCGCCTGCGGGAACGGCGTGGTGACGGCCGGCGAGGCGTGCGACGACGGCAACGTGATCGCAGCGGATGGCTGCAGCCCGACTTGCACGATCGAGGGTGCCTGTGGCGACAACGTCGTTGCGCCCTTCGAGCAGTGCGACGACGGCAACCTCGTCAATGGTGACGGCTGCGACGCCAACTGCACCCCAACGGCCTGCGGCAACGGGATCATCACTGCCGGAGAGCAGTGCGACGAAGGCGCCGGCAACGGGGCGAACCTCTGCTGTTCCGCGACGTGCCAGGCCATCGACGTCGACGGCGACGGCGTGTGTGACGAGGTCGACGACTGCCCCACCATCTTCGACGCCGCGCAGCTCAATAGCGACGGCGACATCTTCGGCAATGCCTGCGACGTGTGTCCGGGCGACGTCGACAACGACAGCGACGGCGACGGCTACTGTCGCGGGTCGATCTTCAATTCGCCCGCGAAGGGCGGTGACGATCCCTGCTCACGAAGTCTGCTGGCAGGCGCCTGGGCTGAAGCGCAGACCCGGCTCATCCGTGTCCTGACTCCCCCTGAGGGCAACGAGGGCATCCGGTTGAACGGCTCGTTCCATCTCGGCAGCGTGCTGCCGGTCATCGCGCCGGAGCGCCATGGCATTCAGATTCGCGTCACGGACAACCAGAACGAGATCCTGTTCGACGTCAATCTCCCCGGGATCGTACGCAACCCTGGCGACGAGTACGGCTGGAAGGCGTCGGGGTCGCCGCCGTCCAAGTGGATCTACACGGACAAGCGCCCCGTCGCGGTCTCCAAGGGCATCAAGAAGGTGACGGTGAAAGACCTCACCCGACTCGGTCAGCCTGGGATGTTCTCGATCTTCGTGAACCACAAGGGTGGAACCATTCCGCTACGTGAGGCCAGCCAGGTGCCGTTGCGCTTGACGGTCGAGCTCAACGACACGGCGCTCCCCCCCGGCGGAACGCCCGGCCGCGATCAGTGCGGCGAGGCGGTCTTCACGCCGGAGCAATGCAAGATTCTCTCGACAAATGTGTCGTGTAAGAAGAGGTAAGAGCGGATGCTCGAGCGCGCCCGCAGCACTTCGCGTAGGAGGCACCACTGGCTGCCCGCCTGGGGGGCGCTCGTCACGGTCGTGATGACGGTCGGTCTTGGCAGTACCACCTTCGCCAAGACCGACCCCGTCGTCGCGTGTGCCGCGGCCAAACTGAAGTCGGTCGGCGGGACGGCGAGCGCTTCCCTCGCCTGTCACGCGCAGGCGGCGCAGAAGGGCAACGCCGTCGATCCGAAGTGTCTCGAAGGAGCGGCCGCGAAGCTCGCCGCTGCCTTCGCGAAGGCCGAGGCGGCCGCGACGAAGGCGGGGACCGCATGCCCGGAAGACGGCGCGGCGCCCGAGGCCGCAGCCGACGTCGACGTCTTCGTCGGAAACGTCGTCACCAGCCTGCGTCCACAGGTCATCGCCTCGAAATGTGTTGCCAAGAAGCTCGCCAGCGTCGGCAAGCACGCGCAGAAGCTCCTCGCTGCGCATGCGGCGAACCTCGTCAAAGTGGACCCCGGAAAATTCGACGAGAAGATGGCGAAGGCCGAGGGTGCGCTGACGAGCCTCTTTGCGAAGCTCGATGCGAAAGCGAAGGATTGTCAGACGTCGGGAGACCCGCAGGGCATGGTGGCCGCCGCGGACAGCCTGGCAGCGACTCAGGCCTGCGACGACGTCAACCAGTGCACGGTCGACACGATCGACGGGCTAGTGTGTCAGCACACCCCGATCACGTGCTCCGAGCATTACGCCTGCGACTTCCGAACGGGCTCGTGTGCGTATACGGATTGTTGTCTCATGAGCTCCGGGGCCGGGCTCTGCGTCGTCGAGATTCCCGTAGGCCAGATCCCGACCTCCAAGGCGTTCTGCGAGGGAGCCGACATGGCGCAGTCGAATCTCTCGCTCCTCAACTTCGGACCGCAGTGCATCGGCTGGCGCGCGACGGGCGCCAACGATTGCCCGTAGCCGACATCTGATCAGTTGACGGAGCTCGAGGACGAGCGCGGCGCCATGCCGTCCGCTGCGGCATCTTCGAGCAAGCTCTCGACAGCGACCCCGCGCCGTCCGGCGAAGCGTGCCAACGATGCGCGTGCCAACTTGCTTGGGACCGAGTGCCCCTTTTCCCAACGATTCACCGTGCTCACAGTGATGCCGAGCGCGTGTGCGAACTCTTCTTGGGTGAGACCGAGACGACTTCTCAGGTCGCGTATGACGGGTGCGAGTCTATCCACGTGTGCATGCCCTCCAGCCCGGGAGGGAGCAAGACGAATGCCACGGCGGCCGCCCGTGTGGACGCTGGATTGCGGGCAGATACGCTCCGCGCGCCGCCGCAAAATTAGCGGTCGCTGCCTCAGCGTCGCAGCAGCAGGGGAGCAACTGCGCGTATGATGCGGAGTGTATCCACGACCTTGCGGTAGTGGCTGCGGCGCTCCGCGACCGGCGGGTAGTACACGTCGACGGGCAGCGAACGAATCGGCACGCGCGCGCGCGCGGCGAAGATGATCGACGTCGATTCGTACTCGAAATGTTCGCCTTGCTTTGGCAAACGCAGCATCGTCACGAGCGGATACACTCGAAACCCAGATTGCGTGTCGGGAAGCGGCACTCCTGCGGCGCTTTGCACGCAGAGATTCGCGAAGCGATTGCCGAACACGTTGATGCCGGCGACTTCCTGATTGCCGCGCCGTCGCACGCCGATCACGATGGCGGCGGGATCGGCGGCCGCGGCGTCCAACAGGACGGGGATCTCGCGCGCGAGATGCTGGCCGTCCCCGTCCATCGTGAGCGCGTGCGTGAACCCGCGCGCCGCGAGCGCGCGCATGCCGGTCACGAGCGCCGCACCTTTGCCGCGATTCCGCGGGTGTTGCACGACGTCGGCGCCACTCGTGCGCGCGACCGCCGCCGTATCGTCGCGCGAGCCGTCGTCGACGACGAGCATCGGTAGGTGGTGCAACCGCGCGCCCTCGAGCACCGCGCCGAGCGTGCTGGCGCAGTCGTACGCAGCAATCAAGATCGCCGGCCGGAAGGAGGCGGGCGTCGGTGCCAGAGCATGCGGAGGGGACGCGCTGATGTCCTCTAGCTACCGTGTCGTTCGCAGGTCGGCAAATGTCGCGGTCTTGACGGCGCTGGGCCGCGGGGCGTAGCCAGCGACCGGTGCTCTCACTCGTGATCCACGCCGCGCTCGGCGCGCTCACCCTCGCCATTTTCTTCGCTGTGAACAGGCATCTCTACCACCGCGACTGGCCGGGTGCCCGCATGTCGGTCCTCGAGGGCGTCTACTATCTCCTTGCGGGCATCTCGGTCGGCGCCGGCTGGTACTTCAACGTGCGCTACGTCTTCGGCTATCCGGCCGAGTACAGTTGGACGCACTTCACCGCGATGCTGTTCGACAACCCGGCGTCGGGATCGGTCGGGCAGGACATGATCATCACGAACGTGCTCCTGTTCCCGCTCTGGACGATCATCGACGGGCCGCGGCGCGGCCTGCGGCAGGCCTGGATCTATTTCGTCATGAGCCTCTTCACGAGCTTCAGCTTTGCCATGGGCCTCTATCTCGCAGCCCAAGAGCGCCAGGTGCGCTGGAACCGTTGGGTGGGGGCCCAGGCCGGCGGAACGGCCGATGCCCGACCATGACGTCATCATCATCGGCGCGGGCCACAACGGGCTCGCGACGACGGCGCTCCTCGCGAAGCGCGGGCTCCGCGTCCTCTGCCTCGAGAAGAACGCGTACGTCGGGGGGATGGCCGGGACGCGCGAGATCCTGACGGGCTGCCGGAACGACGTCGGCGCGAGCTTGCTCTTTCCGCTCGCCAGGGGGATCGCCGAGGAGCTCGAGCTCGCGCGCTACGGCGTCGAGCTCATCGACCTCCCGATCATGGCGTCGAACTTGAACTCGCGGACGTCACCACCCGCGATCTTCTACTCGAGCCCGCTCGCGATGGCGCGGTACGTGCTCCGTCACTTCGGAATCGGCGCCATGGTGGGTTTCGTGCGCCTCATGGCGTTCTGCACGTACCCGGCGAGCGTCATGCACCGGTTCACGCCGCGGAGCATCCCGCCGACGCTCGAAGAGGTGCTTGCCGCCGCGCCGAGCGCGCGGAAACGGCGGCAGCTCGAGCTCGCGTTCGCCGGGAGCGCGATGGACCTCGTGGAGCGCTTCCTTCCCGACAAGAGGCGCCATCGGACGCTCCGCGCGTTGGTCGCGTTCGCGGCGGTGCAGTCCACCTACAAGGGACCGTTCACGCCGGGAAGCGCGCTCTGCCTCGTCTACACGTTCGCCCAGAACGAAAGCGGGGGCCTCATGCGGCGGGTGAAGGGCGGTATGGGCAACCTGTCGGAGGCGCTCGCCCGCTCGATCGCCGACAAAGGCGGCGAGGTGCGCCTCAAGACGCCCGTGAAGCGCGTGCTCGTCGACGGCGGACACGCCATCGGCGTCGAGCTCCGCGACGGCAGCATCCTGACCGCGCGTGCGGTGGTCTCGAACCTCGACAAGCCGGCGACGTTCTTCGGTCTCGTCGGCCGCGAGCATCTCGATGCCGCGACCGTCGAGCGGATCGAGCGGGTGGAGCACCGCGGCGCGTACATGCACCTCCTCTTCAAGCTGACGCGCCTGCCGCGGTACGGGCCGCCGTTCGAGCACCTGAACGCCGACCCGCGAACCCGCTTCAACACGACGCTCGTCCCGGACCCCGAGCTCCAGCAGGCGAGCTACGAGGCGTGTCGGCGCGGCGAGGTGCCGGAGCACCCGCCGGTCGGCATGCAGATTCCGACCGTGATGGACCCGAGCCTGGCGCCGCCGGGCTTCCACATCGCGACGACGTACGGGTTCTTCTTCCCGTGCGAGGCGCCGCGGGAGGAGCGCGGCCGGCTCCGCGACGCGATGGCCGAGCGGATCCTCGATCGCCTCTCGGAGTTCCTCCCCGATCTCCGCGACTGCATCGTCGAGCGCGCGGTGTTCTCGTCCGACCACTTCGCAGCGATGCAGGGGGCCACCAACGGCGATTTTACCCACGGCCTCATCCACCCGGATCAGATGATCGGCGGCCGCCTGCTCGTCCCGGGCTCGGCGCATGCGACCCCGATCGCGGGGTTGTTCCTTTGCGGTGCGTCCTGCCATCCGGGTCCGGGGGTGACGTTTCTCCCAGGGTATGGCGCCGCGTACGAGGTCGCGGAGGCGTTGCAGCAGCAGCGCACCGACGTCATGGATTGGGTGTCGACGGAGAGGAGAGCGCTCGCATGATCGATCTGACGGGGAGAGTCGCCATCGTGACCGGGGGCTGCAGCGGCATCGGACGCGGCACCGTGCACGTGCTTCGCCGCGCGGGTGCGCAGGTCGCGATCGTCGACGTGCAGGACGCGAAGGGCCAGGCGCTGGCCGCAGAGATCGGCGACGGCGCGGTGTACGCGCACGCCGACGTGACCGACGAGGCGCAGGTCGCCGCGGCGTTCGGACGCGTCGTCGAGCGATTCGGCGGCATCGACGTGCTCTTCAACAACGCCGGCGCCGCCGAGCCACTTGGCTCGGATCCGTTCGACCTGGCCCTCTTCGAGCGCGTGCAGCGTCTACTCGTGCACAGCGTCGTCCTCGGCACGAAGCATGCTGTGCCCTCGATGGTCGCGCGCGGCGGCGGGTCGATCATCAATACCGCGAGCGTCGCCGGCCTCCAGGCGGGGTACGGACCGTTCGCATACTCGGTCGCCAAGGGCGCCGTCGTGCACCTCTCGCGCGTCGCCGCCGCGGCGCTCGCCAAAGACAATATCCGCGTGAACGCGATCTGCCCGGGCCTCATCCCGACGTCGATCTTCGGCCGCGCCCTCGGTGAGTCGATCGAGGACGCCGACCGCCGCGCCCGCGACATCGGCGAGCGGGCGCACGGCTTCCAGCCGATCCGCATCGCCGGCGCGCCCGAGGACGTCGGAAACGCCGTCGCCTATTTCGCGAGCGACGTGAGCCGCTTCGTGACCGGTCAGTTCCTCGCCGTCGACGGCGGCCTCACCGTCGGCCCGCGCGCGGCATGGGACGAGCAGGCTGCCCTCGAGAACTGGATGCGGATCGGGATGGACACCGAGCAGCTGAAGGGGATGCTCGGCGGGACCCAGGCCTGACGGCTCGGCGGTCGCGTGCTCCAGAAGGGGGCGGACAGCGACGGGCCCTTGCACGGGTGCGCCTTGCTCTGCCGGGTGCGGCAAGCTCCCTTGCACCACTGCGCCCTCAGCGGTCCTCGCTGATCGTTCGAGGAGCTGGGTCGTCACTTTTTCGACTTTTTGTTTGACCCAGCAAGTGTCACCCCCATAAGAGTTTGCCGCCACCGTACTCGACGTCGTCCCAACCCATCGCGTCGTTAATCGTCTTAGGAGACCCCCGATGCCGATGTCGCATCACTCTCGCGGAGAACGCTTTCGTGTCCACTTCCCGAACGCCGCTCGTTGCGGACTCCTGATCGTCGCAGCGGCCGTCGCGCTGCTCGCGCGCCCGTCCTTCGCCGTCGCCCAAGCGACGTGCTCATCGACGGAGGCGCTGAGTTGCGGCGCGATCGCGTCGGGAAGCATCAGCGCCGTCGGCCAGACCGACTGCTTCACGTTCACGGGCCAAGCGGGCGAGGTCGTCCAGCTCCTGTCGAAGAACGTCGGCGCGGGCATCCAGGCGTGCGCCCAGCTCCGTGACTCCGCCGGCACCATCGTGAATGCCGGCGGCTGCAACACGGCGACGACGATCACGCTGCCGGCGAACGACACGTACTCGATACGGCTCCACGACCAGAGCAACAACCAAACCGGAAACTACAACGTTCAGCTGCAAGTGCTCTCGGCGACCGCGTCGAGCTGCCCGGTGTCGACGTTGCCGTGTGGGGCGCAGTTCGGTGCGCACGTCCTGAGCTCGATCGTCCAGAGCGACACGTACCGCTTCGTCACGTCCGCGGCCAACGAGGTGGTGAGCATTACGACCAGCGACGCCGCTACGGGGTTCGACTCCTGCTGGCAACTCTATGCGGCCGACGGAACTCCCATCGGCGCCCAGCGGTGCGGGCAGGCCGTTCGAACCCTCCCGGTTGCAGGCCCCTACACCATTCGCGCCTTCGAGCTGAGCAACGACGCCACCGGAGCCTACCGGATCGACGTCACGACGATCTCGGCGACCGCGACGAGTTGTCCCGACGCGACGCTCACGATCTGTCAGGAGCACTCCAATACCATCGCTGCGCTCGGCGACAACGACACCTACTGGTTCACGACGACCGCAACCAACCAAGTGATCGACATCTCGACCGTCACGACTTCGGGCACGATGAACGCGTGCTGGGAGATGTTCAATGCCGACGGGAGCTCGACGGGAAGCGTGATCGTCTGTGGAGCCGACCAGCGTGTGATCGCGACGCCGGCAACGTACGTGCTGCGGGTCTTCGACCAGACCTACCAGGGTGTGGGTGGGTACGACATCACGGTCGGGTCGCCCGGATGCGTGACGCCGACCCCGACGTCGACGCCGACTCCGACAGCTACTCCAACGCCCACGCCGACCGCGACGGCCACGGCGACGCAGACGCCCACGCCGACCGCGACGGTGACCGCGACCCAGACGGCTACGCCGACCGCGACGGTGACCGCGACCCAGACGACCACGCCGACCTCCACGCCGACGCCGACCGCGACAGTGACTCCGACACCGACCGCCACCGAGACCGCGACCGCGACGCCGACGGCGACCGAAAGCGCGACCCCGACGGCGACCGTGACGGCTACCCCGACGGCGACCGAAACGGCCACGCCGACCGCGACCGAAACGGCGACCCCGACGCCGACCGAAACGGCAACCGCCACCGTGTCGCCGACGCCGACCGAGACCCCGACCCCGACCGAGACCCCGACGCCGATCGTCGTCGGCGACCACTACCGCGTCTACGTCGCCGTTGGTCCCGATGCGCCCAGCGTCAACCTCGTCGATCAGTTCGGCACGTATGCCGTCGATCCCGGCACTGCCACCGCGTTCGGCGTGCCGGTCGACAAGAGCTGCCCGACGTGCGGGTTCGGCGCGATCAGCCATCCCGACGAGCACCTCGCGTTCTATCCGTTCGCGGAGCCGTTCGGGCCGACGACGATCGACGTCGAGAACCAGTTCGGAGCACAGACGCTGACGATCGGCGACGCCGTGTTCCTCGCGGTGCCGAGCGAGCAGGACGTGCAGCCGAACCCGCTGCCCACCCCCGCGATCGCATTCACGATCGACCACTACGCGTGCTACGCGGCCTCCGGCGACCCGATCAACCTCACGGTGACGCTGGCCGACCAGTTCGGGACGACCTCGGCGGTCGTGGGAAGTCCGACCTTCTTCTGCAATCCCGTCGACAAGAACGATGAGGGCATCCTGAGCTCGGGTACGCACCTCACGTGCTACGACATCGTCGACACCGCCGTCGGTCAGGATTCGACGATCCGCAACCAATTCGGCGAGGATGGGATCTCCCTCTTCGATGCGACCGACCTTTGCGTGCCGTCGTCGAACACCAACGTCGATCCGACCCCGACTCCCGTAGAGACCGAGACCCCGACGCCAACGCCGGACGAGACGGCGACCCCGGACGCGACCGCGACCCCGGACGAGACGGCAACCCCCGACGCGACCGCGACGCCGGATGAGACGGCAACTCCCGACGCGACCGCGACGCCGGATGAGACGGCAACCCCCGACGCGACCGCGACGCCGGACGAGACGGCAACCCCCGATGCCACCGCGACTCCGGACGAGTCGCCGACGGCAACGGAGACACCGAGCCCCGGCGAGACCGCGACGCCCTCGCTCACGCCGACCCCGAGCGCGACGCCCGGCCTGTGCGGCAACGGCGTCGTCGAGGCCGGCGAAACCTGCGATCCCGCCGCGCTCGATTCGTGTGCGAGCGGCGAGCTGTGCGCGGCCGACTGTAGCGCCTGCGAGTCGTGCGGAGCCGCATTGAGCGTCAGCAACACCGCGGTCGTCCCTGGTGGCGAGACCTGCTTCCTCGTGAACTTCACGAACAGCGAGGCCGTCCGAGGCGTCCAGGCAATCCTGGCGGACATCCCGGCGGAGCTCGCCCTCACGAGCGTCGAGTGTACGGCGCGCGCGGCTGGCTTCGCGTGCGACGCCAACGAAGTCGCGAACGGTCTGCAGCTGGTCGTCGTCAACCTCGGTGGCGGATGTCTCGCCCCGGGCACCGGAGCGATCGCGCGCGTGTGCGTCAGCGACGCCGCCCCGGTGTGCACGCCGCCGGCGACGATTTCGCTGGAGCCCCAATCCGTCTTGGTGGCGAGCTGCGCGAATACTCCCATCAGCACCTGCAACCAGGCGGGGGAGGTTCTCTGTGGTGGGACTCTCGGCGACTGCGAGGCCGACGGAGACTTCGACCTCTTCGACGTACTCGGCACGATCGACGCCGTGCTCGGACGGACGACGCTCACGCCGACACAGTTGATCCTTTGTGACGGTACGTGCGACGGCGCGGTCGACATCTTCGACGTCATTGCCCAGATCGATGCTCTGCTCGCAGGCGTCCCAGTCCCGCCAACCTGCCCGGGGGACGGCGGCGGCGCGGGAGCGCCGCAGCTCGCTCCGGCGACGCTGCCGCAAGCCGAAGGAGCCCAACCACGAGCCGGTAAGCGGAGGACGACCCAGGTCGGAACGCGTGCGAGTGGACGCTTGGTTCACCTCGACAACCGCACGACCGCGGTCCGAGCGCTGGAGCTCACGCTGGTCCCGGAGGGTGGACCGTTTGCGGTGCGCGACGTACGACCGACGCGGCGGAACGCGAAGTTCGAGGTGGCGTACCACCAGAAGGATGCGTTCGCGCCGGTGAAGGTAGTCGTCGTCTCGCTCGACGGTCAGTCGATCGCGCCGGGGCGCGGCACGGTCGTGCGACTCCGACCCGAGCGCGGCACGCGCCGCGGACATTTGCGGCTCATCAACGTCGAGGTCGTGGAGCGATAGTCATGGTCCCGAACATCAGCACGGTCATGCGGGTCGCGCTCTGCGCCCTGGTGTTGTCGCTCTGCATCGCCCCCGCCGCTCGAGCCGACGTTACGATCGCGATCTCGGACGATCTCTGCAGCGATGCGGTCGGCGAGGTGACGGTCCCGCTGCAGCTCGACAGCGACGAGCCGGTGCGTGCGATCCTCGCGAAGATCGTCAGCCTCTCGGGTACCGTGGAGCTCGTCGACGACTCCACGTCGTGCGTGGGGCGGGCGCAGGGATTCTCGTGCCGGGCCAACGCGGTCGCGGGCGGCGGGCACATCAACGTCGTCGTGGTGAGCTTGGGCGGGCAGGTGATCCCGGCGGGCGCCGGGACCATCATGAGCCTGCGCCTCCGGTTGGCGAACGGCTCGTGCGCAGCCACTCCGGACAGTGTGCTCGCCGTGCGCGACGCCGTCGTCGCCGATCCTGTGAACAAGCCGATCGCAGCGGAGCTCGAGGACGGGCGCGTCGCATGCGAGTGCCGGCTCGGCATCACTGACGCCAAGCAGGTCGCGAAGTGCCAGCCGGCGGTCGCCGACAACACGCGATCGCTGGTCGTGGGACGTCTAGGGGTACTCTCCGCGTGCGGCGCGGCGCTCCTCAAATGCACGCAGACGAAGCCGGGTGATCCGGACTGCGAGGCGAAGGCCAAGGCGAAGTGCTCGAAGGAGCTCGGCAAGCTGCCTGGGGCGACCGAAAAGTTCGTGGCGGCCGTCGAGAAGCCCTGCGGCAAGCTCGAGCACGCGACACTGCTCTCGGCACGCGGGCTCGATTTCGATCAGATCGCCGAGCAATGCAGCGGCGACTTCGGGGGCTCGGTCGGCAGCGTCGACGGCATCGCGCGCTGTCTCGCCGCGCAGCACTCCTGTCGTGCGGAGCAGCTCGTGGCGAGCGTGATGCCGCGGATCCAGGAGCTGGCGGAGCGGTTTCAGCTGCCACTCGGAGCGAGCAATTGCCTCGGCAACCTCGCGAGAGCGCGGAGCTCGAGCGGCGCTCCCGGCGCTGATGGAAAGTCCTTGGTCGCGTGCCAGACGGCGATCGCGAAGGCCGGAAGCCGCTACGTGTCCACGGCGCTCGGCCGTCTCGACGGTTGCGTCGAAAAGGTCCTCCGTTGCGTCCAACTGAAGCCCGGTGATGCCCGCTGCCTCGCGAAGGCGACGGGCCAGTGCGTGAAGCAGATCGACCTCGTCCTGCCGGCGCTCGCGGAGAAGCTCACGAGCGGCATCGGCAAGAAGTGCACCATGTCGTTCACCACGCTGGCCGCCGACGAGGGCCTCGGCCTCGCGAGCCTCGAAGGCGTGTGCCGGGAGGTCGGCGTCGACGGACTCAGCAGCCTGGCGGATTATCAAACATGCCTTGCCCGCCAGCATCAGTGTCTCATCCGCGATCTCCTACAGTTCGGGACGCCGCGCGCAGACGAGGTGCTGCGGCTCGTCGGCGACACGCCCCCGAGCTTCTGTCCCTGACCGCCAGGCCGCGCCTCCGCGCGGTCTCATTGGACCCGTCGGGCCGAGTGCGATAAATCGCCGCTCTCCCGCCCCCGTAGCTCAGGTGGATAGAGCACAGGATTCCTAAGACGGCCGCACACCTCATGCGAGGTGCGGTGAAGTCACATGCCGTCGGTTTTTCTCACGGTGCTCTTGTGGGTGGTCACCTCAGACCATCCGACATCCGCCAAGGGTGGTCACAGCGTGGTCACAGGGCAGGGTGGCGTATGGGTCCAGCGGTTGCGACACCAAGGGCTCTGCGTCAGCACTGTCACCGCGCGGCGATGCTACCGGCGCTCTAAGGGCTTGGCGGCCCCTCGCACTGATCGACTGAATTGCCGTTGTTATCGGTGCGTGTCACGCACGAGTACGAGCGGCCGGCGTACACACTGTAGAGTGCACACGTAGAGTAATAGCATCCGGTACTCGGGTCCGTGTGAGTGCGGTAGTAGTACAGATCAGAGGGAGGCGGATCGGTCAGCGCCAGGAATTCAGGATGACAACTAGATTCGACGCAGTAGTTGTTCGGACCGTCAGTGTCCGTGGGACATACCGACGCATTCGACTCGCAAGGACACGGCGGTTCGTTGGCGCAGTTGCAGTTTGAAGAATCGAACACGCACCCCGTCGCAGGATCGCAACTATCGGTCGAGCATGACCTGCCGTCATCGCAGACAAGGGGCACGTTGCTGCATGTAGTCGCCCCGTTAGCGGAAATCTGAGAGCACTCGCCTTGGCTGCAGGCGTTCGCACCGGCGTTCAGGCTGTTGTCACATGGGGCACCAGCAACACAGCACGCGCTCGATGCGCTGCCATCGCTGTAGCCCATGAAGGTACAACTGCAATCATCCTCGTCGCTGCAGGTATGGTTCGGAGCCGTTCCTCCCACGCAAGCACCGGACATGCAGCTTCCGGCGGGAACGTGCAACTCGCAGTAGCCCGGATTGGCGCCAGCCGGGATAGGTATGTAGCGGTTGTCACCGCAGTTTCCCTGCTGGAGCGGGGCTTCCGGGCACCGGTACTCGCAGGATCGAAGCCCGGCTCCGCTCACAGCGAATTGCTCGACCTTGTCCGCCAGAATGCCCGCGTCGCCGCTGGTCTGCGGATTCGATTTCGTTTCTGCCTTGAGGAACGCGCTTGCCAAGGAAGCTTCGGCCTTGGCGATTGGAATCGGATTCTTTCCCAGAAGCGCGATCGCATATTTGCTCACGGCCGAGAGCTTCGCTGCTGTACCCTTCGATGCGTCCGGGTTGGGTCTCAGAGTTGACGCCACATCCGCAACGAACATCTCGATCGCATCCTCAACAGTTTCCGCATCGCCGGTCGTGGCGCACTGACTTCCCTTCTTGACTGCCTTCGCCTCGGCCTTCGCGAAGGCTTCCGCGAACTGCTCGCGCACTTTTCCGGTACACGACGAACTCACCTGGTCCCCAGCCTTGGTGGCCTTGGCGTGGCAGATGAGAAGACTGCTTGCCTCCTTGGCGGTCGCCTTTCGCTTGGCCAGGATGCAGTCGGCGATTGGATCGCCAGCGTGCGACAGCGTGGTGATCAGCACGGCCACGAACGAGGCGAGCAGACATCGACCAACGTGGCCGTGTATCGCGTGGCCGCGTCGGTGACTCGGCACAGTTGGATGGTGCGCGGCGTACGCTCTCATGATGTGCTCCTTCTGCGTTGAATGGCTCACACGGCAGGGAGGGAGACCCGGCCGGGAGTGTGGCGGGGCACGGTGCCATAGCTAAGGAGGACTCGTCGAGGAGAAAGGTCGGAGCGGCCTGACGGCTGCCTCGGACGGTGAAGCGAAGAAATAGCGAAACGAATAGCCCCGTGATAGCCAGAGCACGGGAGATCGTATCCTGTACGCCGGGAAACCCTTCGCAATTTCAACCCCCTGGAGGGGACTGTGACCACTGTGCGACCATCCCACGAGCCGCATGCTCGGCGGGGAAAGCCCGGCCGCAGCGGTCCCCCGGGCAACGCGAACGCCCGGACGCACGGGGCCTTCGCGCTGAAGCGTGCTGTTCGCACGCTTGGTAGCCGGACGATCGACCGCAGAACGCGGGTTGGCAAGGCGCTCGCCGCCTGGTGCGCGGAGCTATCAGCCGACCTCGGTGGCCTCGATGCGCTCTCCACCCAGCAACGCGCCATCATCGAGCAGGCGGCGACGACGCGGCTCATCCTGGACTCGATCGACGGATGGCTGGCGAAGCAGCCGAGCTTAATCGACCGGCGGAAGCGGGCGCTACTGCCGGTGGTGCGCGAGCGGCAGAGCCTCGCCGATGGACTGGTGCGCTACCTCGCCCTACTCGGCCTCGAACGCAAGGCCCGCGAGCTACCGACGCTCGACCGTTACCTTGCGGCCAGGGCGACGCCGACGAACGGCGCGGCGCCCGCCGGGAGCCCGCCAGATGTGTGACGCCACCGGTAGCCAGGCTGAGGACACACAGCAACGCGTTGTGAGCGACGCACCGGCGCCAGCTGGGCCTTCGACCTGTCTGGTCTGCGGCGTCGCCTTCACGCCCCGCGGCGATGGCAGCGCTTCTGCTCCACACGGTGCCGCTGGAGAGCGTGGTCGGAGGCGCGGACGGAGGCGACGACACCGTGACCATACTCGATGCTATCGACGACGTGAATTTGCTCGCACCGGCCTTCCGGCCAGCCGCGAGCTGGGCGGCCTGGCGGGCCTTTCTCGCGGCCGTGTTCGGCTTGCCGCTCGACGCGGACGCCCTTGATCTTTACCGGCGCCACACTGGACGCACGATTCCACCGACAGTGTCAGCCCGCGAGGCATGGGTGATCGTTGGTCGCCGAGGTGGAAAAAGTCGAGCCGCGGCCCTGCTCGCTGTCTACGCTGCGGCCTTCAAGCGCTACGAGCTAGCTCCTGGCGAGCGGGGTGCGTCATGGTGCTCGCGGCCGATCGCCGGCAGGCGCGCGTCGTGTTCCGCTACGTCTGCGGTCTGATCGACGCGTGCCCGATGCTGGCGGCGCTCGTCGCGGATCGCACCGCCGAAGCGCTTCGCTTCAAGAACGGCATCGACATCGAGATTCACACGGCGAGCTTTCGAGCGGTGCGCGGCTACACGCTGGTGGCAGCGATTCTCGACGAGGTAGCCTATTGGCCGACGGACGACAGCGCGAACCCAGACACCGAAACGGTCGCGGCGATCCGGCCCGGGATGGCGAGCGTGCCCGGCGCTCTGCTCGTGGGCATCAGCAGTCCCTACGCCCGGCGCGGCGAACTCTGGCGCGCGTACGAGCACCATTACGGAGTCGACGGTGATCTCGTGCTCGTGTGGCAGGCGGACACGCTGAGCATGAATCCCGCGGTCGAGGCGTCCATCATCAGCGCCGCGTACGAGGACGACGAGGCGCGGGCGGCGGCAGAATACGGCGCCCAGTTTCGGCGTGACGTCGAACGGTTCGTGTCGCGCGAGGCGCTGACGGCGTGCATCGTCCCGGACCGTCACGAGCTGCCGCGGAGTGCCGAGCGCACGCACCGGGCTTTCGTGGACCCGAGCGGTGGGAGCGCCGACAGCTTCACGCTCGCCATCACCCATCGGGAGGGCGATCGCGTCGTGCTTGATCTCGTCCGCGAGCGCCGGCCACCGTTTTCACCTGACGACATCGTGCGCGAGTACGCTGCCCTGGTCCGTGGCTACGGTACGACCGAGGTCTACGGCGACCGCTACGCAGGCGAATGGCCGCGGGAGCGCTTCCGAGCGCACGACGTGACCTACGTTCCGGCCGAGAAGTCGAAGTCGGAGCTGTACCAGGCGTTCTTGCCGCTCGTGAACGCCGGCCGTGTCGAACTGCTCGACGAGCCCCGGCTGACCACGCAGCTGCTTGGCCTGGAGCGCCGTACTGCGCGCAGCGGACGGGACAGCATCGATCATGCCCCGAACGCGCACGATGACATCGCGAACGCCGTCGCTGGGGCGGCTGTGCTGACCGCTGCCATTCCGGAGATTCCGCTCGAATGGTGGAGAAACGTAGTGGCCTGAGGGGCCGGAGAGGAGAGAACGATGCGAGGACAGGAGAACGGTGGCGAGGCACCGAACGTAGTGGACGACGACCTGGCCGCACTGGAACAGGAGGCCGCCGCAGCCGAGGAACGCGCGGTCGCTGCCCGCGAGGCCCGCGACCGCTTGGCGGCGGCGCAGGTCGCGGACCGACGCCGCCAGGCGGAGCCGCTGCGGATGCGGGCTGCGGACCTCCGCGCGACGCTCACCGCGCTCGACGACGAGTTGCAGGCGCGGCTGGACTCGCTCCTCGCCGAGGTGCGGCACATCTACGGCGAGCGAGTGCACCCGACGGGCGAGGCACTGGTCTCGACGGCGGGCGCGGCGGCAGCGCTCGACGGCAGCGGGTGGGGCGAGCGTGCGGAGACGTTCGCGCGGTGGTTCAGCAGAAACCTCGCCGCATGGGAGGAGCGGACCCGATGGAGGATGGAGTGAGCATGGCGACGTAGTCGCGCTGTCCGGCATGCGGTTCGACGGACTCGTTTCGATCGGCGTCCGCACCGCGCGACGGTGCCGTGACGGTCGGCTGAGAGTCGAGGCTACTTCAACGGGAAGGGTGGCCGGGCTCCACAGTGCAGAAGCGGCTGGTCTTCCCGCTTGCACTCGTCGCACCTGCCGTACGCCTTGGGATTCGGCGCGCCGCCGGCTCCCCAAAAGTCGGGGCCTCTGCAACCCTTCGGGTGGTTCCGTTCGTGGCAGTCGGGGCACTCTTGCCGGATGCGGGTGCTGGTGAAGCTCCCCGCCGGGCGCGTCTGCCGACGGTTCCCGTCGTCGTCGCGCGTGTGGTCCCACGGCGCAACGTGGACGACCGACCCGACGCGGTTGGTGGGGAACGAGTCGAGGCGGCCCCCGCAGCGGTCGCACTTCAGGACGAGCCAGGAGTTGCCGGCGCCGTTGTCCCACCAGAAGACGCCCGCCCGGACCTCACCGCACCGCTCGCACGTCGCGTCGGTCGGGACGAGGCCGAACCTTTCGTCAGCCTCTGCGACGGGGCGGAGTTCACAGTCAGGAATGTCGGGAACGGCCTCGGTGAGCGGCTCGGTCTTCTCGTCGTCCGCCATGTGCCCCTCCCGACTCAGCGTGTCGCGTCACGCGCGTCGCTGGTCGGCCGCGTTCAGTGGCTCCAGACCTTCACCTTGATCGGGTCGCCGCCCGCCACGCACTTCACCTCGATGCCGGGCACCCCAAGCTCGGGGATGGCCGGGATGCGGGTCACCTCCATGTTGCTCCCGCACTTGCAGTAGAACCAGAAATAGTCGCTTTTCCACTCGGCGCGCTCTAGCCAGTGCTTCGAGCCCTCGTTGTCGGTCTCGTCGTCACGCATCGACGGCCCCTCCCTTCGTTGCGCTACCTCCCGTGCCGGTGACCTTGCCCCGTGCCCACGCGATGGCGTCGAGCGCCTTGGCGATCGCCGCGAGGCCGAACAGGGCGACGATGGCGCGCCCGAACGCCTCGAAAAAGTACTTGCTCGCCAGCGGGCTCCCGAACCCTACCCGCAGCAAGTCGAGCAAGGGCCAGACGACCCACAAGCCGGCTGCCATGAGCCCGAGCCCGATCCACCCCTGCACCGTCTCGTTCGGCTGCTTGGTGTCCATGGCCGGTGCATCGGCGCTCGGGGCACGGAACTTGAGGCCGGGCAGTCCATGCC
>JANNPN010000070.1:0-9616 GCA_031400185.1 Polyangiaceae bacterium
GGGGGGGGGGGGGGGGGGGGGGGGGGGGGCCGCCGCTCCTGGGTTCTCAAAACTACTGTTCGGGGGGGGGGGTTTGCGGGGGGGGGCCCCGCTATCCCCGCCTCCCTTGCGCCCCCCCCCCCCCCCCCCCCCCCGCCGACACCGCACGTAGACCGCTCGCGGCAGACCGAGGCTCCGGTGCGTTTGTCCGCCAGGGCTTTCCCATCGACCGCGTCGCATCATAAGCTCGCCGTCCTCATTTCCGGCAGGAGGCTCCTATGGGATCGACGCGTCGCATTCTCATCATCGGCAGTGGCTTCGCCGGGCTCGGTCTCGCGATCCGCCTGAAGCGCGCCGGGATCGACGGCTTCACCATCCTCGAGCAGGCACCGACGCTCGGCGGGACCTGGCGCGACAACACCTACCCCGGCGCCGCCTGCGACGTGCCGTCGATGCTGTACTCGTTCTCGTTCGAGCCGAAGACCGACTGGACGCGGAAGTGGTCGGGGCAGGCCGAGATCCACGCCTACATGGAGGACTGCGCCCGCCGAAACGATCTCCTGCGCCACATCCGCTTCGGGGTCGAGGTCGCCGAGGCCGCGTGGGACGAGGCGAGCGGGACGTGGACGGTCCGCACGACGGCGGGTGAGGAGCTCACCGCCGACGTGCTGGTGAGCGGGGTCGGCCAGCTGCACCGGCCGCAGATCCCGACGCTCCCCGGGCTCGAGACGTTCCATGGTGCGAGCTTCCATTCCGCACGGTGGAACCACGACGTCGACCTCCGCGGCAAGCGCATCGGCGTGATGGGAAACGCCGCGAGCGCGGTGCAGTTCATCCCCGAGATCGCGAAAGAGGCGGGGCGGCTCACGGTCTTCCAGCGGAGCGCCAACTGGATGATCGCGCGCGGCGACCGTCCCTTCAAACCGTGGGAGACCTGGGTGCTGACCCACGTCCCGGGCGCACTCCGCGCCTACCGCGCCTTTCTCTGGGGCATCGCCGAAATCCTGCTCTACCCCGTCATGCGGCAGCATCCGACGCTCGCCCGCCTCTACACCAAGTGGGCGACCGACAACCTCGAGACCACCGTCGCCGACCCGGAGCTCCGCCGCCGCCTCACGCCCGACTACCCGATCGGCGGGAAGCGCATCCTCATCCACGACGACTTCTTTCCCGCGCTCGGCCGCCCGAACGTCGCGCTCGTGACGAGCGCCATCGAGCGCGTCACCGAGAGCGGCGTCGTCACCGCGGACGGCGGAACGCACGATCTCGACGTGCTGATCTTCGCGACCGGCTTCCGTACGAATCCGTTCTTGGCACCGATGAAGATCCGCGGCGTCCGCGGGCGGAGCCTCGACGTCGACTGGTCGCACGGCGCGCGCGCCTACTTCGGCCTCACCATGACGGGCTACCCGAACTTCTTCATGCTCTACGGCCCCAACACCAACCTCGGGCACAACTCGATCATCTTCATGCTCGAGTGCCAGATCCAGTACGTGCTGGACGCGATCCAATGGCTGATCGCGGACGACGTGAAGTCGATCGACCTCCGGCCCGAGGTGATGGAGGCGTTCAACGAGCAGCTGCAGCGCGACCTCGCCGGCACCTCGTGGGCCGCCGCCCCCGACAGCTGGTACAAGGACGCCGGCCGCATCACGAATAACTGGCCCTACTCGACCTTCGAGTTCTGGCGCCGCACCCGCGCCCTCGTCCACGCGGAGTACCGCGCCGAGCGCCGCGGCAGCGCGATCACCGGCGATCAGCGCGAGTCGGCGGAACGCCGCATCGCGACCGCGGCGCAGTCGGCGGCCTAGCGCGCAGCCGGCGCGTCACCAGACGCCCGGGACGAGCCGGGCGCGCACCCGCGCGGAATAGGCGGCGTACCCGCGGAGGGTGCGACGCAAGAAGGCTTCCTCGATGCCGATCCGCACGGCGAGCACCGCGATCGGCACGAGCGCCGCGAGCGCCGCGGCCGTCGAGCCGAGCCAGAGCGGCATCCCGAGCATGACGAGCGCGATCCCGGCGTACATCGGATGACGCACGACCGCGTACGGGCCGCGATCGACGACGACTTGGCGCCGGTCCTCCTGCGACTTCACGACCGGCACCGCGAACGCGTTCGCACGTAGCGCCGCGGTCACGAGGCTCCACCCCGCGACGAGCGCGCCGAGCCCGGCGGCGGCGAGGAGCGCGCCCGGCGGCGGGAGCAGGTGCCGCACGAAGACGTCGTAGGGAATGCAGCGAACGGCCGCCGCGAACGCCGCGAGGAAGACCACCACGACGATCTTGTCCGCGCGCGGCTGACCGCGCTGCACGGGCGCCTTGAGACGCTCCGCAAGGAGCTCCGGGCTCGACCGCATGAGGGTCGTCATGCTGATCGCGGCTGCGAGGAAGAAGACGATCATGAGCACCCACGCACGGGGCCATGCGAAGCTGCCAGGCGGATAGAAGAGTGCCAGCGCGAGCAGCGCCGGCTGGAGCAGGACGCCGAGCGCGATCCGCGCACGCATCGACGGGGTCAGGGCCGTGCGGGCCGTCATCGCCGACCGCACTACACGCCGCCCACGCCGGGCCGCAACACCGGCCGATCCTCCGCGAGCACGCGCACCGCTGCACTGACGTGTCGACGCGCAAAGACGCGTCGACGCTGCGTCAACACGCACATGCGTGTCGCGCGCGTGACGAAGCGCGCGTTTGTGGCGACGCGAGACCCTGCGCGCGACGGCCCACCGTACGCGTTCGACGGCACGTGTTTCGCTCCGAAAAGCCGCGTGCGCTGCGCGTGACGTCCCGACGTCCGCTTCCCCCTTCACCTTCGTCGCTCCTCTCGGGCTCTTCTCAGTCTCTCGCACCGGAGTGCAACGGAATGTTCTCGGGAGGAGTACGCGAATGAGCGTGCAATCGAAATGTGTGTTGATTGGAGTTCTGATGGCGTGCGTCGTCGCCCCTGCGACGACGGCGCGAGCGGCCCGGCTGTATCTCGGGCTGCCGAACGGCACCGACGTCGCGTACGTGCGCGGCGCAGGTGAGTCGGCGTGGCGGCCGGAGGCCGCGGCGATACTGCCGGACGTCGGCTACTACGCCTCGCCCGCGCTCGCCGACCTCGACGGCGACGGCGACCGCGACGCGCTCGTCGGCGAGGCTGCGGGGCGTACGCTCGCGTACCAGAACAGCGCGGGCGACGCGGTGCCGACGTGGATCCGCCAGCCCGGCTGGGATCCCGGCTACGACGTCGGCAGCCGTGCTTCGCCGGCGCTCGCCGACCTCGACCGCGACGGCGACCTCGACCTGCTCGTCGGCAACACCGTCGGCGACCTCTTCGCGTACGAGAACATCGGCTCGGCCCGCGCCCCCGCGTGGCGGCCGAAAGCGACGTGGGAGATGCACGGCTTCGGGGCCGGGGTGCACCCGACGCTCGGCGACGTCGACCGCGACGGCCGCGTCGACCTCCTCGTCGGCCGCGAGCAGGGCGACGTGCAGGCGTTCGCCGGCGTCGCGGGCGCCCTTCCGTTCGCGCGGAAGGTCGAATGGGACCCGCCGCTCGCGGACCGGCCGATCCCCGCGCTCGGCGACCTCGACGGCGACGGCCGTGTCGACCTCGTGGTCGCGGACGGGCGCGCCGTCGGGCGCGCGTATCGCTTAACGAGCGGGTCCAGGACCGCGTGGTCCGAATTGGCGCCGCCCGCTCCCCGCGCGGGACCGGCGGTTACCGCGATCGTCGGCGGCACGTTCGGCGGCGGATCTCCCGCGACGCCGGCGCCGGCCGCGACGGCGCGGCCCGCGACCGTGGTCCCGACCGGCGGCACCCAGCCGACCGCGAACGGCGGCGGCACACCCGTCCCGACCGCCACCCCGGCCCCAGGCGGGAACCGCGCGCCCGGTGCGCGGCTGGTCGCGTCGCCGACGAGCGGCGCGCCGCCGCTCCTCGTCTTGTTCGACGCGAGCGCCTCGTCCGACCCGGACGGATCCGCCCTGCGCTTCGCGTGGGACTTCGGCGACGGCACGACCGCGGGCGGCGCGGTGCCGAGCGATCCGGGCGCGGCCCTTTCGGCCGGCGCCGTCGCGTACGAGACCGCGAAAGCGACCCGCGACGCCGGCCGCCACGCGGAGGCGGTGCAGCTCTACCTCGACGACGTCGCGCTGTTGCTGCCGCTCACGAGCGTCACGGCGAGCGGGCCGATCACGGTCGGCAGCACGAGCCGCATCGACCGCGTCGCGCGCTGGTACCTGCAGCGCATCGGCCACGACTTGGGCGCCATCTATCTCTATCGCGACCTCGGACCCGCAACCTGCGACCGCTACGCGCTCGCGCTCCAGTACTCGCGCGAGTCGGCGACGCAGGCCGTCGCCGGCGGGTTCCCGCAGCAGCCGGAGCTGAACGGCACGAACGCCAACATCACCGAGATCCTCCAGAAGCTCGCCGCGAACGGCTGCATGGTGCCGGCGCCGCAGGCGATGTTCGTCGGCGGCGGCGCGGCGCGCGTCGACCACACGTACGCGACCGCAGGCACCTACGTCGCGCGCGTCACCGTGAGCGACGGCGCGGCGGCGGCGACGGCAAGCGTGACGATCACGGTCGGCAGCACGTCACCACCGCCTCCGCCACCGCCCGCCGGTGGGGGCAACGGCAACAGCGATCCGCTCGAGGGCTTCGGCGCAACGACGCGCGGAGGCGAAGGCGGCCGGGTCATTCACGTGACTGAAGCGACCGACGCCGCGGTGCAGGCGGCGTTCACGAGCGCCAAGAGCGGCCACGCGATCATCCAGTTCGACGTCGCGGGCACGATCACGCTCGGTACGTCGCTCGCAGTCCCGGGCCCGTTCGTCACGATCGAGGGCAATGGTGCCACCCTCCTCGGTCACAAGCTCGGCTGGGAGCCGATCCTCGA
Organism: Polyangiaceae bacterium; assembly: GCA_031400185.1. Taxonomy (GTDB): domain Bacteria; phylum Desulfobacterota; class Binatia; order UTPRO1; family UTPRO1; genus UTPRO1. The sequence goes on from JANNPN010000070.1 coordinate 4,866, forward strand.
GGTCACCGGCCACGACGTGATCGTGCGGAACCTCCGGCTCCGGAACGGCTCCGACAACCTCCGCGCGCAAGGCAAAGGCGCCTACAACGTCGTCTTCAGCCACATCTCGTCGACGGGCGCCGCCGACGACGGCGTGTCGATCGGCTACGGCGCGCACGACGTGACCCTGCAGTACAGCTTCCTCGCCGGCAACACGCGCTCGATCTTCGTCAAGTACAACGACACGCGGAACGTCTCGATCCACCACTCCTGGATGATGAAGCAGTGGGCGCGCGGCCCGCTCATCTCGACGAGCGTCGTCGCCGACGTCCGCAACATCATCGTCGAGGACTGGACCTCGTGGGGCGTCCGCTTCGAGAACTTCGCGAGCGGGAACCTCGTCCACTCGCTCTTCGTCTTGTCGCCGCTCGCCAAGTCGCTCGGCGGGAGTGCGGTGAGCCCGCTCCGTCTGACCGCGACCAACCCCGTGTTCACCGCGGGCAACGTCTACCGCGGAGTCGCGCAGCAGGGTCCCGACGGCAAAGCGCCGGCACCGCTCGACGCGCCGCCGGTCACGACGCTCCCCGTCGCAGACATGGAGGGCCCGGTGCGCGCCCGCGCCGGCTGTCTCCCCCGCGACGCGATCGACGCCAAGTACGTCGCGACGACGACCGGCTGGCGCGTCGGCGCCGAGACGCCGCTCCGCCTGACGGTACCCTGAGGAGGCTGGCCGGGGGCTCCGCGCGCGGGATATTGCAGCACGTATTCCGCGCGCGGAGGTGGGGCATGACCACGAAGGACGGTCTCAACGACGATGGCGGCTGCACCGTCGACTGGAGCTGGCTCGTCGGCGAGCAGATCCGCGAGATCCGCAGCAGCCTCGACACCATCACCTTCACCTTCGAGAGCGGCCGCACCCTCGCCGTGACCGCCCGCCTCTGGAAAGGCGCCCCCTTCGTAGCCTTCGACCCGTGGAAAGCCCCGGACGCGTAGCTGTCGGACACGACCGGGTCGTCACGGCGCGTGTGCACCGCTCCCAACGACCCGCAAGGGCTATCTCGCTCCGCGACACGGCTTCCTGTAGAGAGGACCCATGGCCACCAACCCCGTCGCAATGCGCTCGAGCAACCCCGCCCTCTCCGCCGACACCTTCCGCGGCACCCGCACCGGGTTCGGCGACGCCGCCATGACCATCCAGGGCACCGTCAACAAGACAGCGCTCGCCCTGCTGATCCTCATGGCCACGGCCTCCTACACCTGGAACCTCGGCGTCGGCGACCCGCGCGTGCCTGCGTTCACGATGGTCGGGCTGCTCGGCGGCCTCGTCCTCGCGATGGTCACCATCTTCAAGAAAGAGTGGGCCGGCACGACGACCCCGATGTACGCCGCGCTCGAGGGCCTGGCGCTCGGCGGCATCTCGGCGACCTTCGAGGCGCGCTACCCCGGGCTCGTGAGCCAGGCGGTGTTCCTCACCTTCGGCACGCTCGGCGCGCTGCTCCTCGCGTACCGCTCGGGCCTCATCAAGGCGACCGAGAACTTCAAGCTCGGGATCTTCGCCGCGACCGGCGGGATCGCGATCATCTACCTCATCAACTTCGTGATGAGCTTCTTCGGCTCCGGCATCCCGATGATCCACTCCAGCGGTACGTTCGGGATCGTCTTCAGCGTGATCGTCGTCGGCGTCGCGGCGCTGAACCTCGTCCTCGACTTCGACTTCATCGAGCAGGGCGCCGAGCACGGCGCGCCGAAGTACATGGAGTGGTACGGCGCGTTCGGACTGCTGGTGACGCTGGTGTGGCTCTACCTCGAGATCCTGCGCCTGCTCGCCAAGCTGCAAGACCGGCGCTGACGACGGCGTCGTCGGTTGCGTTCCTCGCTCGGCGTTGTACTAAGCCTCGATCCAATCCCGAGAGGTAGGCATCGCCATGGACCCCCTGCTCCCGTTGTGGCTGGTCGTTGGGTTGAGCATTGCAATCGGAGTGTTCGTCGGTGCGCTGTTCGAGCGCACGCGTGGTGAGGCCGCGAAGCGGGCCGCCAAGTTCGAGGCCGAGCTCGTACAAGTTCGCTCCGACTTGATGCACTACCAGGAGCAGACGAAGCATCACTTCGGAAAGAGTGCCGAGCTGCTCGGCCGCATGGCGACGCACTACCGCGAGTTCCTCGACCACTTCGTGACCGGCGCCGAGAACCTCTGCGGCCCGAATCTGCTGGAGCTGAATGCGAGCGGCCTCGACCGCCCGCTCCTCGACGGCGCGCCAACGGCGCCGGCCGCCGCGTCGACGAAGCCGGTCGTCGCCTCGATGCCTCCGCCTCCGCTCGACTCCGACCCGCTGGTCGAGGACGTCGCTACGAAGTAGGGCTCCCGCAGGTCATCGACGACGACGCGACCGGGGAGACCAGCGGGTGCTCGCTCGCGACCTGTCCGCTGGGGGGACCTGACCGTCACGCCGCGTTCGGGCTCGCCTGCTCGGACGGCACGTCCGCCGTCCGCCGAACGAGCTCGTCACGGGTCTCGACGAGCGTCGTGCCGACGTGGGTCGCGCCCGCCGCGATCAGCGCTTCGTGCGATTCGTCGGCGAGCGCCGCGGGCGCCCAGCGGCCGATCAGGATCGGCAGATCGGGCGCAATGGCGCGCAGACGCTTCGCCGCCAGGCGCGAGCGCGCTGGGGCGCTCGGCGGGATGTCGGCGATGCAGATCGCGCGGTAGCGGCCGCACTTCAGCGCGTCGATCAGCTCGACCGACAGCAGCGTCCGCGCGCGGACGTCGATCGTGATGCCGGTGCCCTCGAGGAGGCGCGCGAGCATCCGGAGCGCGAGCACGTCGGACGCGCCGTCGGCCGCGAACCCGAGCACGGAGACCTCGTCTCCCGCGCTCGCCGGCTTCGGCCCGTCCGGCAGCTCCGTCATGTCGTTCAAGAGCTCGGCGGTGGCCTCGATGACGTGGAGCTCCTCCTTGGGCTCGAGCCGGCCTTCGATGCGATCGCGCTCGGCGTAGCTGAGCGCCGGGAGCATCAGCGCGTCATAGACGGTGTCGGGGGGCTCGCTCGTGAGGTGATGGTCGACGATGTCGCTGGCCTCGGCCCGATCGCCCGCGAGGATGCGTTGGTAGTACGTGAGGTCGGTCGTCAGCACCGCCTCGTCCGACATGAGCGTCGACACGAACCCGAAGCCGGGGACGTACTTGCCGAGCACGACGAGACAGACCGTGAGCGGGGTCGCGAGCAAGAGCCCGAGCGGTCCCCAGAGCCACGACCAGAACGCGACCGCGATCAAGAGCGCCACCTGCGAGACGCCGATCGCGCCGGCGTAGAGCACGGCTTCGAGCACGAGGTTCGTGAAGAGCTCGATCGCGACGAAGAGCCCGAAGACCAGGAGGGGCCGCGTCCAGCCCTCGAGGACCGCGAGCGCGATGATGGTCGGCGCGGCGGCGCCGACGATCGGCCCGACGTACGGGATGAAGCGCAACAACGCCCCGAGCACCGCCCACAGGATCGCGTACGGCACGCCGACCGCGAAGAGCGCAACCGCGACCATCACCCCGTAGAGCAAGTTCACGAGCGACTGTACGAGCAGGTAGCGGCTGACGCGGCGGCCCGCCTCGTCGAACGCCTTCGTCGTGACGACGAGGCGGCCGTGCCCGAAGAGCCGGATGAGGCGGTTCCGCAGCTCCTCGCGCTCGAGCAACATGAAGATCACGAGGGCGACGACGAGGCCCGCCGTCGTGAGCGGCCCGACGAACGGGCCGACCACCGCCGGAAAGCTCCAGAGTCCGGTGAGGGGCTGCGATTGCACGACGACCGGACGCGCCGCCGTTCCCGTCGCGGGCCCCATCTCGGCCTCGATCTCTTCGACGGTCTTCTGCAGCACCTCGACCGATCCGCCTTTGCTGACGCCCCGGACGTCGTGGATCTTCTGGCGAATGTTCTGACGGTACGCGGGCAGCTCGTTCGCGACGCTCGCGAGCTGCTGCGTCACCACCCACGTCACCAAGCCGAGCGCGGCGAAGGTCACTGTGACCGTCGCGAGTACGGCGGGGACGCGCCCGATCCGGCGCTGCAGTCCGACGACGATCGGCGTCAGCAAGAACGACAGCAGTACGGCGAGCGCCACCGGGACGACGATCGCCTGGGCCAGATACAGCACCACGCCGACCAGCACACAGCCCATGAAGGTCAGCCATGGCCGAACGGCGTGGAGCGGATCACTCATGGAAGGGGGACCGCCGGATCCGCCGATGGATCAGTCGTCGACGGCGCGGTCGAGGGCGCGCCCCGCTTTCTCGGCGGGTCCTTTCGGATCGATGGCGTCGGACACGTTGTCCACCGCCTCGTCGATCTTCTCCCCGGCTTTCTCCACCGGGCCCTTTTTCCTCTCGCATGCGGTCATCGCGATGCTGCTCGAGGCGAGCAACGCAACGGTCACGAACACCGACAATCCCTTGCGCATGATCATGACCGCTCCTTCATTTGTTGGTGCCGAGGGCGTTGTCGATGGAGCGCCCCGCCTTCTGGGCGGGGCCCTTGCGGGCGGTGCAGGCGGTCGTGCTAGTTATAAATAGTTCAACCAGCAACAACGCCGCGACACCGTACAAGAACCCGGCCGTCGCATAGACGCACAACAGCACGCGCTGGGTGCGGATGCCGGACAACCGGGCGCCCTCAGGGTTGCCGCCGAGGGCGTACACATGCCGGCCCGCTGCGGTCTGCCGCAACACGAACCATGCAATAGCGAACATGATGAGCATCAGCACCGAGCCGTATGACACGCCGGTG
>JANNPN010000090.1:0-8671 GCA_031400185.1 Polyangiaceae bacterium
CGACGTTGACCCGGTCGAAGGAGTACCGGATGGAGGACGTCTGCACGCCGGACCTCCAGACGATCGACCATCGCGCGGTGGGCATGGGAACCGTCGTGGGATCCGACCTGTGGCCGCGCTGGCGCGCCGCCTCCGCGGAGCTCATGCAGGATCAGACGTACCGCGTCGAGGACGTCCTCGTGCTCGGCGCCGACGGGTTGTTGCGGCGGACGACGGAGACGGGGACCGTCCGCGCGAGCGGGGGCGCCTTCGAGAACAGCGTCTGGATTCTCTCGATCTTCGGCCCCGACGGCCGGCAGGCGCGGATCGAGCTCTTCGACATCGGCCGCGAAGCCGAGGCGCTCGCGCGTTACGACGCGCTCGTCGACGGTGCCGATCGCCCGCCCGCCCCGGCGCCGTCCGCGCCGCCGTTTGCCAACGCCGTGAGCCGGCATCTCGAGCGCTGCGCCCGCACCTGGGCGGGACGCGACTGGCCGTCCCTGACGGATCTCTACGCCCCGGATTGCCGCTTCGACGATCGCCGGCGGCTCCTGCAGATGCAGCTTCCGCGCGAGGCCAACCTGCAGCAGCTCCGCGTCCTCTTCGAGGTGCCGAACGGTCGCTGGACCTTCACGCCGATCGCGACCCGCGGCGAGCACCTGATGTTGGCGCGGCTCTTCTTCGCAGGCGAGGTCGCCGGTGGAGGCGGCGCGCTCGAGATCGACCACCTCGGCGTCATCGAAGTGGACGGGAGCGGCCGGATGAGCGCCGTCGTACTCTTCGAGCCCGCCGACCTCGACCCCGCCTACGCCGAGCTCGACGCGTGCTACGAGGCCGGGGAGGGCGCCGCCTACGGTCGCGTGGTCAGCTCCGGGACCTATGCCCGCGCCTACGCGGAGCGCAACTGGGACGCGATCGCCGCCATGTGCACGCCGACGTTCGCGGAGCACGATCATAGGGCGGTCGCCGTACTCGGGACGCGGCACGGCCCCACTGCGTGGGCGGAGACGGAGCGCGCGCTCGTCGAGCTCGCGCCGGACAGCGTCGTGCGCTTCAACCACGTCCGGTCGAACGCGCGGGGCGCCCTCAGCCAGCTCACCTTCTACGGAGCGGACGGCGGCTACGAGATCCCTTTCCTCTCGGTCACCGCGCTCGGCGCGGGGGGCAAGCTCGAGCGCAACGACCTCTACGACCCCGAGCAGCTCGACGAGGCGCTCGCGCGCTTCGCCGAGCTTGCGGTGCCTCCGCAGTCCACCGCGCCCTTCGCCAACGCTGCGACGCGTGCCTTCGACGAGCTCTTTGCGGGCTGGAAGGCCCGAGAGTGGCAACGTTTCCGGGCGTTGTTTGCGGCGGGTTTTCGCTACTACGACCGAACCCCGATTGCGCAGCTGGAGCTCGATGGCGAGCAGTGGATCGCGTTCACGCGCCAGCTCCGCGAGCTGCGCCTGCTGCGCGGGACGGGAACGGCGCTCGCCACGCGAGGGGAGCGGCTGGCGCTGGCGCGATCCCACCTCGAGATGGCCGAGGGGGACGTCGGGCCGAGCGAGATCGTCGCCATCTTTCTGTACGAGACGAATGCGCGCGGCGAGGTCGTGGCGATCGTCCGCTTCGACGGCGCCGACCTCGACGCGGCCTACGCCGAGCTCGACGCGCGCTGGCGCGCGGGTGAGGCCGCGGCGCACCCCCGTGTAGCGGGCTTCCAGGCCACGTTCGACCGGGCGCTTGCGAGCCGCGATTGGGACGCGCTCGCCGTGCTCTTCGCCCCGACGCTCGACGCGCGCGATCATCGCCTGGTCAGCTGGGACGTGCTGCGTGGGCCGGCGGCCTTCCTCGGGGCGCTACGGGCGATGGTCGAGCTCGCGCCCGACGCCCTCGCCCGGGCCGATCACCTCCGGACGTCGGAGCGCGGGATCATCGGCGAGGACGTATGGGTCGGGACGCGTGACGGGGGTGCGTTCGAGAGCCCGTTCCTCTGGGTCGCCGAGCTCGACGCGGCGGGCCGGGCGCAGCGCCTCGATTTCTACGATCCGCATCACTTCGATGCGGCGCGGACGCGCTTCGACGAGATTGGGAGGGGCACGCCGGATGCTCCGCTTGCGGCGATCGCGAAGTCCAACGCAGCCGTTGCGACGTTGGAGCGTTGGCGGGCGGCGTTCGACACGGCCTTCGACACCGACGATTGGGACGCGATGCGCGCGCTGTATGCCCCCGACATGATCTGGGAAGATCGGCGCCGCATGGCGCTCCTCGCGGGCGACCGCGAGCTCTTCATCGCGTCCGCCCGGGAGCGGGCGCGAACCGGTGCGCGCCCCGAGGGGTGGCTCGTCGGGACTGCCGGGGATCGCGTCGCCGTCAGTCGAGTGCGTTTTTCAGGTGGTCCTTCCGGCGGCCGCTTCGAGATCGAGTTCCTGAGCGTGGTCGAGGTCGACGCGGCGGGCCTGTTCACCGCCCTCCTCTTCTTCGACCTCGCCGACGCCCGCGCCGCGCAGCGCGAGGCGTGGAGACGCTGGGCCGCAATCGAGCCCGAGGTGGCGCCGTGGGTGGAGCTCGTCGGGGCCGTCGTCGACGCGTTTCACGCGCGCGACCGCGAGCGCATCACGGCACGCTTTGCCGACGACATCGTCGTCGAGGACCATCGCCGGACCGGCTTCGGCCGCATCGTGGGCGCCGACGCCTACTTTGAGACCGTGGCGGTCCTCTGGGATCTCGCGCCCGACCACCACCTGGAGCTCGGCTGGTTCTGGCCGGCGGTCGAGCCTCATGGCGTCGTCACCACGCTCCGACGCTTCGGGACCCTCACCGACGGCGGCGCCTTCGAGACCGACTGTCTCTGGCTCTGCATCGCGGCGGGAGGCCGCATCACGCGTGCCGAGCTCTTCGAGCTCGAGGACCTCGACAAAGCCGTCGCGCGGCTCGCGGAGCTGCGGCCCGATCCGCTCCGCATCCCGCCGAACGCGGCGACGCGCTGGGTCGACCGCTGGTCGGCGTGCGTGGCGGCGCGCGATTGGGAGGGACTCGATCGGATCTATGCGCCGACGGCGATGTTCGACGATCGCCGGCGCCTGATGCGGTTGACCGGCGATCGTGCGACGGCGATCGCGAACGTGCGCGTCATGATGGAGTCGGGGAAAGTGCGCCTCGGGCGGACGTTGCTCGCGACGGCCGGCGAGCGTGTGGCCCTCGAGCGTTGGGAGTGGCGCGGTGGCAAGCCCGGCGCCGACTTCGCCGTCGACCAGCTGGCGGTGACGGAGGTCGATGCGGACGGGCGCTTCCTTGCGTGCATCTCCTTCGACCCCGACGACCGCGCCGCCGCGAGCGCCGAGCTCTTGGAGCGCTACGCCGCGAGCGGCGCCGACGGCGCGGAGGCGCTGGCGCTCGCCGCCGTGCGCGCCTGGAACGCCCACGACCTCGAGCGCCTGCGCGAGCTGCTCCCCGCCGACTTCTACCTCGACGACCGCCGCCGCACCGGCGTCGGCCGCCTCGAGGGCATCGACGCGTATCTCACGTCGCTCGCCGCCGTCTGGGAGCTGAGCCGCGACCTCCGGATCGAGACGCTCTACTTCATCGCCACCGAGCCGCACGGACGCCTGTACGTCTGCCGCTGGTTCGGCACCAACGCCGAGGGCGGCGAGTTCGACGCGGTGTACGTCTGCCTCGGGCTCGCCCACGGAGACCGACCCGTCGGCCTCGAGATCTTCGAGCTCGAGGATCTCGAGGCCGCACGGACGCGTTTCGAGGGGCTCCGTCGCGCGCCGTGAGGCAGCACGGCATCGGTCGGGACGTTCCCGGGAGGAGATTCATGCACGAGCCATCCGGTCTGCGTGGGCGGCGGACATTTGCACTCGCGGCTGCCGCGGTAGCGCTCCTGTGTCACGGCCAGGCGCGTGCCGAGCCTGTGACCTTCGACTTTACGGCAACGACGGACTCGCCGTCGGCTCCGTTGGGGAACACCGTCAGCGGATACTTCACCTTCGAATCGACGACGCCGCCGGACTATGGGGGAGGCGACATCAACAACTATTCCAAGGCCGTCACGGCCCTGCAGTTCGTCGCCGGATGGTACAGAGGCGAGCTCGGCAGCAAGCCGTACCCTGGCGTGTTCGACCGGGCGACCAATGAGATCCGGACGACCGGCCGGGCCGAATACAAACCTCCGTATTCCGTCCGCGTCCCGTTCGTCGGGAACGATCCGGCCCTCGACGGATACGGTCCCAATGCGTTGTATCTGTACTTGGACGGATACTCCGGACCCGCTCCGTTTCCCCACGCGCTCCCGGTGGAGCCGCCGGACCTCGCGCGATTCGGGATTCGAGGAGTGTCGCTGCAATTCACCACGGAGGTCGATCGCAGTCGGGTGCGGAGTTTCGACTATCGCCTGACCTCGCTCACGTTGCGCCGGCCGGGGACCGGCTCGGCGCTGCCGCCCGCACCCGCGAGCGAGTTTCGGCCGCCGTCGCCCTATGGTGCCGACCCGTCGCCGCCGGCTCGGGATGCGCAACGCGCAGTGCCACGAAGACGGGGTCCTGTGGTCGCTCCGTAGTCAGTCGCGGCCAGCGGTGCGGTAGTGGGGGCGGTTGACGGACATCAACATCCCCCACTACCAGCGGTCCGACGGTGGAGGTGGAGCGCGGCCGGCGCGCGCTCCACCTCGCAGGATCGGTCAGTCCCCGGTTTGCCTGCCCCTGTTCAAGATCGTGAGATCCTTCGTCGACAACGGCATCGGCGGCCCGCCGAAACAGGGTCCCGCGAAGTCGATGCGCGTCGCCGTGCACTGAATCCTCTTCGACGTCGCGAGGATCCGGGCGCTCCCGTGCAGGAAGCATCCCGGCGTGAACGGAGGACAGAGGGGACCTGGAGCGGGGGCGGCGGTGGCCACGATGGTGCCCGCCGCGTACGGTGGAGGAAGCGCCGACGTGCTGAAGGTCGCCGTGGCGCCTTCGGGCAACCCGCAGAAGGCGACCGGCACCGGTGGACTGATGAGCGCACCGGAGGCGTCGAAGTACTCGATCGCCACGTCGACCAAGCCGCCGGACTCCTTCACCAGGCAGGTGATGGCGGTCTCGGCGTTCGGACCGTTGCAGGGAGGCGGTAGACCGCCGTCACCGGTGACGTCGAGGATCGAGAGGTTCGTGCTGAGCTTGGCACTACCCGGGCACGGATTCGCTGGAGCGGGATCGGTGAGTGTTGCCCACGCGGGGACGGCGCTCAGTACGAGCAGGACGGCCAGTAGGCTGAAGATGCGGCGCATGGTCAGTCTCCTTTCTGACCCTTCGAGAGGGCCGTGACGGTGACGTTCTTCGCGCCGGCGGGTGACGGCGAGAAGCCGAGACCGATCGTCGTCGTATCGAGCAGGGTGACGTCGCAGACGACCGACCGTCCGTCGTCGCTGAGCACACGGAGGGAGCCCAACGGCACTTGCGGCGCCGTCGCAGGGATGATGGTTCCGAAGTAGGGCGGCACGAGCGGCGCTCCGAGCGTGATGAACGCCGCGGAAGCGCCGGCGGTGACGCCACACGCCGTCGTGAGCGATCCCGGCACGACCGCGCCGGCATTCGTGAAGAGCTCGACGGCGACGTCGATCGGCCGCGCGCCGGTCTTCCCGGCATGATGACAGACGACCATGGTCTCGGCGCACCCCGAGCCCGGCGTCGGACAGAATGGACCGCCGCTGTCGGTGCCGACCTCGTTGGCGATGAGCGCGATCTTGAAGGGCGCCGCACCCGGGCAGGGATTGGCGGGGGGCGCCGTGCCGACGGGGCCGGCGAAGACGGGCGCCGCGAGCAACGTCGCGGCACTCACGCATGCAAGCACGTATCTCATGGACGAGTCCTCCTTGTGACGTTCTGAGGGGAACACGAACGAAGGAACGGACGCGGAGCACGCGGCGGCGCTCGCGCCGATGCGGATGCCAATCGCCCGTGCGTGCACGACATCGTGCCCTCCGAAGCGTCCATGGGCGACGCGAACCCGGCGTTGTGGGGAGGCGGCTTGTACCACGAACGCGCCCGTTCCGGGAGAAAAATGCACCGACGATTCGACTTTTCGCGGTCACGCTCGGTGCGCGCGGCACAGCGCCCTCGTGCCTCCCCCCGGCTCGGACCTTGTTACCCTCGGCCCGGGAGACGCTCCGTCAGCTCCTGCAGCAGCCAGCGGTTGCCATCGGGATCGTTGAACGAGGCGTACGAGGCGTACGAGCGGCGTTGGGGGTCCGAACCCGGCGCCCGCGCTTCGCTGCCCGCGTAGAAGCCGCCAGCGAGGCCGCCACCCGCGTCGTGGAACACCTCGCTCACCTGGACGCCATGCGAGAGCAGCTCCCTCCGGGCCGCGTCGACGTCGGAGACCGCCAGAACGAGGCGGTCGATCGAGCCCGGCGGCGCGGACGTCACCCCCGTGCCGAAGATGATCGAGCACGCCGAGCCCGGCGGCGTCAGCTGCACCACGCGGAAGGCCGCGCTGCCCGCGAAGTCGATGTCCTCGCGGAACCCCAATCGCTCGTAGAAATCCTTGGCGCGATCGACGTCGGAGACGGGCACGATCACCACTTCGAGCTTCATGTCCATGCGCCCCTCCATACGACCGCCCATCCCGGCCGTCTACCGATTCGGGCGTCGCGCGCGCACGCGGACCTCTCGCTGCCGCTCAGGGAATCGTCTCGTTCTTGCATTCGGCGCCGCTGGCCGCGCCGCCGTCGGCCGTGCTGCCCACGCGGCTGAACGCCAGGCCCGTCAGGTCCGCGGTCCGGAGGAGCACATTGAAGGGCACGGTGTTGCCCGTCGACGGGATCGACGCCTCGAGCGGGCCCGGCATGAACCCGATCGTCAGCGCGAAGCTCACGTGCGTGCCGTCGGACGACCCGCACGCGGCGCCGCTGATCACGCTACGTACGATGGGAGTCGCGAGCCCGAGGAGCGGCTTGCATTTCCCCGCTTTCGGAATCTTGAAGTTCTCCAGGATGAAGTCCGGGTTCGCGGCCGTATCGGCCCGGTCGATGCAGAAATCCTTCGCCGCCGCCGGCGCGGCGACGAAAACCAATGCGGCGGTGATCGCGCAGAGCAGCCGCGTGGCGAAGAACGAAGAGGTAGGTACCATGGTGGTCTCCTTCGAGTGTCGGCCTGCGTCAGTAGAGAGTATTTCCGAAGCGGTCGCCCGATTGCGCTTCGTCTTTGATGCCCGGCGCGTCCTGATGCCAGAGCTGCGGAGTGCTCGCGCTCGTGGTCAAACCCACGACGCTGCCGTAGATCACGATGACGGCGCCGGCGTCTCCCTGTGTCCTTCCGGTCGCAACGGAGACGATGTTCTCGAAGGGCACCCCGATCGCGAGATCACTGTGGGCGGTGTTCCCGAAGTCCCACGCCGAGAGCGCGAACCCGAACTGGTCGCCGACCTCGTTGGAGTCTGGAACGCCTTCCGAGTTCTGATGCCAGTGCTGGATGCGGGTGAACGAGAGTCCGCTCGACGCCCCGTGCAGAACGGTCACTAAGCCGACGTTGTCGAGATTGCTGATGTCCTCGCCCGGGACGCCGATGGCGAGGTCGGCGAACGAGCCGATGTCGAACCTCCCGACGGCGAGCGACCAGCCGAAGCGGTCGCCCGCTTCGACGGCCTCTCCGGCGAGATCGGTTTGGCTGATGAACACGTCGCCGGCCGCGTCGACGAGCGACGATCCGCCTCCGAAGAAGACCTGGACGGCGCCGGCGTCGGCCCGGGTGTTGTCGATCAAGTCCTCGAAGGGCACTCCGACGGCGAGATCGTCGCGCCCGTCGGCATTGAAGTCGCCGCTCGCGAGCGCGCGCCCGAACTGATCGCCGGGCTCGGCCGCGCCGCCGACCCCCACCGTCGCCTGATTCACGACCTGGACCCGGTCGCGCCTGAGCCCGGTCGCGCCCCCCGGAAAGAGGTGGATGGAGCCCGCATCGCGCAGATCGGCGCGAGTGAAATCCAGCGGCACGCCGACGACGAGATCGGAGACGGGATTGCCGTTCAACGAATCGCCGTTGAAGTTGCCGGCGGCGAGCACGGCGCCGAAGCGATCGCCGGTCTCCGCCGCCCCGCCGGCGAAGTTCGAACAGACGCTCGTGTTCTGACCGAAGAGCTGCGCGCCGACCTGCGTGAGGCCGACGACGCTGCCGTAGAAAACCTGCACCTCTCCGGCGGACTCGATCGCGTTGAAGACGCATTGGTCCCCGACCGGCGTGCGGGTCGAGAACGCGTCCGGAATGCCGACGGCGAGGTCGCCGAAGCCGTCGCCGTTGAAGTCTCCCCACACGAGCGCTTCGCCGGCGCGGCGCCGCTGCGTGTCGAGCAACGGCAGGAGGTGGACCGTGGCGGTGTCGAGCCCGTCCTCGGAGCCGTCGATGAGCAGCACGTGGCCGGCGCTCGCCAGGCCGTCGACATCCGCGCCCGGCATCCCGATCGCGAGGTCCGACCGGTCGTCGCCGTTGAAGTCGCCTGAGGCCACAGCCCAGCCGAAGTTGTCGTCGGAGCCATACGGGAACCCGAAGGTGCTCGCGTCCAGGAACTGGTCGTTGGGCGCGGTGGTGCCGGTCGGGGTGAGGCCCGCCGCGGAGCCGTAGATGACGTTCACGCCGCCGACGGCATTGACGCCGTCCTGATCTTCGAACGGCACCCCGATGGCGAGATCGCCGAAGCCGTCCCCGTTGAAGTCCCCCTTGGCCACCCCGCCTCCGCCTCC
>JANNPN010000125.1:0-36086 GCA_031400185.1 Polyangiaceae bacterium
CGCGCGTTCGCGCGCTCGGCGAGAACCTCATAGACTTACGCCGCGAGTGCCACCTGAGTGGCATCGTGTGGAAGCGACTACACGGATATGGCCCCACGCGCTCGCCGTCCTGTGCGGTGCGGCCGCGCTGTCCGCGGCCTCCGCCACGCACGCGACCGGACACGCGCTCCCGCTGCCGGCGGGGGCGACGACCGAGCACATCGAGCTGTACGGTAGCACGCGGCGCGCGCTGCGGATCGGCGCCGCGACGCCGCTCGCCGTGTCGTCCGCAAGCATCGCGCCCGGAGTCCGGCTCCTGACCGCGATCGCGCTCGCCGACGGCGGTGCGAGCGGTCCGCTGCGGTTTCGCGTCGTGCGCGAGCAGGCCGGCATCCGCACCGAGCTCTACGGCCGCACCGTCGACCCGGCGGATCCGCGCGACCGGCGCTGGATCGACGTCGGGGTCGCGCTCGACGGGCCGGCGACCGATCCCGGCACGCTCCGCTTCGAGGTCGAGTCGACGCGGCCGAGCGCGACAGCCGCGTTGCTCGTCGCCGAGCCGGCGGTGATTGCCTGCGACCCGGCGGTGCCGAGCGTGCTGGTCGTGAGCGTCGGCGACCTCCGGGCCGCGACCCCGCCCTTGCCGGGACTGGCGCGCGGCAGCACGGGTGCCATCCGCTTCACGAACGCGTTCGCCGGGGCGCCGAGCGGGCTCCTCGCGCTGCAACAGCTGCTGACCGGCTCGCTGTTTCCGGAGAGCCGGACGGTACCCGGGCTCGCGGGGCTCATCGGCGGGATTGCCCCCGAGGCGACGCGGTCGGTCGTGGGCGCCGATCCCGCCGCAGCCGCATGGCTCGCGGGGCAGGAGCCCGGTTTTGCGGCCGTGATGCCGGTGCCGAGCGACGCGCGCGCCGTCACGTCGGCGGCGCTCCGCTTCCTCACCGCGGCCGGACGCTGCCCGACCGTGCTGCACGTCCACTACGGCGCGACGCAGGAGCCGGGCCACGCGTCCGCCCGGCACGCCGATCTCGACCGTGCGATCGCGCGTCTCCTCCGGGGCGTCACCCACCGCGCCCGGCTCGACACGACCACGATCGTCGTCGGCGGACTGCCGGCCGCCTCGTCGGCCGACGCCGCGGCGCCGCTCCGTGAGAATGCACTCCGCATTCCGCTCCTGATCCGGGCCTCCGGGATGCCGCCCGGGCGCACCGTCGACGTCCCGGTCGGGACCGTCGACGTGCTTCCCACCATCACGGCCGCCGGCGGCGGAACGGTCGCGACCACCGACGGCGAGAGCCTGCTGCCCTGGATGCGCGGCGATGCATCTCCCCTCGGTGAGCGGGTCGTGTTCGCGCGCACCGAGTCGGGCGCGGGCGGCGTCCCCGAGCACATGGCGCGCAGCGCGACGCGAAAGCTCGTGCGCCGGATCACCGACGGAACGTTCACCTGCACCGATCCGACGACCGACCCGGACGGGCACCGCGACCTCGGCACCGAATCGCCGGAGGCGCGCCGGCTCGCGCGGGCGCTCCACAGCCTCCAGCCACGGCTCGCCGAAACTGGCTACCAGGTGCGCGTGCAGTCGAGCCGGGCCGCGCCGGTCACGTATGTCGTCACGCTCACGTGCAGTCCGGCGCGGCCGCTCGCCGCCGTCGACGGCCTCAACCTCGAGCCCGGCGACACCGTCACGTGGGATCCGTCGTCGGGCGTGCTGACGCTACGCGGGACGCTCGAGGCCCACGGTGAGGACCGACTGCGCTTCGATGCGCCCGCACCTGCGAGCCAGGTCGCGATCGCGGTGGAGCTCGACGGAAAGCGGGTGCCGGCCGAGACCATCCGCGTCGGGCCGGAAACGACGGCGGCGATCGGAACGATCGCGCTCGCAGACCCGCGGCTCGTCGGCGAACCGCGCCGACACGGTGACCCGAAGGCGGAGGCTGCCGACGTCGCGGTCGCCTTCTGGCACACGGCCACGGCCGAGCTCGACGCGGACGGAGCACCGCCGCTCGACGACGAGGAGCGGGAACGCCTCCGTCAACTCGGGTACATCGACTGAGCGCCCGGCGTCACGCGGTGTGCCGCAGCTCGTGTGGCGCGACGCCGAGCCGGCGGTACACGTCGGCGAGCAGCCAGAGCGGACCGATCAGGAGGAACTGCAGGTCCTCGAAGAACGACGGCTTCGCCCCTTCGAGCGCGTGGCCGACGAACTGCGCGATCCAGGCGACCAGGAAGACCGCGACGAGCGCCGGGAGTGCCCACCCACCGAGCGCGGTGAGCCCAACGTCGAGCGCCGCCATGCTCGGCAACGCGAGCAGCAGCATGCCGAGCGCCAGCATCGGCGACAGACGCGCATAGAATCCCAGCGCGCCGACGACCAGCAGCCACGAGGCCGGCGGGAGCCATGAGGCAACGGCGGCGGTCGGCAGCAGGTGCAGGAAGCCGAGGAGGTCGAGAACGATGATCGGGACCGCGATCCGGTGAATCAGCTTGTTGATGGGATGACGGTGGCTCGTGGCGTAGGCGTGCAGCCATTGGTCGATCGTGCGCATTGGACCCTCCTCGCGGCTTCGTGATGCTCTCGATGTACCCGCCGTGCGGCGCCTCCCCAACTCGCATTCGCGGCCGGCGCGCGCGCCGGCGGCCCGAGTGAAACGCCTTGAAATGCGGCACGTTCGCGGCTCTAACCGACGACGACGGGCGCCTCTCTCGACGCCCGGCTCACGTTTCGCGACGCCGCCCGATGCCGCGGAAGAGCCCGACACGCCCCCGGAAGGCTGCCCGCCAGGAGCGCTCCCAGGCGACCGTCGACGCGATCCTCCAGGCGTCGGCGCGGCTCTTCGCCGAGGGCGGGCTCGACGAGGTGAACACGAACCACATTGCCGAGCTCGCCGGGGTGAGCATCGGCTCGCTCTATCAGTACTTCCCGACCAAGCAGGCGATCCTCGGCGAGCTCATCGACCGCCATTCCGACCAGACGATGGCGGCGCTCCAAACGAAGCTCGCCGACTTCGCCGTCCGGCCCATCCCGGACGTGCTGCGCGAGGTCGTCGAGATCCTGCTCGAGGCCGACACGATCGACCTCAACCTGCACCGCGTGTTCCTCGACAAGCTCCCCGACGCCGGCCGCATCGAGCAGCGCTACGGCGAGATCCGCCGCATGACGGCGGTCGTGCGCGAGCGCTTGCTCGAGCAGCGGCGGAGCGATCTCGCGGTCGGCGACCTCGACGTCGCGGCCGTCGTCCTGGTCCACGCGCTCGAGGCAGTCACGAACGCGGTCGTGTTCGAGTTCCCGGAGCGCCTCCGCGATCCGGCGCTCGTCGACGAGATCACCGCGCTCGCGGTGCGCTACCTGGTGCCGGCGCTCGCTCCGACGACGCGGACGCGATAGCCGGCTTCGCGCGGTCGTGGTACGCCAGCGCACGTTGGAACCGGCGGCGAATCGATGAGTCCGCTGCGCGCGGCGGTGGTAGGCGTCGGACATCTCGGCCGCTTCCACGCCGAGAAGTATGCGGCTCTCGACGGTGTGCAGCTCGTCGGCGTCGTCGACCGCGACCCGGCCCGCGCCCGCGAGGTTGCGGAAGCGCTCGGCACGAAGGCCTTCCCCGACCATCACGCGCTCGCGGGCGCCGTCGACTGCGCGAGCGTCGCGGTCCCGACGGGCGCGCACGCGGCCGTCGCCGGCGACCTCCTCGCGGCCGGCATCGACGTGCTCGTCGAGAAGCCGCTCGCGTCGACAGCGGCCGAAGGTGCGGACCTCGTGCGCGCGGCGAAGACCGGCGGCCGCATTCTGCAGGTCGGGCACCTCGAGCGCTTCAACCCGGCACTTCGCGCCGCACAGGCGGTCATCACCGAGCCGCGCTTCCTCGAGTGTCATCGCCTGGCGCCCTTCGTCGAGCGCGGCACCGACGTCGACGTCATCCGCGACCTCATGATCCACGACCTCGACGTGATCCAGAGCTTCATCGCCGCCGACGTCGAGAGCGTCGAGGCCGTCGGCGTACCGGTGCTCACCCCGCGCGTCGACATCGCGAACGCGCGCCTGCGGTTCACGAACGGCTGCATTGCGAACGTCACTGCGAGCCGCGTCTCGCTGAAGCGCGAGCGCATCCTCCGGCTCTTCCAACCCGACGCGTACGTCGCGATCGACTACGACCAGCGCAAGGTGCGGATCGTGCGCCGTGAGCCGAGCCCGACCCCGGGAGCGCTCGCCAACATCAGGGCCGACGAGCACGACGCGGGGCAGGGCGATCCGCTCCGCGACGAGATCGCGGCGTTCCTCGCCGCCGTACGGGCGCGGACGACGCCGATCGTCAGCGGGCGCGAGGGGCTCCTCGCGCTCGAGCTCGCGGAGCGCATCGCGGCAAGCATCGAGCCGGCGGCGTGAGCGCCGCCGCAGCAGCGCGGATACGCGCGCAGCCGGACGTGTTGCTCGTCGCCGGCGAGGCCTCGGGCGACCTGCACGGGGCCGACCTCGTCGCGGCACTCCGCACGCGCCGCCCTGACGTGCGCATCCGCGGCATCGGCGGCGACCACCTCCGCGCGGCCGGCATGGACACGCTGGTCGACGCACACACGCTCTCGACCATGGGGCTCGTCGAGGCGCGCGATCGACTCGGCGTCCTTTGGCGCGCCTACCGGCGGATGCGCCGCATCGTCCGCGAGGAGAAGCCGGACCTCGTGATCCTCATCGACTTCGCCGAGTTCAACATGGCGCTCGCGGGCGTCGCCAAGCGGAGCGCGGTGCCGGTGCTCTACTACATCAGCCCGCAGGTGTGGGCCTGGCGGCGCGGCCGCGTCCGCAAGATCGCGCGGCGGGTGAGCCGGCTCGCGGTCGTCTTCCCGTTCGAGGTGCCGCTCTACGAAGGCAGCGGCGTCCGCGCCGACTTCGTCGGGCATCCGCTGCTGGACCGCGTCCGGGTCGGACGCGACCGGGCCGCGACGTTCGCGGCGCACGGCTTCGATGCAGCGAAGCGCCTCGTGGCGCTTCTGCCCGGGAGCAGGCAGAAGGAAATGCACCTCCTGCTGCCGGCCATGGCGGAGGCCGCGGCGCGCCTCGCGGCCCGCGGCGACACCCAGTGCGTGCTGGCCCTCGCCGACACGTTGAGCGACGCCGACGTTGCCGTTAGCATGCGCGGCGCCGCGTTGCCGTTCCCGGTGGTGCGCGGCGCAACGTACGACCTGGTGCACGCGAGCGACGCCGTCATCGTGGCATCCGGCACCGCAACCTTGGAGACGGCACTCTTGGAACGCCCGATGGTGATCGCCTACCGGACCGAGCCGCTGACCTACGCACTCGCGCGCCGGCTCGTCTCGGTGCCGTTCATCGGCATGCCGAACCTGATCGCCGGCCGCGGCGTCGTGCCCGAGCTCATCCAGGACGACGCGACCGCCGACCGCATGGCCGCCGAGGTGGCACGCTTCCTCGACGATCCGGCCTACGCTGCCGAAACGCGCCGCGCGCTCGCGGATGTGCGACAGGCCCTCGGCGGAGGCGGCGCGGCGGAGCGGGCGGCTGCGATCGCGGCGGAGATGCTGACGTGAGCCGCCCAGCCGCCGACACGACCAGAACGAGCCGGGGGTCCGGGGCCACCTACCTCCGGCTGCTCCGCTACCTCCGCCCGTACGTCTGGCCGTGGTTCGGTGCGGCCGTCGCGGCCATGTTGCTCTTCAGCGCGACGACCGGCGTGCTGCCGCTGCTGGTCGAGCGCGTCTTCGACGACATCTTCGCGGATCGGAAGCTCACGGCGTTGAACCTGCTGCCGGTCGCGATCGTGCTGATCTTCCTCTTCCGCGGGATCACGAGCTTCGCGCAGAGCTATCTGATGGACCTGGTCGGGCAACGCATCATTTGTGACTTGCGGGACGAGCTGAACCAGCACATCCAGCGGCTCTCGCTCGCGTTCTTCAACCGCACGGCGACCGGCGACGTGCTGTCGCGGGTCAGCAACGACGTGGCGCTCGTGCGCACCGCCCTCACCGACGCGGTCGCCTCGATCATGCGCGATGCGACGTCGCTGCTCGCCCTCATCGTCGTGGCCTTCGTGAAGGATCCGACGCTCGCGCTGATCGCGTTCCTCGTCTTTCCCGCGTCGGTCCTGCCGATCGTGAAGCTCTCGCAGCGCCTCCGGCGCTTCAGCAAGCGCGGCCAGCGGACCCTCGGCCAGCTGACGTCGCTCCTGCAGGAGACCGTGCAGGGGAACCGGGTCGTGAAGGCCTTCGGCATGGAGGACTACGAGCGCGAGCGCTTCCAGACCGAGAACCGCCGCCTCTACCGGCTCTACATGAAGGCGAGCATGATCAAGGCGCTCACGACGCCGGCGCTCGAGGTGCTCGCCGCCTTCGCAATCGGCGGCGTCGTTTGGTACGGCGGCAACAGCGTGATCGCCGGCGGCCGGAGCCAAGGCTCGTTCCTCGCATTCCTGACCGCGATGTTCCTCCTCTACGAGCCGTTCAAGCGCTTGACCAAGGCGAACGCGACGATCCAGCAGGGCGTCGCCGGCGCCGAGCGCGTCTTCGAGCTCCTCGACACCGCGCCCGAGGTCGTCGACCGTCCCGGCGCCCGCGCCCTCTCCGCCATGCGACGCGGGATCGTGTTCGAGCACGTCGGCTTCCGCTACGGCACGGAGCCCGTACTGAAGGACGTCACCCTGACGATCCAAGCCGGCGAGGTGGTGGCGCTCGTCGGCATGAGCGGCGGCGGCAAGAGCACGCTCTCCGATCTCATTCCGCGCTTCTACGACGTGACCGAGGGGCGCATCACGATCGACGGGGTCGACGTCCGCGACTACACGCTGCGGTCGCTACGCGCGCAGATCGCGATCGTCACCCAGTTCACGTTCCTCTTCAACGACACCGTCCGCGCCAACATCGCGTACGGCGACCTCGGGAAGTCGATGGACGACGTGGTCTCGGCGGCGCAGGCCGCGAACGCCCACGAGTTCATCACCGCGCTGCCGCAGGGCTACGACACGCCGATCGGCGAGCTCGGCGTCACGCTCTCGGGCGGCCAGCGCCAGCGCCTCGCGATCGCGCGCGCACTCTTGAAGGATGCGCCGATCCTGATCCTCGACGTGGCAACGTCGGCCCTCGACACGGAGTCCGAGCGGCTCGTCCAGCAGGCGATCGAGCGCCTCATGGTGAACCGCACGACGCTCGTCATCGCGCACCGGCTCTCGACGATCCGGCGCGCCGACCGCATCGTCGTCGTCTCGCGGGGCCAGATCGTGGAGGAGGGGACGCACGAGGAGCTGCTGGCGCTCGGTGCCGAGTACCGCAAGCTCCACGACCTGCAGTTCCAGGATTCCGCCGACCAGGTCGACCCCGAGCGGCTGCTCCACTGATGGCCCGCAGACGGCGCGCGTTCCTGCAGCGCCTGGTGCCGCTCGCCGCGTGGCTGATCGCGGCGATGCTCGTGCTGCTGCGCTGGACGACGCGGAAGGAGCTCGTGAACGACGGCGGGCTCTACGAGCGTTGGCGCGCCGGCGAGCGGCTGATCGTCGCGTTCTGGCACGAGCAGCTCGTGTTGATGCCGTGCTTCGAGTGGTGGCCGCCGCGCGTCTGCATCATGATCAGCCAGCACCGGGACGGCGAGCTGATCGCACGCGCCGTACGACCGCTCGGGATCGAGGCGGTGCGCGGCTCGTCGACGCGCGGGGGACGCGGCGCGCTCCGCCAGATCCTGACCGCCTATCGCGAGGGGGCGAGCCTCGCATGGACGCCAGACGGTCCGCGCGGACCGCGGCGCGTCGCGAAGAGCGGCGTCATCCACACCGCGCGCGCGACCGGTGCCGCAATCGTGCCGGTGGCCGCCGCGGCGCGCCGGCACCGCCGCCTCGGCAGCTGGGACCGCATGATGCTGCCGTTTCCCGGCACGCGGCTCGTGTTCTCGGTCGGCACGCCGATCCGCGTCGCATCCGACGCGACGCCCGACGACATCGAGGCCGCGCGTGCGACGCTCGAGCGCGAGCTCGAGCGCGTGCGCGCCGACGCCGAGGCCCGCGTCTGAATCGCTCTGAATTGCATGCCTCACCCGTCGTTAGTATGAGGGCCGCCATGTCGGACCCCGTCGCCGCTCGGCCGCGCACGCTCGTATGGCTCCTCGCCGCGCTGCTCGTCGGCGGGCCGATCGCGACGTCGGTCGCCCTCGCCGCCGAGGCGAAGCCGGCGGCAAAAAAATCGGCACCGGCGAAGAAAAAAGCCCCCACCCAGAAGCCCGTCACCGCCGAAGAGGCGGTCAAGCAGCTGGTCGAGGGCGAGCACGTCCGCGACTTCCGCACGTTCTGCGACGAGTGGATGGGCAAGCTCAGGGAGCGGACCGCCTACAACGTCGCCCACGTCGCGTGGGCCAAAGGCGGTCCCGGCGTCTTCGGCGAGTACGTGAGCTACGGCACCGATCGCACCTGCGTCGCGAAGGAAGAGCCCGGCAAGGTGCCGATCGGCAAGATCACCTACCGCGAGGTCAAGTACCGCAAGGAAGGGGCGACCGAAGCCGCGGCGGTCGGGAGCACCGGTACGATCGTCGAGCAGACCGACGTCACCGAGATCTTCCGCTTCGCGAAGGGCCGCTGGCAATACTGAGCGCCGCCCCGATCGCGTCGGAGACCCCGGACTGGTGGCGGCGCCGCCTCGCGCTGTTCAACGCCGTGGTCGTAACGGGTGGCACGCTGTTGCTGCCAGCGGCGCTCGCCGGCCTCGCGCTCAGGCGTGACTGGCGGATCGGCGTCCCGGAACGCTTCGGGCGGATCCCGCGCACGCCGCCCGGGCGGACCGCGATCTGGATCCACGGCGCGTCGGTCGGCGAGCTGACGGCGCTGGCACCGGTCGTGCGCGCCCTCCGCGAGGATTTTCCCGAGGAGCGGCTCGTGCTCTCCAGCATGACGGTCGGCGGCCGCACGGCGGCGGCGACCCGCGTGCCCGACGCCGACGACCGCGTGCTGTTCCCGCTCGACCTCCCGGCGGTGGTCGGGCGCGCGCTCGATCGTGTCCGTCCCCGGCTCGTGCTCTTCAGCGAGACGGAGCTCTGGCCGAACTTCCTGACGGCGCTGGCGGCGCGGCGTATCCCAGCGCTGATGGTGAGCGGCCGGCTGTCCGAGAATGCCTTCGCGCGCTACCGGCGCTGGCGCTGGCTCTTCGCGCCCACGCTCGCGAGCGTGCGCTGGTTCTGCGTCCAATCGCTCGAGAGCGCGCGGCGTCTCGTCGTGCTCGGTGCCCCCGCGGCGCGCATCGTCGTGACCGGAAGCTTGAAGACCGCGGGGCCGCTCGCGACCGCCGCCTCGCACACGACCCTCGCGAGCCTCGGCGTCGCCGGCGCGCCCGTCCTGATCGCGGCGAGCACGCACGCGAGCGAGGACGAGGTCCTGCTCGACGCCTTCGCGCGCATCCGCGCGACCACACCGGACGCGCGGCTCGTCCTCGCGCCGCGGAAGCCCGACCGCGCCGACGAGGTCGCAGGCCTCGTCGCCGCGCGCGGCTTCACGCACGTGCGCCGTTCCGCGCTCGCCGCGGGACCGGCGGCGCGCTGGCCGGCCGACGCGGCCGTCCTCCTCCTCGACACGCTCGGCGAGCTCGCCGGGCTGTATGCGGGCGCACGCCTCGCCTTCGTCGGCGGGACGCTCGCGCCGGTCGGCGGCCACAACGTGCTCGAGCCGGCCGCCGTCGGAACCGCCGTGGTCGTCGGGCCGCACGTCGCGAACGTCGCGGCCGACGTCGCGCGCCTCGTCGAGGCCGGCGCGGCGATCCGCGCCACCGCCGGCCCCGACCTGATCGCGCGCACGGCCGCGCTCTTCGCCGATCCGGCCGCAGCAGCCGCCGCCGGCGCGCGCGCCGCGACCGTCACCGACGCTCAGCAGGGGCCGCTCGCCGTCACCCTCGCGATCATCCGTGGAACGCTCGCCGCCGAGCGAGCGCCGGAGCGGCGGCATGAGTGACGGGACGCGTGCGATCGAGCGCCTCTGGGACGCGACCGGCCTCGCAGCACGCCTTGGCCGCGTGCTGCTGACGCCGGCGGCGACGCTCTACGCGGCCGGCATCGGCGTCCGGAACGCGGCCTACGGGGTCGGCGTGCTCCGCAGCCGCCGCGCCGCCGTCCGTACGGTGAGCGTCGGCAACGTGCGAGTCGGCGGCACCGGGAAGACGCCGTTCACGCGCTGGCTCGCGGGCCGCGTCCACGACCGCGGCATCGCCGTCGCGATCCTGACCCGCGGCTACGGCGGCAGCGCGCGCGCACCCCACGTGGTCGGCGACGGCGCACGGGTCACGAGCGACGTCGTCCGTGCCGGCGACGAGGCCGTCATGCTCGCCCGAACGACCGGCGTCCCGGTCGTCGCCGGCGCCGATCGCGCCGCGGCGGCGACGCTCGCCGTCGCGACCTTCGGCAGCCGCCTACTGCTCTGCGACGACGCGTTCCAGCACCGCGCACTCCGCCGTGACCTCGACCTCGTCCTCGTCGACGCGGGCGAGCGCGGAGGCCTCGGGCGTCTGTTGCCGAGCGGACCGCTCCGCGAGCCGCTCCGCGCGCTGAAGCGCGCCCACGTTCTGCTCGTCCGCGAGCGCGAGGACGAAAGCACCGCACCGACGCCGCTCACCCCACATCAGCGGGTGCTGCGGGTACGCTTCGCGCCGACGGCGCTCGTGCAGCCGGTCGCGGAGCGGTGGGAGGAGATCGGGCTCGCCGCGCTCGCCGGCCAGCGCGTGCTCGCGGTGAGCGCGGTTGCGCGCCCGGCGCCGCTCTACCGCGCGCTCCGCGATTGGGAAGCCGAGCTCGTGCACGTGCTCGAGTACCCGGACCACCATGCCTATGGCACGAGCGACTGGCACGCGATCGCCGCGGCGGCGAAGGACGTCGACCTGATCGTCACGACCGAGAAGGACCTCGTGAAGCTCGAGGCGTTTCCCTTTGCGCGTGGCAAGCTCGTGGCGCTCCGGCTCGGCGTTGAGGTCGAAGACGCTGACGCTCTCGTCGACGCGGTGATCGGCGACGCCGCCCGGACTTCCCCGTCGTGACGCGTCGACCGGCCGTGTTCGTCGACCGTGACGGCACCCTCAATCAGGAGGTGCACTACCTCAGGCGGGTTGCCGATCTCCGGCTCACGCCCGGAGCCGCGGCCGGGGTGTGCGCGCTCGCCGAGGCCGGATTCGCGGTCGTGGTCGTGACGAACCAGTCCGGGGTCGCGCGCGGGATCATCGCACCGACGACGCTCGACGCGATCCATGCCGCGCTGGTGCGCCGGATGGCGCGCAGGGGGGCGCGGCTCGCCGGCATCTACGTCTGTCCGCACCACCCGAGTGAGGGCACGGCGCCGCTCCGCCGCCGCTGTCGGTGCCGGAAGCCGGGGCCCGAGCTCGTGGAGCGCGCTGTCCGCGAGCTCGACCTGGACCTCGCGCGCAGCTACGTCGTCGGCGACGGGCCGGGCGACCTCGGGCTCGCCGCGGCGACCGGGACGCGGGCGGTCCTCGTGCGCACGGGCCACGGCCGAGCGACCGCGGCATCCCGCGATCCCGCGCTCCCGATCGCGCACGTGGCCGCGAACTTTCGTGCCGCAGCCGAGTGGATTATAGACGACGCGCGCAGGGCGTCCGCCAACCGGCGAGGCGCGTCTGCGCAGCAGCGTAGCGCGGCGGCGGGTCAACCGCGCCGGTCGCGATCGAGGAGGTAGCATGCCCGTCAGTCAGGAATTGCTCGACATACTCGCGTGCCCGAAGTGCAAACAGCCGGTCGCGCTGAACGCCGCCGGGACGGGCCTCACGTGCCAGGCGTGCCGCCTCGAGTATCCGATCATGGACGACATTCCCGTCATGCTGATCGACGAGGCGAAGCCGCTCTCCTGACCCGTTCGGCGCGGCGTCTCCGCGCGGAGGCACGGAGCAGGGGAGTCGACACGAACGCATGACCGGCGAACGCATCCTCCTCGTCCAGACCGCTTTCCTGGGCGACGTCATCCTGACGACGCCGGTCGTGGCGGCGCTCCGGCGTCACGCGCCGAGTGCCGAGATCGTCATGATGGTGACGCCGGCCGCTGCGCCGCTGGTCGCGAATCATCCGGCGCTCGACGCGGTGCTCGTCGACGACAAGCGCGGCGCCGGCCGCGGTGTCGGAGGCTTCCTCCGGCTCGTGCGGACGCTGCGCGCCCGCCGCTTCACGATCGCGCTCGCGGCGCACAAGTCGGTGCGGACGGCGCTCGCGCTCCGGGCCGCCGGCATCCCGCGGCGGATCGGGTTCGCGACGGCGCCCGCGGCGCTCCTCTACACCGACCCCGTGGCGCGCCCGCCAACCGCGCACGACCGTGACCGCTTGCTCGGGCTCCTGGCCCCGCTCGGCGCCGCCGTCGTCGACCCCGACGCCCACCGGCCGTGGCTCGCCGTCGACGCATCGACACGCGCGCGCGCCGCGGCGCTGCTCGCCGCGCATGCGGACGATGGGCGGCCGCTCGCGGCCATCTGCCCCGGGTCCGCCTGGCGCACCAAACGCTGGCCGGCGGCTTCGTTCGCCGACCTCGTGCGCGCGCTCGACGCCGACGGCTACCGCTGCCTCCTGCTCGGCGGTCCCGACGATCGTGCACTCACGGAGGACGTGCGACGCCTCGCGCACGGGCGCGCGGTCGACCTCGCGGGTGCAACCGATCTCCCGCTGCTCGCCGCGGTCATGCAGATGGTTGCCGTCGCGGTCACCAACGACAGCGCGCCGATGCACGTCGCGACCGCAGCGGGCGTGCCGCAGGTCGCGATCTTCTGCGCCACCGTGCCGGCGCAAGGCTACGGTCCGCTCGGACCGCACGCGCTCGTCGTCGAGCGCGATCTCGCGTGTCGTCCGTGCGGCCGCCACGGCGGCGAGCGGTGCCCGCGCGGCACCGACGACTGCATGGAGCTCGTGACGGTCGCCGAGGTACGGGCGGCGGTCGCACGGGTGCGGGCGCGTGCCGCCTGACGCGACGCCGGTGACGGCACCGGTGCTCGTGGTCGCGCAGTTCGTACCCGACGCCGATCCCACGCCCGCGCTCGGCGCGCTCGCCGCGAGCCGCACCGTGCTCGTGCGACCCCCGGCGCTCGCCGCCCTCCCGGTACCGCCCGCCGTCGAGCTCGCAATCGGCGCGGAGTTCGACCGGGCCGCGATCGCCGCGCACGTCCGCCGCCAGCCCGACGAGCTCATCGTCGTCCTCCTCGACGACGAGCAGCTTTCGCCCGATCTCGCCGACGCATTGACCACGCTCGCGTCGCAACCGGGCGGTCCGGAAAGCTACGCCGCGCTCCGCCGGGCGCACTTCCTCGGCCGGGTCGTCGACTCCGGTCCCGTGACGCTCGCCTGGCGCGGCGCGTGCACGGGACGCGACGGCACCGCGGCTGACCCCAGCCCCGCCACAAGCAGGCCCGGGACCGCGGCGCGCCTGCCTGGGCACGTCCACACGCCGCCCGCAACCGTCACCGACGTGATCGATCGGCTCGAAGGCCTCGCGACCTACGTCGAGCGCACGACACCGGTCGGCCCCGCCGACTTCGTCCGCCGCCCGCTCGCCGCGTTGACAGGGCGGCTCTGGCAGCGCCGCCGCGCCGGCATGGCGGGGATCGTGCTCTCGATCGTCGAGACCTACGGCGAGGTGCTACGGGCCGCGCAGGCATGGGAGCGCCACGGGATCGCCGCCCGTCGCGCCGAGCGCCAGAGCGGCGTCCCGAGCGGGTTCCACATCTGGCGGACGCCCTGGGGCACGCTGACCCTCCGCGACGGCACGCAGCCCGCGCTCCGCGAGGCGCTGCTCGACGCGACCCCGTCGGTCGTCGCCGGCATGCCGCTCGCGGGCGGGCGCGGGGCGGTGTGGGCGGTCGACCTCGGTGACGGCACGCGCGGCGTGCTGCGCTGGTATCGCCGTGGAGGCTTCATTCGCCACCTCGTCTACGACCGCTACTTCGGGTGGACACCGCGCCCGATCCGCGAGCTCGCCGTGACCGAGGCCGTGATCCAACGCAGCGTCGCCGCGCCCGAGGTCGTGGCGGCGCGCGTCGATCGCCTGCCGTGGGGCTGGTATCGCGGCGCGATCGTCACCCGCGAGGTCGGGGGGGCGGTGACGTTCGCCGATGCGCTCCGCCTGCACCCGCCGGGCGACCCGCGGCGGGGCCGCGTAGTCCGCGCGGTCGGGCGCGCGATCCGCAACCTGCACGACCGCGGCGTCCACCATCGCGACCTGAACGCCAACAACATCCTGGTCGGTCTCGGTGAGCAACCCGGCGACGACGTGGCGGTGCACTTCATCGACTTCGACCGCGCCGACGTGCGCGCGGTCATGCGGGCACGCGTCCGCGAGCGGGAGCTGCGGCGCCTGGAGCGGTCGCTCGCCAAGCTCGCCGGGCGCGGCATGCCGCTCGCGGAGGGCGATACGGGCGAGCTCCGTGCCGCGTACGGCGCGGGGACGGCGGCATGACGCGTCTCGAGTCGTGGCGCCGCGCCGTCGGCGGATGGAGCACGGGGACCCGGGTCCTCGTCCTCGTACTGCTCGCGGTGCTGATCGGGTCGGCGATCCGCAACATCAAGGAGGACGGCGACTTCCGCGGTTACATGGAGGTCGGCGATCTGGTGCTGCGCGGCGGCGACATCTACGCCGACTCGCGGCCGGACGTGAACACCTGGCCGCCGCTCTTCTCGGTCGTCTGCATCCCGTTCGCACTGCTCGGGCGCGTCAGCGTGTACCTCGCGCGCGCGGCGTGGCTCGCCCTCAACTTCGCCTGCATCGTGGCGCTCTTCCGCTTGGCCGTCGACCTCGTCTACCGCCGGCCGCTCGTGCTGCAGGCGCGCCCGGGAACGATCGCGCTCACCTCGGCCGCGGTACTCGGACCGCTCCTGCTGAGCGCCCGCTTCCTCCTCGGCAACCTCGATCGCCTGCAGATCAACATGGTGATCCTCGCGGCGTGCCTCGTCGCCGCGACGTGGATCGCACGCGGCCGGCCGGCGGCGGGCGGCGCGCTGATCGGCTTCGCCGCCGCGGTCAAGGTGTTGCCGATCTTCTTCCTGCCGTACTTCGCCTGGAAGCGTTGGTGGACGGCCCTCGGGGCCGCGCTCGCAACCGGCGCGCTCGCGTCGCTCGCGCCGATCCTGGTGTTCGGCCCGGAGCGCTTCTTCGCGTATGCAGCGCACTGGATCGCGCTCTCTGCCGGAAGCTGGCCGGTGCGGAAGGGCAACCAGAGCGTCTACGCCATGGTCGATCGCCTCTACACGCACGACGCGATCGTCTGGAGCGCCGCGCACAAGCGGCTGACGGCGTCGAACGACCCCGTCGTGGCGGCGATCGTGTACGGCCTGCTCGCGGTCGTCGCCGTGCTGTTCGTGCTCGCCGCGCGCCGCAGCGGGCGCATGCCGCAGAGCCCGCTCGTCACGATCGAGATCGCGATCGTGCTCTGCGTGACCGTGCTCTTCGCGCCGCTCGCGTGGAAACACTACTTCGTCTTTCTCCTGCTCGGGCAGTTCGTGCTCTGGCTCGCGGCGTTCGGCGGCGGCTACGACGTGGCGCCCGTCGTGCGCCGCCGACTCGCGTGGATGCTCGGCCTCTCCTACGTGCTGAACACGCTCACCGTCCGCGGAGTCGTCGGACGGACGCTCGCGCAGACGCTCGAAACGATGTCGGCGGTGACGCTCGGCGGGCTGGTCGTGCTGGCGGCACTGCTCTACCTCCGGGCCCAGCTCGGCCCGGACGACGACACGCGCCCGGCGGCGCCCGCCTGATCCATGCGTGTCCCGGCAGAGCGCATCCTCATCGTCCTCCTCGGCGCGATCGGCGACGTCGCGCGGGCGCTGCCGCTCCTGCACCGCCTCCGTGCGGGATACCCGGACGCGTACATCGCGTGGGCGGTCGAGCCGGCGGCGGCCCCGGTTCTGGCCGAGCACCCGGCGCTCGACGCGCGCCTCGTGTTCGAACGCAAGGACGGCGCGCCTGCGTTCTTCGGCTTCCTCCACCGCGTCCGCACCGAGAGCTTCGACCTCGTGCTCGACCTGCAGCGCCACGCGAAGAGCGGGCTCGTGAGCGTGGCGTCGCGCGCTCCCGTCCGCCTCGGCTTCCATCGCCGGAACGCGAAGGAGCTCAACTGGCTCGCGAGCACCCACACCATCGACCCGGTCGAAGGGCGCGGATGGAAGCTGGCGCAGTACCTGCGCTTCGCGGACTTCCTCGAGCTGCCGGAGGTGCCGCGGCGCTTCGACGTGATGCTCACCGCCGACGAGGACGCGAGCGTCGCCCGCCTGCTCGCGCCGCTCCGCCGGCCGTTCGCGGCGATGTTCCTCGGCTCGACGTGGCCGAGCCGGCTCTGGTTCGCGGAGCACTACGCGACGGTCGTCGACGCGCTCGACGCACGCGGCCTCGCCACGGTGTTGGTCGGCGGCGCCGACGCCGCAGCGCTTGCGACCGCGACCGTCCGCCGGACCGCGACGACGCCCTTGGACCTCACCGCGCACACGTCGCTCCGCGAGAGCTACGGCGTGCTCGCACGCGCGCAGTTGGCGATCGGACCGGACTCGGGTCCCATGCATCTCGCCGCCGCCGCCGGCACACCGGTCGTCTCGCTCTGGGGTGCAACGACCCCGGCGCGCTCGGCGCCGGCGGGCTCGGAGGATCTGGTGCTCGTAGGCCGCGTGCCGTGCGCGCCGTGCTACCTCCGCCGTTGTCCGATCGGACGCCAGTGTATGGCCGACATCACGCCGGCGCGCGTGCTCGCACACGTCGACCGTATCCTCGCCGGCACGCGATGAGCGGGTCGGGCGCACCCGCCGCACGGCGGAGCGATGGCGGCGAGCGGGTCGGAGCGTGGCGCGTCTGGCGGCGCGATCCCCACGGGCTGCCGGCGGCGGAATGGGTTGCCGCAGTCGAGCGCCTGGTCGCCGCCGGCGATTCGTTGCACCGCTCGAAGCATGCCGATACGTACCGCTGGACGCGCCCGGGAGGAGACGTCTACGTCAAGGTCTATCGCCGCTACCGCCGCTGGACGGCGGTCAAGGACTGGTTCCGGCCCTCGAAGGCCGCACACGTCCGTGCCGTGAGCGCGGCGCTCGCCAGCAAGGGCTTCGTCGTGCCCGACGTGCTCGCGTTCGGCGAGGAGCGCCGCGGGCTCGCCGTCAGGCGGAGCTTTTGCGTGACGGCGGCGCTCGGCGGGGAGCCGGTCGGCGAGCGGGTTGCCGCGCTTTCGGCCGCCGGCGACGGCGCCACCCTCCGCGCCAAGCGCGGCCTCCTCGAGAGCGTGGGTCGCGAGATTGCGCGCCTGCACACCGCCGGCGTGGTCGCCGGCGACCTCGTGCCGGCGAACGTCTGGATCGCGCTCGCCGCGGCGGAGCTGCGGGTCGCGTTCCTCGATCACGACCGTACCCGCATCGGCCGCGCGCCGGCACCGTGGCACGCGGCCCGCCGGAACCTCGTACAGCTGAACCGCGTCGTGCTCCGCGGCGTCGGCACGACCGACCGTCTGCGGGTCTATCGCGCGTACGCGACCGCGCGCGCGTGGTCGCGTGACGAGCGACGCCGCCACGTCCCCTGGCTCGTCGCCAAGACGCTCGGCCGCCGGCGCGCCGAGCGCGGCGCCGCCATTCCGGCGGGCGCCGACTTCCGCACCGTGATGCGGGCCGGCGGGCCGTATGATCGGGCCGCCGGCCCGTACGAGTCGCCCGACGGCCCGCCGCACAGAGGACGCGCATGATCACCTCGACGCGCCCGAATGTGCTCTTCCTCCTCGTCGACTGCATGCGCGCCGACGCGCTCGGCGGCCGCGGGGTGCCGACGCCGCACCTCGACGCGCTCGTCGCGCGCGGGGGCCGGTTCACCCAGATGATCGCGTCGGCGTCGTCGACGACCCCGTGCGTCGCGACGATGCTGACCGGACTCTACTCGCCCCGCCACGGCGTCCGCTCGATCGGCGCACACCGGCTGCACCCGGACGTCACGACGCTCGGCAGCCGGCTCGGCGCCGCGGGTTGGCACACGATCGCGGAGGTGACGGGGCCGCTCGGCACCGAGAACGGCCTCGACCGCGGCTTCGCGGAGTATCACCTGCGGCCCGCATCCCTGTACCTCTCCGACGACTGGGGCCGCGACCTCGTCGCACGGGTCGCCGGCGGTGGCCTTCCGTCGCCGTGGTTCCTCTTCCTCCACCTCTGGGAGCTGCACGCGCCGCGAAAGATCCTGCCGGGGTTCCGCGGCCGCCGGTTCGGCACGACCCGGTACGACCGCGCGCTCGCGAGCCTCGATGCGACCTTGACGGCGCTCCTCGATGCGCTCCCCGCCGACACGATCGTGTTGCTGCATGGCGACCACGGCGAGCGCCTCATGACGAGCACGCTCGCGTACCGCTGGTATCGACTCCGGCGCGACGTCCTCGGCGCGCGTCGTACGCAGAAGCTCGAAGGCCACGAAACCGACGTCTACGAGGATCTCATCCGGGTGCCGCTCGCGATCGTGGCACCGGGACGAGTCCCGGCGGGCGCGCGCACCGATCAGCTCGTGCGCCAGGTCGATCTCACGCCGACCATCCTCGACCTCTGCGGTGTGGCGCCGCCGCCCGGGCTCGACGGCGTGAGTCTGCTGCCGGCGATTTGCGACCAGCGTGCCCTCGGTCTCGAAGCGTTCCTCGAGGCGTTCGGCCGCGTCCGCGGCACGGAGCGCGATCGCCGCCGGGGCTGGCGGACCGAGCGCTGGAAATACGTCGAAGCACCACATGCGCCCGACGTCGCCGACGAGCTCTTCGATCTCATCGCGGACCCACGCGAGCGCCACAACCTCGCCGCCCGCGAGCCCGAGCAGGCCGCCGTCCTGCGGGCCCGCGTCGCCGCCGTCGAGGCGGCCGCCGTCGGCGAAGGCCCGGCGCTCAGCGCGGAGGAGGAAGAGGCAGTCGCCGCGCGGCTCCGCGACCTCGGCTACATCGAATGAGTGACACCCGTGAGCCGGTGAGCGTGCGATCGCAGGGCAGCAGACCAGTTGCGCACGCGGCGGAAGTGGGGACGGTGTGAGGATTGCGCTCGTCCACAAACGCTACGACCGCTTGGGCGGCGCCGAGTGGGACTGCTACGAGCTCTCGCATCAGCTCGCGGCACGCGGCCACGACGTGCACCTGGTGGTCGGCGAGTGCCGCGTGCCGGTCCCCGAGGGCATGTCCGTGCACCGCGTGCCGGTCGTGCGAGCGTCGAAGGTAACGAAGCTCGCCTCATTCGCGGTCCGCGCACCGCGCGTGTGGAAGAGCCTCGGCGCCGACGTCGTGATCGGATTCGGCCGCACCTTCGGGCACGACCTGTTCCGGGCGAGCGGCGGGATTCACAAGCTCTGGCTCCGGCGCGTCGCCGCCGAACGCGGGGTGTGGCACGACGTCCGGCAGCGGCTCTCGCCGTACCATCATCTGATGCTCGCGATCGAGCGCCGCCAGTACGCCCGCGACGCCCACACGATGGTACTCGCGGTCTCGGAGCTCTCGCGTCAGGAGATCCTGGACACGTATCCCGCGATGGCCGCCGAGCGAGTGGCCGTGCTCCACTACGGGGTCGACGTCGAGCGCTTCCACCCGGCGCGGCGCGCGAGCGACGGGGCCGCGGTGCGCGCCGAGCTCGGCCTCGCGCCGGATCAGCCGGTCGTGCTGCTCGTCGGTGCGGGGTTTCGCCGGAAAGGGGTCGACCTCTTGCTGGACGTCTGGCGCCGCGAGCCGCCGCGCGGCGCGGCGCTCGTGGTCGTCGGGAACGACCCGCATCTCGCGAACCGCCAGCGTGCCGCGCGCGAGATCGCGGGGCCCGTCGTCTACACGGGGCCGCGCCGCGACGTGGAGCGCGTCTACGCGGCGGCCGATCTCTTCGCGCTTCCGTCGATCCACGAGGGATGCCCGGTCGCGATCCTCGAGGCGCTCGCGTCGGGATTGCCCGTCGTCACCTCGCGTGCGACCGGTGCACCCGAGCTGCTTCCCGGCCCGCTCGCCGAGCTCCTCGTGGACGACCCGCGCGACGCGGACGCGGTCGCCGATCGCCTCCGGCGCGGGCTCGACCCCGCGCGCCGGCCGACGCTCGTCGCAGCCGCGCGCGCCGCCGGGTGCGCGAACGGGCTCGGGGTCGCCGTCGACCGCCTCGAAGCGTGGTGCGGCTGGGCGGCCTCGGCTAGAGAGCGGCCCGATGCCTGACGCGCCCTACGTCATCCGCCACGGCAGCGCCGGGGCCGAGCTCCGCGCCGTCGATCAGCTGGTGGCCGCGCCGACGACGCGGCTCTTGAAGGAGGGCAGCCGCGCGACCGTCGTCGCCGTCGACACCGCCGAGGGCACGCTCGTGCTGAAACGCTTTCACGACGCCGCGCCGCTCCGGGTGCTCGTCGCGCTCGCGCTCGGGTCGACCGCACACCGCGTGTGGCAGGCGACGGTGCTCATGCGCGAGGCCGGGTTCCCGGTGCCCGAGCTCCTCGCCGCGCTCGAGCGGCGCCGCTTCGGCGTGCCGGTTCGGAGCTGCAGCGTCACGCGCTGGATCGACGGGCCGCCGCTCGATGTGCTCTGGCGGTCGCGCCACGGCGCCGCGCGGCGGGCGCTCACGATCGCGTTCGCCGACTATCTCCGGCACTTGCACGCGGCCGGGCTCTACCCGCAGGACCTCCGTGCCGCGAACGTCCTCGTGGCGCGCGAGCACCCACCGCTGTTCGTCCTCGTCGACCTCGACAGGGTCCGCCGCTATCCGCGGCTCTCGTGGCGGCGCCGGCGGAAGAACGTCGTGCAGGTGCACCGCTCGGTCGGACGCGGCGCGCCGCGCCGCGAGGGTCTCCGTTTCCTGACGCGCTACCTCGGCAACCCGGGCGCCGCCGAAGTGCGACGGGTCGCCACGGAGATCGTCGAGCTCGGACGGCGGAAGGACGCCGAGTACGCACGCCGCCGCGGCGAGTCGCCCGCGTCCCGCGAAGCGCGACTGGTATGAACGCGAGGCCCGCATGAACGAGCGCGCGCGCGTCTCGTGCACCGTCATCTGCTTCAACGAGGGGGACAACATCCGCGCCGCGCTCGAGAGCGTGAAGTGGTGCGACGAGATCGTGGTCGTCGACTCGTTCTCCACCGACCGCACGCTCGAGATCTGCCGCGAGTACACCGACCAGATCCACCAGCGCCCGTGGCCGGGATTCGTCGAGCAGAAGGCGTTCGCACTGTCGCAGGCGCACTACCCCTGGGTCCTGAACCTCGACGCCGACGAGCGCGTCTCGCCCGAGCTCCGCCGCGAGATCGAGGCCGTGCTCGCGGATCCGCAAGCCGACGGCTACTACATCCCGCGGCTCGTCTACTACCTCGGGCGCTGGTGGTGGCGCGGCGGATGGTATCCCGACCATCGCCTTCGGCTCTTCCGGCGCGAGCGTGTGGTGTGGGGCGGCGTCGACCCGCACGAGAAGGTGATCCTGCACGGCCGGAGCGCGCGGCTCCGCGGTCCGATGCTGCACTACACCTATCGCGACATCGCGGCTCATCTCGCGACCATCAACTTCTTCACCGGCGTCGCCGCGCGCGAGCTCGAGCTCCGCGGCCAGCACGCGACGCTCTCGGACCTCTTCCTCCGACCGCTCTGGCGCTTCCTCCGCTTCTACGTCCTGCGCCGCGGCTTCATGGAGGGTCTCGCGGGCCTGTTCGTGGCCCAGTCGGCGGCGTTCTACGTGTTCGCGAAGTACGCCAAGCTCTGGGAGGCGACGCACGCCCGCCGGCTCGAGCCGCCCGCATGACGGGCGCCGCCCCGCTCGCGATCCTGCACGTCGACCCGGAGCGCGGGCTCGGGGGCGGGGAGCGCCAGGTGCTTGGCCTCCTCGCGCACCTGCACGCCGCCGGCCATCGCCAGCGCCTCGCCGCCGACCCGGCGGGCCGGCTCGCGGCGGCGGCGGCGGCCGAGCGCGGAATCGCGGTCGAGCCACTCTGCATCCGGAATCACGTCGACGTCGTCGCGGCACGGCGTCTCGCGCGTTTGCTGGCCCGGGAACGCTATGACATCCTCCATTTCCACACCGCGCGCGCGCACGCGCTGACCGCATTCCTCGGGACCTCGTCGCTGCCGTCCCGGGTGGTCACGCGGCGCATGGACTACCGCCTGCGCGGCGGCTGGTACGCGCGGCGACTCTACAATCACGGGGTGCAGGCGGTCGTGGCGATCTCGGAAGGGGTGCGTGCG
This sequence comes from Polyangiaceae bacterium, assembly GCA_031400185.1. Lineage (GTDB taxonomy): Bacteria > Desulfobacterota > Binatia > UTPRO1 > UTPRO1 > UTPRO1. The sequence goes on from JANNPN010000125.1 coordinate 22,097, forward strand.
GCGTTGATCGCGAGCGGGGTCGAGCCCGCGCGCATCCATCTCGTCCCGAGCGGGGTCGAGGCGGAGCGCTTCGCCGCCGCGGCCGCGGCGCGCGGCGCCGTGCGCGCACGCTTGGCGCTCTCCGAGGACGTCTTCGTGCTCGCGCTCGTAGGCGCGCTCGAAGCGCGGAAGGGACACGACGTGCTGCTCGCGGCCGTCGCGACGCTCGCCGACGCGAACGTCATGGTGCTGTGCGCGGGCGAGGGGAGTCTCCATGCCACGCTCGCCGCGGAGACGGAGCGACGCGGGCTCCGCGACCGTGTGCGCTTCCTCGGCCGCGTCGACGACGTCGCGGAGGTCCTCGCCGCGGTCGACGTCCTCGTGATGCCGTCGCGGTTCGAAGGCCTGGGGGTCGCGGCGCTCGAAGGGATGGCGGCGGGGCTGCCGGTCATCGCGAGCCGCGTCGGCGGGCTCCCCGAGGCGGTCCTCGACGGCACGACGGGGCTGCTGGTGCCACCGGCGGATCCCGCGGCACTCGCCGCCGCGATCCTCCGTCTCGCGAACGACCGCCCCCTCGCGCGCCGGCTCGGCGCGGCGGGCGCGGCGCGCGTCCGCGACCGCTTCACGATGGCGGCCATGGCGGAGGGAACGCTCGCGGTCTACCGGAAGCTGCCGTCGCATGCGGGAGGCGGCCGTGGCGGGAGTGGAGGTGAGGCATGAGTGAGGTGACGCGGCTGCGTGGGCTCGTGCGGCGGTTCGCGGGCACACGCGTCCTGGTGATCGGCGATCTGATGCTCGATCAGTTCGTCTGGGGCGACGTGAGCCGCATCTCGCCGGAGGCGCCGGTGCCGATCGTACGGGTGCGGAAGCAGGAAGGACGCGCCGGCGGCGCGGGCAACGTCGTCACCAACGTGCTGGCCCTCGGTGGCCGAGCCGACGCCTGCGGGCTCGTCGGCGACGACCTCGCGGGGCGCGCACTCTGCACGGCGCTCGCTGCGGCCGGCGGGAGCCTCGCCGGCGTCGTCCGAAGCCGTGCGCTCGCCACCACGGCCAAGACCCGCGTCATCGCGCACAGCCAGCAGGTGGTCCGCTTCGACCAGGACCCGGACCTCGGCGACGTGCCCGTACGACTCGGCCGGCGCCTCCGCGCCTGGGTCGCGATGCACGCACGCCGCTATCCGGTGATCGTCGTCTCCGACTACGGCAAGGGCGTGGTCACGCCCGAGCTCCTTGCGGACCTCGCGGCGCTTCGGCGCCGTCACGGCTTCGCCTACGTCATCGATCCGAAACGCCCGAACTTCGCGCACTACCGCGGGGCGAGCCTCATCAAGCCGAACGTCGGCGAGGCGAGCGTCGCGGCGGGCATCGACATCGTGGACCGCGCCTCACTCGACCGCGCCGGGACTGAGCTGCTGCGCCGCTGGGAGGCGGACGCGATCCTCATCTCCCGCAGTGAGGAAGGCATGACGCTCTTCAAGCCGCGGACACGCGCCCGGCACTTTCCGACCATGGCCCAGGAGGTCTACGACGTGACCGGCGCCGGCGACACGGTGCTCGCCGCCTGCGCTCTGGCGCTCGCCTCGGGCGGCAGCCTCGAGGAGGCGGCGCGGCTCGCGAACCACGCGGCCGGGGTCGCGGTCGGGAAGGTCGGCACGGCGACGGTCACCGCGCGCGAGCTCGTGCACGCGCTCCGAACACATCCCTGACACCGGACAAGGAGGACCCCATGAAGAAGACCTCACGCGGTGTGCGCTCGATGACCGGCTTCGGGGCCGCGGCGGCGCCCATCGCGGGCGGACGGCTCACGATCGAGCTCCGCTCGGTGAATCAGCGTTTCCTCGACGTGCGCGTGACGGCACCGCGCGAGTACGCGCCGTGGGAGGCGACCTGCCGCGAGCTCGTCGGGAAGCAGGTCGCGCGTGGCCGCGTCGAGGTCTACGTCAGCCGCAACGCCCCGGCCCGCGGCCGGACGCGCATCGTGCTGAACGTCGAGGCGGCGCGCGACTACGCGGCCGCCTGGCGGAAGGTCGCGGCCGAGCTCGGCGTCAAGAGCGAGCTCGATCTCGGCCTCATGCGCGGCTCGGAGATCTTCGAGACCATCGAGACCCCCCGCGACCTACGGAGCGAATACCCGGTCGCGGCCCGCGTGCTCGCGAAGGCGCTCGCCACGCTCGACCAGGCGCGCCGGCGCGAAGGCCGGAACTTGCAGCGCGACATGCTGCAGCGAGTGACACGGCTCGCCGCGATCGAGCGCACGATTCGCGCCCACGCGGCATTGGTCGCAAGCGAGCTCCAGACCAAGGTGAACGACCGCCTCCAGGGCCTCCTCAAAGGCTCCACCGTCGACCCGGCACGGGTGGCGCAGGAGGTGGCCTACCTCGCGGAGCGGAGCGACGTCACGGAAGAGCTCGTCCGCCTCCGCAGCCACGTGGACGAGCTCCGGAAGCTCGTCGCGGCCGGCGGTCCGGTCGGGAAGCAGATCGAGTTCCTGCTCCAGGAGACCCACCGCGAGATCAACACCATCGGCTCCAAGGTCAACCAGCTCGAGATCACGCGCCTCGTGGTCGAGGCCAAGGGCGAGGTGGAGCGCCTGAGAGAACAGGTGCAGAACGTCGAGTGATTCCGTAGAATCGCGCATGGGTGCCGACTTCACGTTCGATCGTCATGGGATCGTCTTCATCGTCTCCGGGCCGTCTGGAGCGGGGAAGAGCACCCTCGTCGAGGGGCTCATGACTCGCTTTCCCGAGCTCACGCTGTCCGTGTCGTACACGACGCGTGCTCCCCGCGGGGCCGAGGTCGATGGCCGCGAGTACCATTTCGTGGACGCTCCGGAATTCGAGCGCCTCCACGAGACCCAGTTCTTCGCCGAGTCGGCCGAAGTCCACGCGGCGCGTTACGGCACCCCGCGCGGCCCCCTGGACGACGCGATCGCCGAGGGGCGTGACATGCTGCTCGACATCGACGTCCAGGGCGCGCGCCGACTGAAGCGCCTCTACCGCGACTCGGCCGTCGCCATGATGGTCCTGCCGCCGTCCTGGCAGGAACTGGAGCGGCGCCTCCGGGAGCGCGGGACCGACGACGACGCCGCGATCACACGACGCCTCGTTCGAGCGCCCGACGAGGCGCAACAAGTCATCGGCTACGACTATTGGATTCGGAATGCCGATCGTGAGGCGTCGGTCGAGCTCGTCACGGCACTCGTGCTCGCGGAACGCGCGCGCGTGAGCCGCATCGTCGTCGAGGCCGGCCGGTGAACCTCTCGGAGCTCCTCGGCAAGGTCCGCGAGTACAACCCCGCGGCCGACCTCGGCACCGTCCAGCGGGCCTACGAGTTCTCGGCCGAGGTGCACCGCGGACAGAAGCGCAAGTCCGGCGAGCCGTACCTCGTCCACCCGCTCGAGGTCGCGAGCCTGATTGCCGACCTCCGCCTCGACGTCCCGAGCGTCGTGACCGGCCTGCTCCACGACACCGTCGAGGACACCCTCACGACGCTCGCGCAGGTCGAGGCGCTGTTCGGGAGCGAGATCGCGACCCTCGTCGACGGCGTCACCAAGATCGGCCAGATCAACTTCAAGAGCCGCGCCGAGTCGCAGGCCGAGAACTTCCGGAAGATGATCATCGCGATGGCACGCGACATCCGCGTCATCCTGATCAAGCTCGCCGATCGGACCCACAACATGCGGACGCTCTCGCACCTGCAGCCCGAGCGGCAAACCGAGATCGCGCAGGAAACGATCGACATCTACGCGCCGCTCGCCCACCGCCTCGGGATCTACTGGATGAAGAGCGAGCTCGAGGACAACGCGCTCCGCTACATGCACCCCGAGATCTACTACCAGCTCAAGCGCAACGTCGCGAAGAAGCGCACCGAGCGCGAGAAATACATCGAGCACGTCCGCGACGTGCTGTTGAAGACGCTCGACGCCGCCGGCCTCGATGCGACCGTCACGGGACGGCCGAAGCACTTCTACTCGATCTACCAGAAGATGCAGTCACAGCACCTGCTCTACGACCAGATCTACGACCTGGTCGCGTTTCGCGTGCTCGTCGACTCGACCCGCGAGTCCTACGAGGCGCTCGGTATCGTGCACCAGAACTGGAAGCCGGTGCCGGGCCGCTTCCGCGACTACATCGCCATGCCGAAGGCGAACATGTACCAGTCGCTGCACACCACCGTGATCGGTCCGTTCGGCGAGCGGATGGAGGTGCAGATCCGGACCAACGAGATGCATCGGGTCGCCGAGGCCGGGATCGCCGCGCACTGGAAATACAAGGGCCAGAACCAGCTGGGCTCGCCGCAGGAAATCGAGCGCTTCGCGTGGCTTCGCCAGTTGCTGCACTGGCAGCAGCACCTGGAAGACCCGCAGGAGTTCATGCGCTCCGTGAAGGAAGACCTGTTCGACGAGGAGGTCTTCGCGTTCACGCCGAAGGGCGACCTCTTCAACTTTCCTGCCGGTGCGACCGTCATCGATTTTGCGTATCGCGTGCACTCGCAGGTCGGCGAGCACTGCGCCGGCGCGCGCGTGAACGGCAAGCTCGTGCCGCTCAAGTACCAGTTGCAGAGCGGCGACACCGTCGAGATCGTCACCACCACGCGCCAGACCCCGAGCAAGGACTGGCTGAAGACCGTCACCACCACGCGCGCGAAGGAACGCATCCGCAACTGGATCAAGATTCAGCAGCGCCGCCGGAGCCTCGAGATCGGGGCCGAGCTCCTCGATCGCGACCTCCGCCGCTATCGTCAAGAGCTCGGGAAGCTCCGCAAGACCGGCGACGTCGATCGGGTCGCGCACGAGCTCGGCTTCAAGGACGAGGAGTCGATGGTGGCGGCGGTCGGCTACGGGCGCCTGACGAGCCAGCACGTGCTCGCGCGCCTCGTCCCCGACAGCACGCCCGACGAACGGAAGGACAAGAGCGAAGGCACGCTCCAGAAGCTGTTCCGCATGGTCGGCCGCCAGAAGGGCGGCGTCCAGGTGAGCGGCATCGACGACGTCATGGTGCGCTTCGGTCGCTGCTGCAATCCGCTGCCGGGCGAGCGCATCACGGGCTTCATCACCCGCGGGCGCGGCGTCACCGTCCACTCGATCGACTGCCTGCGCGTCATGGAGAGCGACCCGCAACGCCGAGTCGAGGTCACGTGGGACGGCGCCGCCGGCCACTTCCGCCCGGTGCAGGTGGAAGTCACCGGCGTCGACGCGCCGGGGCTCCTCGCAGCCATGAGCAAGTCCATCAGCTCGGCCGGCGTCAACATCTCCCGCGCCGAGGTCCGGACCGGCATCGACAAGAAGGCCGTCAACGTCTTCGAGCTCATGGTCGACAGCGTCGACGCCTTGAACCGCGTCATGCGCGGCCTCGGGAAGGTCAAGGGCGTCATGAAGGTCCAGCGGGTGCGCGTGTGACCAAGCAAGCCATCGCGACCGACGCGGCCCCCGCCGCGATCGGCCCGTACTCGCAGGCGGTCAAGATCGGGGACCTCGTGTTCCTCTCGGGCCAGATCCCCCTCGACCCGAGCCGCGGGAAGCTCGTCGAGGGACAGATCGAGGACGAGACCCGCCGCGTGCTGAACAATCTGAAGGCCGTGCTCGAGGCCGACGGCCTCGCCATGGACGCGATCGTCAAGACGACCGTCTATCTCACGGATCTCGGCGACTTCCCGAGAGTGAATCAGACCTACGCCGAGTTCTTCAGCGAGCCGTTTCCGGCGCGCGCGACGGTGCAGGTGGCGGCGCTTCCGAGAGGCGCCAAGGTCGAAATCGACGCGGTAGCAGTCGCGAAGCGCTAGCGACCGTCAGGCAGCTTTGGCGACCTTGCCGGAGCGGATGCAGCGGGTGCACACCAAGAGCTTCTTCACCCCGCCACCGACCTTCGCCCGCACCGATTGGAGATTCGGCTTCCACCGCCGCCGCGTCCGATTGTTCGCGTGACTGACGCTGTTGCCGGTGGAAGGACCCTTGCCGCAAATCTCACAGGTGCGTGCCATTTCAACCCCTTTCGAAGCCAGCCTGGGTACCACAGACTCCCAAACGCAGCAAATACAGACGCGTCGACTCAGCGAAGCGAGCGTCTTCCCGAGCGACCACGTGTAGCAGCGCGGCCCCTACCGGCCGTCGGCGGCCCGGCGGATGCGGTCTACCAGCGCAGTGGTCGAGAATCCTTCGACGACGGGGACGAGCTCGACCCTCCCGCCATGCGCTTCCACGGTCTCGCGGCCCACGACCTGGTCGGGGGCCCAATCGGCGCCCTTGACGAGGACGTCGGGGAGGAGGGCGGCGATCACCTCGGCGGGGGTGTCCTCGGCGAAGACGGTCACGTAGTCGACCGCGGCGAGCGCGGCCAGGACCTCGGCCCGGGCGGCCTCGGGAACGAGGGGGCGCTCGGGACCCTTCAGGCGGTGCACCGACTCGTCGGCATTGATCGCAACCACCAGCAGGTCGCCGGCGGCACGGGCGGCGGCGAGGTAGCGGACGTGGCCGACGTGCATGAGGTCGAAGCAGCCGTTGGTGAAGACCACCCGCTTCCCGGCGCGACGTGCCTCGGCCACTTTCGCAACCGCAGTCGCGCGGTCGACGACCTTCTCCCGATAACGCATGGCGGCACGTGTACCGCGTCGCCATAGCGCCGTCCATGCGTCTCGTGCGCGATTGCTGTGCCGTCGAGGTATCGCGCAGGACTGCCATGTCGGGTCGCCATTCGATCGTTGTGAAAATCAAGCTTGGCGCGGTTCGACGCCACCGCTCGTGGCATGGTTCTCGCTTTTTTGGACCCGCGCGAACGCTGACGGCACACACGATCGGGCGTCATGCCTCCATTCATGACGCATTCGAGTTCCTCACTCCGAATCCGATCGCTCTCACCCCCCCGTTGGCGAGCGTGTTGTGAAACGGTGGGAGGGTGTTCGAGCGGGGCTTGACCCACCCCGTGCCCTCCCACCGCCCCTCCTTTCCATTTCATCGCCGTTGCGGTTCCCAGGGCCAGTGCGAGCGGTCCTTCCTCTGCCTCCATGAATTCGCTTTGGCAGTTGGTGGCGCGGTGTGTTATCGGCGCGGACCTATGCCGGGCGGCTTCAGGCGCAAGCGCGCGCGGGGGGAGCGGCGGGTGCGGGTCGACGGCAATGGGCTCCGGAGCACGCTGTGCGGGGATGCCGGGCTCGCCGATGACGAGATCGGCACCCGACTCGCGCGGCTCGACGAGCGGGCTTCGGTCCTCGAGCGCCAGAAGCGGGCGGGATTCGCGGGGCTTCCGGGAGCCAAAGGCGAGGCACGGCGCGCGCTCCAGCTCGCCGACGAAGTGCGGAAGTCCGTCACGGACCTCGTCGTGATCGGGAGCGGGGATCTGGCGCTGGGGATCCGGGCGGTGGCGACGGCCCTCGCGCCGCAGCCGGGCCCGGAGCATGATGCCGACGCCCCGCGGCTGCACGTCGTCGACCGACTGGACCCGAGCGGGTTCGCGGCGCTGCTCGCGACGCTCGACTTGGGGAAGACACTCTTCAACGTCGTTGCCGGCAGCGACGACGCGCTCGCCACGCTCGGGCACTTCCTGATCGTTCGCGAGCGGCTGCTGCAGGAGCTCGGCGCCGTCGCCTATCGGCAGCACGTGGTCGTGACGACGCGTGCAGGGGAGAGCGCGCTTCGACAGATCGTGCACGACGAAGGCTTCCGCTCGCTCGCGCTGCCCGACGACGTCGACGATGCGGCCGCCCTGCTGTCGCCCGCGGCGCTTTTTCCGCTCGCGTGCTCCGGAGTCGACGTGGGCGAGCTTTCGGCGGCAGCCGTGGCCATGCTCGAACGCTGTCGCGCCGCCGCCGGCGTGCGTCCGGCACACCTCGTGGCGCTGGCGCTCGAGCATGCGGCGCCCGCAGGCATTCGCGTCCCGGCGCCGGCCGCGCCGGCGCTCCGTCCGCTCGCGGTCTGGATCGAGCGCCGGCTCGGCGTGCCCGTCGCCGCGACGACCGCGGCTCGCCGACCGTGCCGCATCGCATGCATGATCGACACGGAACGGCCGGCCGAAGATCTCACGATCCCGAAGACGTACCAGGACATCGAGAGCGTCGCGTACCTCGGCGGCCAGGCGCTCGGCGCGCTGGCGGCCCACGAGCGCGCAGCGGAGGAGATCACGCGCTGGACGGCGGAGGAGCCGACGCTCGCGCTCACGCTTCCCGCGGTCGGCGCCGACGCGGTCGGCCAGGTGATCGCGCTCATCGACGCGGCCGTCCTGCTCGCAAGTGCCAGCGCCGATCCGACGACGGACCGTGAAGGGCAGCGGTTCGTGTACGGCTTGGCGGGACGCTCCGGCTACGAAGCGGAGCGCGCGGCGGTGCAGCGCGTCGCGGCGCGGAAGGAGGACCGCTACGTCGCCTGAGCCGATCGCAGCGGCGGGCGCACACGGGCGCATCCGCGTCCTCTCCGACGTGCTCGCGAACCAGATCGCGGCGGGCGAGGTCATCGAGCGCCCGGCGTCGGTCGTAAAGGAGCTCGTCGAGAACGCCCTCGACGCCGGCGCGACACGCATCGTCGTCGAGCTGGAAGAGGGAGGCACGCGCCTCATCCGCGTCACCGACGACGGCCACGGCATGGACGCCGCCGACGCGCCCCTCGCGTTCCTCCGCCACGCGACCAGCAAGATCCACGACCAGGAGGACCTCTGGCGGATCGGGACGCTCGGCTTCCGTGGCGAGGCCTTGCCGAGCATCGCGGCGGTCGCGGTCGTGGAGCTCACGACGCGGGCGCGTGACGTCGCGAGCGGTGTGCTCGTGCGAGCGGAGGCGGGACGCGTCGTCGACGTGCACGAGGCCGGGGCCGCGATCGGGACCATGGTCACCGTGCGCGATCTCTTCGCGCCCGTGCCGGCGCGGCGGAAGTTTCTCAAAAGCTTGCAGACCGAGCTCGGACACGTCGTCGATCTGTTGACGCGCATCAGCCTCGGCGCGCCCGGCGTGCACGTGCGCCTGCTGCACCAGGGCCGCGAGATCGCGGTCCACGCGCCGGTCGCGACCCTCGCCGAGCGCGCGCGTCAGGTGTTCGGCGCCGACCGGGTGCGCGGCGGCCGCGCCTTCGTCGACGACCGGCTCGGGCTCGCCGTCGAGGGCTTCGCGTTCTCGCCGCACCTTTCGTTCGCGAGCGGGCGCTACGTGTACCAGTACGTGAACGGGCGGGCGGTCCGTGACCGGGCGCTCCAGCACGCGGTCGGCGAGGCCTACGCGAGCCTGATCCCCCGCGGCCGCTGGCCGGGCGCCATCGTGAAGCTCACGGTGCCGCCCGGCGACGTCGACGTGAACGTCCACCCGGCGAAGCACGAGGTGCGCTTCCGGCTCGCGCACGTCGTGCACGACACGGTGGTCGGCGCCCTCCGGAAAGCGCTCGCCGGTGCGACCGGACGGAGCGAGGGCGACGCCGCGGCCCCACCGGTCGCGTCGGCGCTCCGGACGTACACGCTGCGCTCCGACCCGCGGTCGGCGCCGCTGTTTCCGGCGCGCAGCACGCCGGGCTTGCCCGCCCGCGGAACGCGGGGCGTGCCGGCGCGCGGCGACGGCGATGGTTTTCCGACCGCCGACGGGTCCGCGCCGCATGTCCACGAGGGACCCGCCACGGCGCCGTCCGGGGAGGCGTTGCCATTCGCCGCGCTGCGCTTCGTCGGCCAGGTGTTCCGCGGATATCTCGTCTGCGAGGGGCCCGAGCGCGTGGTCCTGATCGACCAGCACGCAGCCCATGAGCGCGTCGCCTTCGAACGGTTGCGTGCGCAGTACCGCGGCGGCGCCGTCGAGCGTCAGGCGCTCTTGTTGCCGCTCTCCGTCGACCTCGACCCGGGGCAGAGCGAGGCAGTGGCGGCGCGCCTCGACGACCTCGCCGCGCTCGGCTTCGAGATCGACCCGTTCGGCGAGCGGGTGTTTCTCGTGCGGGCGGTACCGGCGCTTCTCGGCGTCGACGACCCGCGGCTGCTCCTGGAAGACCTCGCCGACGGGCTCGCCGAGGTGGGGTCGCATTCGAGCGCCGCCGAAGCGTTCGAGGAGGTCCTTGGACGGATCGCGTGCCACAGCGTGATCCGCGTCGGCCGCGGGCTCGCGACCGCCGAGGTCGAGCAGCTGCTCGCCGATCTCGACGCGCTCACGTACGGCAGCAACTGCCCGCACGGCCGCCCGGTCTCGATCGAGTTCACGCGCGGGCAGATCGAACGGATGTTCGGCCGATGACCGCGCTCCGCATCGTCGCGGTCGTGGGGCCGACCGCGGTCGGAAAGAGCGCCGTCGCGCTGGCGCTCGCCGAGCGTCTCGACGGCGAGATCGTGAGCGCCGACTCGCGCCAGATCTATCGCGGACTCGACGTCGGCACCGCGAAGCCGACCGCCGCCGAACGCGCCCGCGTCCCGCATCATCTCCTCGATGTCGCTGATCCCGGCGAGCGCTTCGACGCGGCCCGCTTCCGCAGCCTGGCACTCGACGCGATCACGGGCGCCGCGGCGCGCGGGCACGTCACGATCGTCTGCGGCGGCACCGGCCTCTACGTGCGCGCGCTCCGCCACGGCCTCTTCGCAGGACCGGCGGCCGTGCCCGAGCTGCGTGCCGCGCTCTACGACCGTGAGCGCCTGCACGGGCAGGGTACCCTGCACCGTGACCTCGCCGCGGTCGACGCCGCCGCCGCCGCACGCCTGCACCCGAACGACACGGTTCGGATCGTACGCGCGCTCGAGGTCGTGCGAGTGACCGGCCGGCCGATCAGCGCCTGGCAAGACGAGCACGCCTTCACCGACGCCGACGTCGACATGCTCGTGCTCGGATGCACGCGCCCGCGCGAGGAGCTCGCCGCGCGCATCGCGGCGCGCTGCCGTGCGATGCTCGACGCAGGCTTGCTCGAAGAGATCCGGGCGCTCTGGGCCCACGGCTACGGCCCCGAGCTCGCGCCGCTCGACAGCGTGGGCTATCGCGAGATGGGCGCGTACCTCCGCGGCGAGCTGCCCTACGAAGCGGCGTTCGACGTCTTCACGCGCGCGACCCGCCGTCTCGCCAAACGACAGATGACCTGGTGGCGCTCCGACCCCACCGTCGAGTGGTTCCACCCCGACCGCGACGGCGACGCGTTGATCGCGCGCGCCGCCGCATGGCTCACCCCCACGTGCCCGTCAGCTATCTCGACTTCGAGCAACCTCTCGCCGCGCTAGACGCGCGCGTCGCGGCGCTCCGTGCCGGCGCCGCCCGCGGCCCAGCCGTGACGCGCGAGCTCCGGAAGCTGGCCGGCGCGCGCCGTCGGCTCGAGCGCGAGGTGTACGAGTCGCTGAGCGCCTGGGAACGCGTACAGCTCGCGCGCCACGTCGACCGGCCACAGACGCTCGACTACGTGGGGCGGCTCTGCCGCGACTTCTTCGAGCTCCACGGGGACCGCGCATGCGGCGACGATCCGGCGATCATCGCCGGCATCGGGATCTGCCACGGGCATCCGCTCGCGGTCGTCGGTCACCAGCGCGGTCACACCACCGCCGAGCGCCTGCAACGCAACTTCGGCATGGCGCACCCTGAGGGATACCGAAAGGCGATCCGGCTCTTCCGACTCGCGGAGCGTCTCGGCATCCCGATCCTCACGCTCGTCGACACGCAGGGCGCGTATCCGGGCGTCGGCGCGGAAGAGCGCGGGCAAGCGGAAGCGATCGCCCACACCATGCGCACGATGACGCGGCTCGCCGTGCCGATCGTGAGCGTCGTGATTGGCGAGGGCGGCAGCGGCGGGGCGCTCGCGCTCGCCGTCGCCGACCGCGTGCTGATGCTGCAATACGCGTGCTACTCGGTGATCTCGCCCGAAGGCTGCGCCGCGATCCTCTATCGCAACCGCGCGCCGGAGAGCATCGCGCGCGCCGCCGCGGCCTTGCGGCTCACCGCGCGCGACCTCGTGCACGCCGGCGTCGTCGACGACCTCGTCACGGAGCCCGCGGGCGGCGCACACCGCAACCCGCGGCGCACGGCGGAAGAGCTCGAGCGTGCCGTCGTGCACGCGCTCGGCGAGCTCCGCGGCACCGCGCCCGCGACGCTCGTCCGCCGCCGCTACGCGAAGTATCGTCGCCTTGGGGCGCACGTCGAACGCGGCGCATCGCGAATTGCAAAGCCGCAATCGGTACGGTAGCTCTCCATGCTCTGAAGGACGCGACCCACGTGGCACGGACGAGCGCGCGAGATCCCCTGGTCGATCGTGAGCGCGCGAAGATCGACCGGATCGACGAACGCATTCTCGGTTTGCTGAGCGAACGGGCGCGCATCGCGCAGCGCATCGGCCGGCGAAAAGCTCGCCGCGCAAACGGGAGCACGGGCGCGGACGGCTTCTGGGTGCCGAGTCGCGAGAAGCGGATCTTCCGGCGCCTGCGCTCGCTCAACAAGGGACCGATCGCCGACGATCTCGTGCAGGCGATCTTCCGCGAGATCATCTCCGCGTCGCGCGCGCTCGAGGCCCGCCTGACGATCTCCTACCTCGGTCCCGAGGGCACCTTCACGAACGCTGCCGCGCGCGAGGTCTTCGGCAGCGCCGCGACGCTCACCCCCGCTGAGTCGATCGCCGAGGTGTTCACCGAGGTCCAGCACCGGCGCTCGGACTTCGGCGTCGTGCCGGTCGAGAACTCGACCGAAGGTGCCGTGACATCCACCCTCGACCTGCTGCTCGAGTCGCCGCTCCGGATTGCAGCCGAGGTGCGCCTCGACGTCGCGCAGTGCCTGCTCGGCACCGCGGTCGACCTCGCGGCGATCCGGCGCGTGCTCTCCCATCCCCAGGGTCTCGCGCAGACTCGGCGGTGGCTCGGGTCGCATGTGCCGCACGCGAGCCTCGAGGCCGTCGCGAGCACGAGCCGCGCCGCCGAGCTCGCGAAGGACGACCCGACCGTCGCCGCCGTCGCGAGTCGCATGGCCGCCGAGCGGAACGGCCTGCGCGTGCTCGCCGCCGAGATCCAGGACGAGACCGGCAACGCGACGCGCTTCTTCGTGATCGGCCACCAGGACGCCGAGTCGCCGTCGGGCGACGACAAGACGTCGGTCGTGTGCACGGTGAAAGACGAGGTCGGCGTGCTCGCGAAGCTGTTGCAACCGCTCGCCGCGTCGGGCGTGAGCCTCCACAAGATCGAGTCGCGGCCGCTGCGCGGCCGGCCGTGGGAATACGTGTTCTTTCTCGATCTGCGCGGCCACCGCTCCGACGTGCGCGTCAAGCGCGCACTCACCCGCATGCAGCCCTTCACGACCTCGATGAAGATTCTCGGCTCGTATCCCGCCGCATGAACGGAATGCCATGACCACGCGCGAAGCCAGCGTCGACGTGAAAGACCTCACCCCCGAATGGATCCAACGCCTCGCGCCGTACCCGCCAGGTATGCCGTTGGAAGAGCTGGAGCGCGAGTACGGGATCACCGGCTCGATCAAGCTCGCATCCAACGAGAACCCGTACGGACCGTCGCCGCGCGCGGTCGCCGCGATCGCCGAGGCGCTCGCGACGCTGCACCGCTATCCCGACGGCAGCGGCTTCTACCTCCGCCAGGCGCTCGCGACCCGCATCGGGGTCGCGGCCGACGCGATCATCCTCGGGAACGGCTCGAACGACATCATCGAGCTCGTCGCCCGCGCGTTCCTGCGGCCGGGCGACGAGGCGGTGATGGCCGACCAGGCGTTCGTCATCTACCAGATGGTCGTGCAGGCGGCGGGTGCGATTCCCCGTCCCGTGCCGCTCCGGCGCTTCACGCACGACCTCGAAGCAATCAAGACCGCGATCGGTCCGGCGACGCGCCTCGTCTTCCTGGCCAACCCGAACAACCCGACCGGCACCATCTACAAGCGCGACGCCTGGGAGGACTTTCTCGACGACGTGCCTCCGAACGTGCTGATCGTCGCTGACGACGCCTACGCCGACTACGTGGAGGATCCCGACTATCCCGACTCGCTCGCGTACCAGCGGCGCGATCGCTTGCTCTTGTCGCTCCGCACGTTCTCGAAGATCTACGGGCTCGCCGGCCCTTTCCTTCCAGCCGGTCGAAGTCTATGACTGGCTCGAGGATCT
>JANNPN010000344.1:0-6366 GCA_031400185.1 Polyangiaceae bacterium
CTTCCCGACCGACTGGTCGATCGTGGCGACAAGGTCGTCGGGCAAGATGACATGCGTCCGCATTCTATAGTCGCCTTGAGAGAGTCCTATACATTATCCCACACGTGCCGGCGCAGCGCCCGCCAGCGAGGTCAGCAGCCCTCCGGCCTGCCCCTTGGCGACGCTGTGCTTGGACGTGAGCTGCAGCGAGTCGATCACGCGCAGGAGCTCGTCGAAGTTCCGGCCGGTGCTCGCAGGGTACGTGAGCATCAGCTTGACCTTCTTGTCGGGGCCGATGACGAACACCGAGCGCACGGTCAGCGTGTCGAGCGCGTTCGGGTGGATCATGTCGTAGAGGTCGGCGACCTTGCGCTGCGGATCGGCGATCAGCGGGTAGTTGGGCGCGTGGCCCTGCGTCTCCTTGATGTCCTGCGACCACTTCTCGTGCGAGTCGACCGGATCGACGCTGAGGCCGAGGATCTTGACCCCGCGCTTGTCGAACTCCGGCTTGATGCGCGCCATGTACCCGAGCTCGGTCGTGCAGACCGGCGTGAAGTCCTTGGGGTGCGAGAACAGCACCACCCAGTTGTTGCCGATGAACGCGTGGAACGTGATCGGACCTTCCGTCGTGTCCGCGCTGAAATCGGGGGCGGTATCGCCGAGTCGTAGCGCCATGGTGGGGTTCCTCCCTATCGCCCTCCGATGTCAAAAAGGCGGCGGCGACTCAAGCGGATGCGCGTGGGGGCCGAGGACACGGTACAGCGCCACCATCGCCTCCGTGTCGCGCGCGCAATAGGCGAGGAGTTGCGCGCGGAGCGCGGCCCGGGTCGCCGGATCGAGCGTGGGATCGACGAGCCGCGCATGCGAAAGCGAGGCCGTGAGCCCATCGCGAATCGCCAGGTCATCGTAGCCGAGCGCCGGCACGAACGCGGGCAATACCGTCTTGATCGAGAAGGAGCCGCGGAGCGCCGGGTGGTAGCAGTGATCGCGGACGAGCGGCAGCAAGTCGACGATCCGGGCCCGGCGGTCCAGCAGGGCGTCCGCGTGCTCCGGCAGCTCGCGCGCGAGCGCCGCGAGCACCTCACCCTCGAAGCTCGAGTACACGACGAGCGATGCCGCGTCGGCGGTCGCGGCGAGCAGGCTCTCGGCGAATGCGACCCGCGGGTCGCCGTCCACGTCGTGAAGGAACTCGCGGTGGGTGAGCGTGCCGTCCGCCGCGAGCACGTGGTCGGACCACTGGAACGGCACCTGCTCGAACGGCCGGGTCCCGGGGTAGACCGGGACGCCAGGAGCAAACGTCTCGAAGTCGACGAAGTGGGCCGGGAGCGGGATCGCGGCGAGACGCTCGGCGATCGCCGGCTCCAGGACGGCCCCGCCGGCGACCACCGACGCGCGGGCCCGGACCTGAAGCGGCGTCAGCCCGAGGAGGTCCGCGGGGATGGCGCGGATGTCGTCGATGCGCAAGTCGGAGAGCGCGCCGAGCTGGCTCGGCGTGAGCCGCGGGAGGTCCGTCACCGGATGCTCCGGCCCGTCGACGTGGCAGTGTGTGAAGAACGGACAGCGCTGTGGTGCGAGGCACTGCGGTCCGGGTGCCACCGCCGGCGCGTCCCGCGCGTCGACGACCGTCCGCATCGCGGCGAGACGGCGCCGGACCTCGAGAAGGCGCGGCAGGACCTTCTCCGTGAGGTCGACGCTGGTGAAGAGCTTGGCGAGATCGATCGCTCCGCCCGGATAGACGTACTCGCGGTCGAGCAGGAGGAGGTGGGTGCGGACGACCGCCAGCCCGGCGGCCTCGAGGACCGCCACCTGATACGCGAGATCGGTCTCGTGGTGCTCGCGGACCCGCGACCCTGATTTGACCTCGACGAGCTCGAACGCGCCGGACCCGACCGGACCGACCCGCACGAGCACGTCGGCCCGGACGCGCGCGCCCGCGCTCTCGAACGCCCCCTCGAAGATCGCAGGCACGGCGGGGTCGGCGACCAGACGCGCGGTCACCGCGACCGCGTCGTCGAAGCCGCCGGCCTCGTGGCCGACCAGCACCCCGCCCGGAAAGCGCTCCCGCGCGAGCGTCCCGATCTCGACCCCCGCGCGGGCGAGCACCTCCCGCCACGCATCGTCGGCTCCACGAAGATCGGGCGCGTGGATCTCGAGCCAGACGCGCTTTCCGCACTGGAGCCCGGCAGTGAAGCGACTTTTCGAGAGCGTGCTCACGGTGACGCCATCACCCACGCGCGGCGGGCGGTCAAGCACACGGCCCGCGATCGTCAGCTAGCGAGATTCCCCGAGACATCGGGAAAGACGTGTGCTATGCGGAGCATCTCTGCACGTTTCGGAGCTGCAGAGCGCGTTCGGGCGGGTTGGTGGCAGGTGCCGTGGGGGGGGTTGTCGATGGCAGCGGTGGTGGTCGGTGGCGTTCGCAAGACGCGGAACTCGACGAGGAACGGTGGCGTCGATCCCTTCGGATTCGACCCGGTAGCCCGCGAGCGCGCCAAACCCTTCTTCCGCTTCCTCTACAAGTACTACTGGCGCGTCGAGGTCGAGGGTCTCGAGCACTTGCCGCCGGACGGGCCCGTGCTGCTCGCCGCCAACCACTCCGGCGCCCTGCCTTTCGACGCCGCGATGATCTCGATGGCGGTCGAGGAAGAGCATCCCGCGCATCGCATCGTGCGCATGCTGTACGCGAAATTCGTGACCGATCTTCCCGGCATCGGCACGCTCTTCAGCCGGCTCGGCGGCGTCGAGGCGTCCACGCTGAACGGCGCCACGCTGTTGAAGCGCGGTGAGGCGGTCGGCATCTTTCCCGAAGGCGAGGAAGCGCTCGGGAAGCCGTACCATCAAGCGTACTGTCTCCGACCGTTCCGCACTGGGGTCGCGCATCTGAGCGCGCGTCACCAGGCGCCGGTCGTGCCGGTCGCGGTGATCGGCGCCGAGGAGACGACGCGCTCGCTCTTCCGCTTCCCGTACCTGCCACGCGCGTTCCGCGTGCCGTTCGTGCCAGTGCCGAGCCTGCTCTACCTGCTCGGGCCGCTCGGCTACGTGCCGCTGCCGACCAAGTGGCGCATCCGCTTCGGGCCGCCGCTCATGCCGGTCCGCCCGTATCCTCGGACACCGCGCGAGCAGTTCCTGCACGAGCGCGCCGAGTACGTGCGGACGGAGGTGCAGCGCTTGCTCGACGTCGAGCGCCTCCGCCGCAGCACCGTCATTTTCGGCTGACCAGGTAGCGCCGCCATCCGCCGTAGCTCGTGATGTCCGTGGCCTCGCGCGCGGCCACCGCCTCGCAGAGGAATCCCTTCACATCGCGACCGCTCGCGAGCCGGACCGAGCCGATCCCGAGCGGCGGCGGGATCTCGGCGACGAGCGCGCCGAATCCCTCGATCGGAAGCTCCCACACCTCGACCTCGATCGCGGCGCCCGCGGCGACGCGCTCCAGGCCGGGACGACCGTCCCCGAGGTCGACCATCCGATAGACCGGTGCCGTCGCCGTCGCCTCGACCAGACGGCCGCCGCGGTCGACGAGACGCGCGTTCAGCGGCAGCCCCGTCATGTGCGCGCCGCAGACCACGACCTCGACGCCCCCGGGCATGCGCCGGCGCCGCGGCCGGGGGTCCGGTACCGGATGCCGCGTCGCCCCCATGGCGACGGCGGCCGCGGCGTGCAGACGGTGCCCGAGCTCGAGCAGACGCGCTTCGTGGAATCCCGGGGCAAGGAGCGACACGCCGAACGGGAGCCCGTCGGGACGGAGCCCCGCCGGGACGGCGACCGCCGTGAGATCGAGCAGGTTCACGAACGTCGTGAACAGGCCGAGGCGCGCGTTCTGCGCGATCGGGTCGGCACGCACCTCGGCGATGCGCGGGATCGTCGGCGCCGTCGGCGCCAGCAGCACGTCGACGTCGTTCCAGACGGGCTCGGTCATCCGCCGGAGCTCACGCAGCCGATAGAAGCCCGCGAACGCAGCGGCGGCGCTCGGGTGCGCGCCGGGCGCGACGACGGCGCGGATCACCGGAAGGAGCGCCGCCTCGCCGGCGCTCGCGAGGCGCTCGTGGATCGCCGCGTGGCGCTCGGCGAGCCACGGGCCGTCGTACAGCAACCGTCCCGCCGCGAAGAACGGACCGAGGTCGACCGTCACCGGCGCGCCGCCGAGGCCCGCGAGGCGCGCGGTCGCCGCCTCGAAGAGCTCCGCGCTCGCGGCGTCGAGGACCGCGAGGTCGGCGGGCCGCGGCACGCCGAAACGGAAGCGGGCGCCGACCCCCGCCGGTTCCGACCGCGGGACCGCCCGCGAGAACGGATCGGCGACGTCGAATCCTTCGATCGCAGCGAGCACATCCGCGGCGTCGGCGCAGGTGAGCGCGAAGATCGACACGCAATCGAGCGTGCGGCACGCGGGCACCACACCCTTCGCGCTGACCCTCCCGCGCGTCGGCTTCAGACCGACGACGTTGGTGAACGCCGCGGGTACGCGCCCCGATCCCGCCGTGTCGGTGCCGAGCGCGAAGCTCACGAGCCCCGCGGCGACGGCGACCGCCGAGCCCGAGCTCGACCCCCCCGGGACGAACGCCGGGTCGAATGGGTTCACGGGTACGCCGTACGGCGAGCGCACGCCGACGAGGCCGGTCGCGAATTGGTCGAGGTTGGTCTTGCCGATCGGAATGGCGCCGGCGGCGATCGCGCGCGCGACCGCCGTCGCAGATCCTTCCGCCGTGTACGCCGCGGCCGGGCATGCGATCGTGGTCGCGGCGCCCGCGAGGTCGATGTTGTCCTTGATCGCGAACGGCACGCCGTAGAGCGGGAGCGTCGCCGCATCCTTGCCGTCGAGCGCGCGGACGTACGCAGCGATCTCCTCGTCCGAGGTACGATGAATCCAGACGTGGTCATCGCCGCGCGCGGCGATGCGCGCCGACACCTCGGCGACGACGTCGCCGGGACGGAGCGTCCCGCTCGCGTAGGAGCGCCGGAGCGCGCCGAGGTCGAGCGAAAGACCGTCGTCAGGCATGCGCGCCGCCTTCGTCCGGACGCAGCACGCAGACCGGATCGCCGGCGGCCACCGGCCGGCCCTCGGTGCACCGGATCTCGAGCACCTCGCCGTCGATTGGGGCCGTGATCGCGATCTCCATCTTCATCGACTCGAGCATCACGAGGACGTCGCCCGCGGCGACGCGCGTGCCCGCCTGCACCACGACCTGCCAGACGTTCCCGGGCACGTGCGCATCCACCACGCGCGCCCCGGGCGGCACGGCGCGCACGTCGTCATCGTCGGTGCGGCCGCTGCTCTCCTCGACGAACGGTGGCAGCGCCGCCCAGCGCTCGCGCTCGGCCTCGAACGCCGCTTGCTGCTTCGCCTTGAACGCGGCGATCGACTCGCGGTGCCCATTCAGGAACGCCTGGTAGTCGCGGAGGCGGAACGTCTCCTCGCGAACGTCGAGCCGCACCTTCCCGTGCAGGAAGTCGGCGCGGTAGCGCAGGAGCTCGTCGTGGCCCATCGGGTAGAAGCGGATCTGATCGAAGAAGCGCAGCAGCCACGGACGTCCGGGCACGAAGTCGGCGGTCTCCTTGAAGCGGTTCCACACCGGCACCGTCCGCCCGACGAACTGGTAGCCGCCCGGTCCCTCCATGCCGTAGATGCACAGGTACGCGCCGCCGATGCCGACCGCGTTCTCGGGGGTCCACGTGCGGGCCGGGTTGTATTTCGTCGTGACGAGGCGGTGGCGCGGGTCGACCGGCGTCGCGACCGGCGCGCCCAAGTACACGTCGCCGAGACCGAGCACGAGATAGCTCGCGCCGAAGACGATCTCCCGCACCTCGTCGACGGAGCCAAGGCCGTTGATGCGGCGGATGAACTCGATGTTGCTCGGACACCAGGGCGCGTCCTTCCGGACGATCTGCATGTACTTCCGAATCGCGAGCAGCGTCGCCTCGTCCTCCCACGAGAGCGGCAGGTGGACGATGCGCGTCGGGACCTCCATGGCGTCGATTGCGGGAAGCTCGCGCTCGGCGGCGATCACGGTCTCGAGGAGGCGCGTGAGCGGCAGCACGCGGGCGTCGACGTGCACGTGCAGCGAGCGGATGCCAGGCGTGAGGTCGATGATGCCCGGGATCCGCGCCGCCTCGAGCCAGGTCATGAGCGCGTGGACGCGGAAGCGGAGACGGAGATCGAGGACGGGCGGTCCGTACTCGACGAGCAGCGCGTCGTCGCCAGAGGGGCGATACGCGACCTCCACGCCGCCGGGCGCCGCGTCGAGACGGCGGAGCTGTCGGTATATCCTGAGTGCGGTATATAAGTAGGTCTCCAGATGAGCTAAGAGCCCCGGCGGGGATCGCGCTTGCAAGTGGTCCCAGGGCAAACGATGCGTTATTTAATTCGTCCGCAAGTCTATAGGCTTCGCGTTC